>CAMJIH010000019.1 GCA_946405785.1 uncultured bacterium | reverse complement strand
CAAGAAATTAATGATTTCGTAACTTCAACAATGCTCTACAGAGCAGAAAAATGAACATCATGAACAGTTACTGTTACTGTAGAAGATGCAAAATGAAAAGTTATGTGAAAGAATACTATCACAATATTCCCTTGAGATTTAAAGCTAAACGACAAAGATACAGAACAAATTAAATATCAAGTATCAAATGAGAAATACTATAATGATGATTGAAGTATAAATACAAAGAAAGCCATCCCTATAAAACTTACTTTAAAAAATGGAGGACAAATTGTAAAAATCACATCAAATGTAGCCTTTGATTCTAAAAATAAATTAGCAAAAATAATGGTTGCTGATGAAACAAAAGATGACAAAGGTAACAAAAAAATAAAACTAAGGCAAGCAAACTCATTAATGATAGAGAAATGAGAAAGAACAGTATACCTTGTACCATGATACAAAGCAGGTAATGATGAAATCACAGTTACTGTACCATGATTAGATCCTAAAAAGATACTACTCAAAGTAGAGCCAGGTGAAATGAAAAATATTGGTGTCACATTAGAAAACGATGTAATTAATCCTAAAGACACATTAAAAGGAGAAGTTGAATTAACAGATGCACGATGAAATAAAATAGAAAAAACTACTACAATCTCAGTTAAATCCACATCTGAATTGAAAGTATCTCCAACAGAAGAACCAAGTGTAGCTCAAGGAAGTCGAAAATTTACACTTCCTACAACTGAAGACGATGTTGGTCTCCACAAGATATCAGTTAAAGGAAAATCAAGTGACTGAAAAGAAATATCAGCATCAAAAAGATTTACAGTAAAGAATTTCTTCCTTAAATGAGCAATAGAATCATGATTAAATATAATGTACTTAAATCTATTTGGAAATGACTGGTGAAATCAATGGTGATATAATTCCGATAACAAAAAGTTTGCAGAAAATATTATTCAAAAATCATCTAAAACACTTGCTGTAACTACCCAACTTATAGCGCCTTCAAAGATACAAGAAACAGCAATCATTTTCTGAAAAGACTGAAATATACAAAATCTATGATGAGTAAAATTAAAAGCAACATTAGATAATAGCAAATTAAAAATAAATGTTAATAATGTATGAGACTTCACAATCAATGATGGTTTAGAAAAAATCATTGCTATAGAGAGCGATGTATCAAATGAGCGAATAGAAAATGCAATTAAAAATGAAACATCAAAAGCCATATATCTATTCGACATAGATGAGGAATACACTTATGATGGATGAATATTCTTGAATGATAAATGAGAGAAATTCGCTGACATGAGAAACTGAATAGATTTCGAACTATGAAATTATAATCTAGCAACAAAACCTGTTTGGAATATATCATATAAATGAAAACAACTAGCTAGCGCAATAATTACAAAAGTAAATTATTCAAATGTTAGCGAAAAAATTGAATGAATATGATATGAATTATGAGAAATATTTGATAGATGATCAACAGAATCAAAAGTAAAGGCTTTACTATCAACAACAAATACACTCGAAGAGTCATATCAATGATACGACTCAATACAAAATAGTGATGAACTAAATAAATACATCTGATTTAGAGCAGACTTCAAGAACATTACTCTATTTGCAGAATGAGAAAGTGTATGAGAAGCAACTATTCCATTTGGTTCAGAATTCTTGATAAACATTTGAGATCCTCTATTAAAGAACAGAGATGAAGTCGCTTCAAAAAGATGATTATGACAAGTTAAATTCTCAGAACCATGAAAATCTATATTTAAAGTAACAGATATCGATTACAATTGAGATGGATTAAGAGACCTTATTGTTATTTACAGAGACTGAAGTATTAGTTTAATAAAACAATATAGTAACAATAAATACGAAGAAATGTGAACACTAATGATAAGTGCTGAACAAATTGATGAAGTCTTTGTATGAGATGTTGATTGAAATGGTTATGAAGATATAATAATAAAGAACTGAAAGAATCAGATGAGAGCTTACACCAATACTGATTGAGTATTTGATGTTGACTGAAATGTAGTCTGTCTTAATGTAAACACAAAAGCATGACAAACAAATCCTGAACCAGGAGATCTATCATGAGTAGTTCAACTATTTATTGAAGATATGGATAATGACTGAAGAGCAGATATCGTTACTCTTGATAAAAAATGATATCTAAAAATAACATACTGAAACGGAACAAAGAGCAGACACAGTTACCTAAGTAAAGATGTATATGATTGTGATAAAAACCGACTTGAAAGACAAGAATGATCAACAAAAATCATTAAAAAATTCGGTGTAAAACTAACATCAAATTGAATATCTGATGATAGTATCTTAAGATGGAGTGACCTAAGATATCCATGAAATGACGAAATAGAAAAAGAAGTGATTAACTGAAAACTTGATGCAGATAAAAATCAAACAGATCTTGAAAAACAATGAATCTACATACCACAATCAGAAATTGATAAATGGAAATCTTGAAACATAAGCGAAGATGATATAGCATGAATCGTAGGTTATATGAGTGATGTAAATACAACAGAGCAAGCACAAAAAGCTTCAGAAGCTGCTAGTGTATACATAAAGAATCCATTTGTTTGAAAATATCTTGATATAGATTCATTAAATGACAGTGGAATAGCATTCATTAGTATGTATAACATAGAAAAATTTAATAGTTTAACAAACACTAAAAAAGTTAATAAACCAACAAAATCATTTATAGACAAAAACTGAGGAGAATTAGACGATTGAGATGAAGTAGAAGTTACAGTAACAATTACAACAAACTGAGTTAAACTTTCAGAATACTTTGATAAAATAAGTTGACCATGGATTGTTGATCGTGATCCAAATACATGAGCACCTAAAGACTTAAAATTCACATACGGTACATGAAAGATTATACAATGAATGGTATGATATGATTTTGGTATTGTTGATATAAAATGATCATCATGAATTGCTTGATGATGAGCTCTACAATTCAAATACACTTTAAAATATCATCTAGAAAATCCTATCTATACGATAAAAATAGTAAGAGAAAAACCATTGTCAACAATATCAGTTTTAAAAGCTGAAGAAGAAGACACAACAATACTACGTTGGAACTGATTAAAATATGAAGAAAAGAACAAAGATATCCTAATAAAGAATCCTTTCGGAACACGATTCAAAATAAACGACTGACTAAATAATGGTGAACAAGCTTATATCAATCTTAACGACATAGTCTCTTACATTAACCGTACAAACTCAAAAGAAGTTTATGTTATGGAAAAGAATTACAAAGACTTAAACTGATGAAGTCTTGATAACTGAGACCCTGTTGAAGTCAGAGTAACAATTCCTCTACCAAAGAGTCATGCAAATATCAATGCAATTCTAGAAGATATTAAATGACCATGGAATGAATCATGATTACCAAAGAGTTTCCAATTTACAAAAGGTACAGGTACTGTTAAGAGCTGAATTAATTGATATGATTTCAATATAACAAACATAACTCCAATATCGAACGGAGATGAATACATTTTCGAATATAAATATACTCTAACATTCAAAGAAACAACAAATACAAACACAGATAATTTACCTAGCATTATCGTACAACCAATAGATTGATGTATCAAAAAAGAAGAAGTATTAAAAAATAATACACAAGATAAAAACAGAGCATATGACTCAGAACTGGTAGATTTACAAGAACTTGCAGATACTTATGCAAAACAAGCAGAATCAAAAAATGCAGAAGCAACACAAAAAATCAACGCAGAAATCGCAGGATCATCAAAGAACTGAACAGATAATTCAACAATATTGAATTCAATAAAAGAAAAATTCACAATTGAAGACATGTTAAAAGAAGTTTGGTGAAAAGTTCTTGAAAATAACTGACTTAATTTCTGAAATATCGACCTAGATATTACAAAAATAATGTGAGTAGATCTCAAAAAAATGGAAAAAGATCTACAAAAATATGCTAATAGTCTTTGTCACTGATTCACATTCTGAACAGAATGAGGAACTAAGACTTGCGAATGATTACCTGTTCCATTTAATCAAGCATTCCTTGCACCAGGTAATTATCACATAATGTGATGTATACCACTAGAACCATTAACACAAACATTAGGAAGCGGTCTTCCTGTATTCCACTTCCCATGAACATTAATTACACCAGTCGGTACTATACCAATTCCATGGTGATTAAAATCACCTTCTGATGATTTCCTTTGGGTAGGATGAGGAACATATCCATCAATAATAAGAATTTATGCAGCACCTACTCTTACTGCACAAGTTTGAATTGCAATATGTTTATGATTACAAAAAGTATGATTGAACATTCCATCACCAGTATCAGATGTATGAGGAAACTGTATAGTAACAGCTATAGCTTTACCATGTCCATCATGATGATGAGGAGCTTGAGATGATGGAGAAGATTGAGACGACAATGTAAATTATGAAGATTGGGTTTGAGAATACGGATCTACTAGTCTATGTAATCCACAAGATAAAGAATCTCCATTTACAATGATTGCATCAAACACACTCAACTCAAAGGCATATCCAACAAGTCCAAAGGAATGACCATACTTATGATGACTTATCAATATAGATTACGATCCAATTAACTCATATTCTAATTCAAGTAGTTTTGGTGATTCAGATGCTTGAATAGAAATAAATTGAGTAAAAATCCAATGAGCTAAAGATATCTCAAATAAATTATTATGAGGAATACAACAATGAGTTCAAAAGATCTTAGTAGATTGGATCGATAGACAAGTACAATATTGGATAAACAACCTATTAAGATTTGAAATCCAATTCACATTCCCTGATATCACATACTTATCAGAAGAAATTAATAAAATTGGAAACTCAAATATCCAAAACCTAACAAATAAAAGCGCTGAGGACAATAAGAAAGAAATAAAATTAGCTAGAGATGCAACAAAAGGAAACAAAAAAGCTAGAGAACGAATGGAAAAACAAATCAAAACTGTCTCTGATAAGAACTTATCAAAAGGAGACATTAAAAAATTAAATCTAGCAGAATGAGCTAATCCATTCAAAGAACTACAAGATCTCTTCAATGAAACAGAACTTATAAACATCACAACACAAAATGTACCTATCAGAATTCCACGAATTTATAGTGAAGATATTGAAGCATATTGAAATTACTTATTAACATGGTATGAAGACAACTCTACTGTATTAAAATGATGGGAAGCAACACTTGAAGCTGCAATACATGATTGTGATAAAAAAGATGCTGATGATAAATCAGATCCAAAAAGAGCTGCTCATTGTAAACTAGTAAGAGATTCAAAAGCAAAGCTCATGAAACTAACAAATAAATTCGACAAAATTTGAAAACAAATATTCCAAAACGTACAAACATTAGAAGCATACAAAAGATTCCCACTTCAAATATATGAATGGTTACACGTAACAGATAAATACTTAGGAGATATCTCAGCACTTATCTGAAATTTCTTCTGATACATAAATTTCTGGATGGATGTTAATGCAAACAGATTCTCACAATACTGTGATGCAATAATAACAATTGTAACAATTGTAAAAACATATCAAGTAATGATAGATTTATTCGTGGATTGGTGAGCTAAATGTTGAAAATGTACACAAGATACTTACGACCAATATTCATGTAAATTAAGTTTCCTATGTAATGCATTCGAAATACCAACAATACCTATCCCAAGTGTTAAAATACCAAGTCTATACATAGATCTATCGCACTTCAATCTACAAATGAACATACGTTTACCACGTTTCAAATTTATACCTCAACCGGTAGAACTTCCAAGGCTACCAAATCTTCCACAACCACCAGAATTAGGTGTAAACTTCAACATAGATTTTGATATACCTGATATTCCACAATTACCACAACCACCTGAGCTTCCAGAACTTCCATCATTTATACCACAAGTTAAATTAGAGCTCCCTATACTTCCACCTGCTCCAGAAATTCCAGAAATACCAAATAAAATAACATGATTATTAAAAGTAGCAAAAACACTTTCAAAGATATACTGTATAGTTAAATCATGAATTTGAGTCGTATGAGAAAAATCTGTAAAAGCAAGAATTGAACAAATGACTCAAAGATCTTATGAAGTACCTCGGGTAGATAATCTGGACTTAACCTTATATTTCAAGCAAACTCCTCTACAAGGAATAGACATAGCAGTAGACAGCTTTGTCAACTTGCAATATAATTTTGATGCATTCTATGCTTTACTAAAGAGTATTGTTGATCCTATAAATCAAGCAACATATAGTCTACTTCAAGAAACACAAAATTGAGTACAATATCTTGAAGAAAAAGGATCTGAACCAATGCAAAATATTGATAGAGTAACTAATCAAAATATAATTCTAAATGCTGAAATATCAAAAACAAACACTCCAGACAAGATGAAAGAACAGCTTTATGAATTACGCGATACTCTATTAAATGCACAAGATAAAGAAAGAGTAAATCAAGTTATCGCATATGCATCAACAGATACAAAAGTAGAAAAGAATGATAAAGGTATTAATAAAATTGAAGAAGATCTTAACAAACTCATTGAATGAGAAAAAGAGAATGTAATCAAACTTGCTGATCTAGCAAAGAATGACTATGACTGATTCCTCAATTCAATAAAGAACAGAAAAGAAGATTCTCCATATCAACTAACATATAAAACAAATCTTCTTAATAGAAATGCTATTGCTGAAGAAGTAATTGCAAATTCAAATGCTATGGAAATGTTCATAGAAACAGAAGACAAAAAAGTTGAATGATATTACTCTGCTCTAAAGAATCATACAGCAGAAGAATTAAATATGTCTGAAGAAACATATGAAAATTCAATAAAATATATGGCATCAATAAAAGATAAGATTAATCAATGGTATAGTATCAAAAGAAATGAATATGAAGGAACAACAACTTTAATTGATGATGAATGAAAAAAAGTTTCAAGAACACTATTGACTACAACATCTAATACTACTCCATCAAAGAACGAAGCATCAACAAATGATTACAGTCAATATGTACAATGAATATATATCAAAGATGGAGAAAAAACAATTAGCGCTGTTAATTCTGAATACAACTACAAGAAGTTCCTATGATACTACGAAAGAGATCTCGATAATGATTGAAAGAATGAACTTGTTATGTGGGATAACTACAATGTATTTATCAAATACTTTGAGAAATGAAATACTAAAGGTAAAGGATCTGTAGTAGTTAAACCAACTCTCAAAAAAGAATCAAGAAAACAATATCTATCACTTTGAGGATTATTCTCAGATGACATCAAAGTATATGATGAAAATGCTGAAGTTAAAAACTTTATGTTAAAATGACAAAACTTTGATTCAATTAGCTTCACTTGGGACAATAATCCAGACGAATCAAAAAGCTGATACTTAATGCGTCTTGTAGAACGTGTAGATTGATATCGAGAAAGAAACTCACAAAGTAAGATTAAATATATATTATTCTTACCTAATTGAATGGAAGAAGAAATTGATGACCTTAGAATTCAATTACAATGAACAACACAAAAAATCAAAAACCTATTATGAGACAAGATATATGCAGTTAAATATTATAATCCTGCTCTAGAAACTATTCAATTCAGCTTACCAGAAGTTCCAAGGAAATGGCAATACGTTCAAATCACAACCATTAAATTAAAAGAAACCGTATACCAACAAAATGCTCCATGGTCTAATCAACTTGTTTGATGAAGACAAGCAATATGAGATTGAGAACCTCCAAAAGCAAGAGTTGAACTAGAAAGAATAAAGAAAAACAACGAAGTTGTTGACGATTGATTTGATCTTGAATGATATGTATGAACATACTACAATCTTAGAATTACTTGGTATGATGAAACAAAGGTACGTGTTACACAACTAATAGAAATGGATCCAGAAAATGACACATGAAAAGTACTAAACGAAAAAGATTTCGACAACTTTATGTGAATAGTATTACTTCCTAATCTCTTCTTTACAGAGAAACAAAAGAAAGTTTATAAGATTACTGCTGTAGATTCACAAGGTAATGAAACAGAAGAAACAATACAACTAGAAATCCAAGTACCATGAATATCAATTGAAGATATCACTCGTAATGATTGATATAAAGATGGTATGAAAGGTCCAATATCAATCATATCAGAACTAGAAACAGATATTGATAAATGAGATGTAAGTTTTGAAAGATTTAGAAATAATGGAACAACTCCAATCACAGCAACGGAATGATGAACAAGTAAACTAACTTATCCAGTAACAACTAATCAAACAAAAGTAACTGGACAGTATTACGATTACTGAGATGCTATTGGATTATATACAAAAGATAACAAGCAAATAGCAAATGTTAATTGAGAGAATTGAGAAATTGAATTAAAATGAGAATTTGCATGAACTGTAAAGCCACGTGTAGACCTATCACAATGATACCCTACTGTAAAGCTTATGGAATGAGATAATCCATTATTCGAGATAATAATACAACCTGAAAAATTAGTAAAAACAGAAGTATTCAAATGACAACTTATAAAACTTGAATGAGGAAACTACTGAGCATTTGATTGAGGTAGTGTTATTATGAAAGATGGCAAAGCAATATTATATATTGGACCAACTGGTGTATTATACACAACAGAAAATCTTCAATGAGATTATATATTCAACAAATCAGATGAGACAATAACATATGAAATATATGAAGCATTTGGAGATAAGATAGCAAGCATTACATTTAAAGCAAAACCACTTGAATAAAATATGATTTCTCATATAAACTTCTTATTATTTATTGACAATTAAATAATGAAAAAAAACATACTATTAATCATCTGTATACTTTGACTGTTATTTATATGAAACACAAGTTTTGCATACGAAAGCAATTGTGAAAAAGTTAAATGACTTGACCTAAATCAAGGAATACCTGACGATATGCAAAAAAACTTCAAAAAGACCTTATGAAATGAAATGCTTACAGAAGATGGATTTCTCAGAGCTCTAAGGAACCTAAAAAAATACTGTTGTATAGATGCCCAAGAAGGTGTAAAAGAAAGTGAACAGGATGAAAGATGTAAAAAAGTAAACTTCGACGATATACAAAATGATTACCCAAGATCACCATACCTTTTTGACCATATCGTAAATATTATGATAAGAAGGTTATGACCAAAAACATATGAAGATTTAGAACTAGATAAAAAAGCAGCTGAATGGGAAAAAATAGTTAATGAATATGCAACTGGTACAGAATGAAATCTACCAGCAAAATTTGATACACCATTTAAAGAATACTGGTTCAACGAAAAATGTTGGGATACTAATAGCAGAGATAAATTTAAAACACAAACACCAAAATATCTTGTTTCATACTATGATTGAACCAGTTCTGTAGAATACAAAAAGAAATTAGATACCCAAGAATGATGATGAGCTACGATAAACGATTCAGACAAATACAAAAAATTTGAAGAACGAGATCTTACAACAAAATACTTTAATCTATGTCAAACTGCAATTAATATAACATTTGCACAAGGTTGGTTTGATTCCGACGATCAAGAAACTATGAGAATACAAAATGAATGTCTTAAAAGAATTAATGATTTCATTTCAAAAAAAATTCAACTTTATTCAAAATATGTTGCTATACAATCTAACCTCCTCTTGGAAACAACGTATACAAATTACAATAACTACTTAAATTCTAGGAATGAAACAGTTCTTAATATGCTCACAGAAATAAATAATAACTTCTTTTGATCATTAAGACAAATTCAACAAGTAACATTAAAATGTAATTAATTTAAATTAAATAATTATCGGGAAATGAAAAAAGTTTCAATTGTTGCAATTCTATTAATGCTATGATGTACCATGTTTCAAACATTTGCAACATCAAATTATTTACACATCATACCAAGATCTGAAGGATGAGATTCTGCAGCAAGTATCGTTAAAGCTGTTGCAACATGAGCATGAACTGTAAATGAAAGATATAATCAACAAGCAGAAAAGCTTGCTGGATGATGAGATATAAAAAAAGCTGATATATGAAAAGCTTTTGAAACATGAGTAATTAATTGGGATACATTAATGGCTTACGTAGTATATCTTATGAGATTTATCAACCAATTAGGATTACTTATATGAGGTATTATGATTCTTTATGCTGGTTATCAATATGCATGAACAATCTTTAAATTTTGAGACGCTACAAAAGGTAAGAACGCTATCAAAAATGCTACTATCTGAATACTTATAATTGTGTTCTCCTACGCAATATGGAAATGACTTGAGTCAATGTTCCTATAAAAAAATGTAATTAATTTAATCAAATAATCTACGGAGAATGAAAAAAGTTTCAATTGTTGCAATTCTATTAATGTTATGATGTACCATATTTCAAACATTCGCTAAATCAAACTATTTACACATCATACCTAGAGCAGAAGACGATAATGAATTTAATGACAGAGCTGCTATGCTCGTTGAACTAGTAGGAGGAACATGAGCATGAACTGTAATTGATAAATATAATGAACAAGCAAAAGACATAGCAGATGATTGAGACCTATGAATGGCCTTCAAAACATGAATAATAAATCGGGATACATTATTGGCTTATATAGTATATCTTATGAGATTTATCAACCAATTAGGATTACTTATATGAGGTATCATGATTCTTTATGCTGGTTATCAATATGCATGAACAATCTTTAAATTCTGAGATGCTACAAAAGGTAAAAATGCTATCAAAAATGCTACCATATGAATACTTGTGATTGTTTTCTCCTTTGCAATATGGAAATGACTTGAGTCAATGTTCCTATAAAATTTAAAAAAATAAAAATACTATATGCATAACGAAAAAAAAGCTGTAAAAATAGCAAGTTTTTGAGCGCTAATTCTCGCTATCGTAAAATTCACATTTTGAATTATCAGCTGAAGTATGACACTTCTTGCTACAGCTGCTGATTCTTTGTTAGATTTAATGGTTTCTTTACTAAATCTTTTTGCTCTAAAAGAAGCTAGTAAACCAGCTGATAAAGATCATAATTACGGGCATTGAAAAATTGAATGAATAGTAGCAGTTATTGAATGACTTATTATTATTGGATCTTGATGATTAATTATATTTTCTTCAGTAAAAAAACTGATTCACTGAACACAATTAAACTCAATTGATGAAAGTATTATAGTTATGATAATTTCAATAATAGTTACAGGAATTATCGTATTCTTTTTGAAAAGGACTGCAGAAAAGACTCATAATCTAATTATAAAAGCAGATTTAATCCACTATACAATGGATTTTTTAACAAATACTTGAATAATCATAGCTCTAGTACTAGTAAAATATACTTGATATCAAATGATTGATCCTATTATAGCAATTGGGATAGCAATATACATTATGGTTCCAAGTTTCAAAATAATGAAAGAATGAATCGATGTATTAATGGACAAAAGCATTGATAAAGACGATATGATATGAAAAATCATTCTAAAAAATAAAGACATAGAAAGTTTTCATAAACTAAAAACACATAAGTCTTGAGGAAAAGTATTCATTAGTTTTCACCTAGTATTCAAGAATAAGAAAATTTCATTAAAAGAAGCTAATGACATAAGTAACGAGATTGAAAAAGAATTGAAAAAACATTTCAAAAAATCAAGCATACTTATTAGACTAGATTCATACAATGAACTTGATAGCTAACTATTAAATTGAATTGAAAAAACAGTAAACATTATTAAAAATTCTTTGATGATTTTATAAAATAATAAAACGATGAGCACCAAAGAAAAATTAAAAAAGGAATCAAATAATTCATATTTTTCATACTATCACGAAAATCTAAAATTCTATTTTACAGGATTCTGTATAGCTATAGGATTATTTATAATCTTATTTGTATTATGAGTTATAAGTTTTAATGCTACTCCACAATTATTAAGCAACCCAAAAACACTATACTATCTAAAAGATAATGCATTCTGAGAAATTTCAACATGAGACACTGAAATTAATCAAACAAATAAAATAAAGAACACAATTATAGCTGCATATCCAATTTTATATCATATTGGAGAAAATCAAATTCCAAGTTTGAGTAAAAGCTATTATATAATAAGAGAATGAGAATCTAGCAATGTTTCTATTAATCCTCTTATAAAATACTTAAGACTACCAGAAATAAAAACAAAAGCATTTGAATCTTGAAAAGTTGAAAACATACTTTTTAAAACTGCAACTTGAAAATACTACATCAGTATTGATCTTAATCATAATAAGATTGAAATTTTCAATGCAAACGAAGAATACGTAGAACAAGAAAAAGAATTTACTGATAAAGAGATAATAAAATATATAAAGACAGAATTAACAAATTTAGGACTCACATTAAAATATTATTGAGATCCAATTCTTACTGAAAATTCAGCTTCAGAAGTAACAGTCTTCTATCCTAGAATGATTGAAGACAAAGAGGTTTGGAGTTCAGATAAAAAACAAGAATGACTTAGTGTAACTTTCGACAGAAATCAATGAATAATAACAGATATATATAATTACGATGTTCAATCATATGAATTATCTAAGTATCAACTTCAAAAAACAAAGAAACAAATTCTAGAAACATTAGGTAAAGAGTGAAATATCGATACTACAAAAAAATGACAAGAATGATCAATTCCAATGGAGAAATGAAAATTAATATACTTAGAGCAAGAATGATACCTTGTACCTGCTATATTATTTAAACCAAAAGCTAATATAGAAAAGAATATCATCACTCCCCTTTACTAAATCTTAACTTGAAAAAAATAAGAGAATAACTACACTCTCTACAATACAATTTTATCATTATTTCAAACATATGAATAAGAAATTAACAGAAGGTAAAAATTGTGATTACATCATCACAGTTAACTTTTGAGATGAAGATAAATCAAAAGTAAGAGGACATGTTCTTGAACATTTTGCAAAAGATATGAAGATCCCTGGATTCAGAGCATGAAAAATCCCTACACATATTGTTGAACAAAATATTCAACCAATGTACGTTGAAATGGCCATTACAGAGCACTTAATCAACGATGCTATTCAAGATATTTTAAAAGAAAATAAAGATATTAAATTCATCGGAGAACCTTACGGATATGAAACAAAAGAAGACAAAGGAACAACTGTTGTAACTTTCCATCTAGATGTTTATCCAGAAGTAAAAGTTGAAGGTAAAAAATGGGAAAGCATTAAAATGAAAGCTATAAAAGCTGAAGCTACAGAAAAAGAAGTTGAAGACTCTTTGTTAAATATCCAAAAGAATTATGCAGATTACAAAGATGCAGAAACTATCTCAGATAAAAATACTATCTCAAAACTATGATTAGAATTTGTTGATAAAGATGGTAATACCGTTGATAAATGAACAACATATCTAGGTGAAACAGAATTCAACGAAGATAAATTCTGGGCAAAGACTTTCAATTGAAAAAACAAGAAAGAAGTTATCGAATTAACATACGATGAGAAAAAATTACCTCATGTTCTTCATGCTAAAAAAGGTGAAGCTAAAAAAGTAAAGGTAACTATCCAAGATGTTAAAGAAGTTGTTCTTCCAGAACTAGATGACAAAATGATTGCAAAACTTTTTGGAAAAGATGCTGAAGTTAAGACTAATAAAGAATTAAGAGAATACATTAAGAAAGAAATTGTAAACCAAAAAGAAGAAAATGAACTTGTTCAAGCTATTGAAGCATACATCAATGATATCAGAAAATCAGGAATTAATGTAATTATTCCTAAGTCAATGATTGATCAAGAATTCAAAGTAAGAATGGCTAACTTAAAACAAAGATTTGGAAGCGAAGAAAAAGTAAAAGACTATTTCTCTCAACTATGAGAAGAAAAATCAAAAGAATTTGTTGATGGTGTTCAATCAGCTGCTGCTGAAAGTCTTGAGAAATTCTTTATTCTTAACAAAATCACAGAATTACTTTGATTAAATATTGATTGGAATGCTAAGAATCAAGAACCT
>CAMJIH010000018.1 GCA_946405785.1 uncultured bacterium | reverse complement strand
TGATTAATCGTTGAATATTTCTTTTGAATTAATATATAGAATTTGTTTGATTGATATTATTAGCTTAAATATTCTTATGTGAGGTCTCTTTAGCACTGTCATTTCTGTTCCAATACTCTTACCAATAGTTTCTCATATTTGGATTGAAAAAGTTGGTGTTGATTTTGATGAAATTCAAAATTCTCCTCTCTATCAAATGGATGAAATTAATCATGATTATTCTGTACTTTTAGGAAAAGATCAAGCCGATAGCATTTTACATGAGTATAATCCGCTTCTGAATAGTTCTTCATGAGATTCATATGAATGAATAAACACAATTTATTTCCCATTAATATATCCTGAAACTTTAGAGTATTTACCAATGAATCTTTCATGATTAATTGATAAAATAAATTTTTCAGTATATGAAAAAAAAGTATTAGATAGAGATCATCTTGTTTTGGTTTTCCGTGCTGACAATGGGAAATCAATTTTAGGATATTATAAAAATCAAAAATTAAAATTAGCAACTTATGTTTCTTTATGAAATTCTCATACATGAAGAACTAAGTCATGAATTTATCGTATTTATCATAGAGAAATTGATCATCGTTCGACTATGTATAATGATGATCCTATGCCTTATGCATTACAATATACTTGAGTATACTATTTACACTGGTGAGAAAGTGATTGAACTGACCTATCTCATTGATGTATCAGAGTGCCTTGATTATATCAAAAATGGCTATATGAAAATCTGCCATGAGACTGGCAGACTACAATAATTATACACAAACCTTATAAAATATCTTTAAAAAAAGAGTAATAGATTTTATTTGCAATAAATAACTTCTGGTTCTAATTGGATTCAGAATTTTTCTTTAACTGAATCTTGTACCATTTGAGCATACTCTGCTACAGCTTCTCATAATGGATTTGAATTTATGAGTATAAGTGCATGTTTTTCATACATTTTTACTCAATTAACTTCTTTTCACTTCCATCAACAGAGTTCTATTAATTGACCAGCTGAAAGTTTCATCGTTTCATTTTCTGTGAGATGAGCCCTTAATTCTGGATACTTGGTTTGTAGTAAATCTCGTTCTGGTAAAGAGATTTCTGGATTTTTAAAGTAACTTCAAGCGGTTCAGATTTTTGTGTGATCTGGAAGTTTATTCCTTCTGATCTCTTCTATCGCCTTTGATAATAATGGTAATTTTTCTAGGATTGAAAGGTTTTCAAATTGAATATTATTATTTTCAAAATATGTGGTTACATCTTTATAAGATGTCTTAAATTCATAATTATCATCTATTTTTTTTAGTTTATACACCACATGTGTTATAATAAACTTATCCTTTAGCTCATTTTTAAAAATACTGTTACGATAAGAAAAATTACAATCATCATTTGATAGTTTTTGAATTGTATTTGTTTCTAAATTTACGCCAATTACTTCATAAATTGTTTCACAAGCTTCTTGTCAGTATGCTCAAATATTTGATACTGCACTAGTTCATACATTCCCAGGAATTAATACTAAATTTTCTATTCATCATAATCCGTTATTTATCGTATAGTTCACAAATTCATTCCAATCTTCTCATGCTCATACTTGGAGATAGAGTTCAGTATCTGTTTCTTTGATTGTTTCTATTCCTTTGATAGCTGGATGTAGAACAATTCCATCATAATAATCACTAAGGAATAAGGTATTAGATCCTCATCATAATATTCGATGCTTATTTTCTTTCCACTCTTTAGTTTCCAAGAATTGGAGAAGACTATATGTATTCTTTATTTCCATAAAATATTTAGCAGTAACATCTATTTGGAGAGTATTATATGATTTAAGTGAAATGTTTTCTTGCATACCAAAAAAGAAGTAATGTAAATTTTTTTTAAATTAATTAAATACAAAACTTTTTCAAGTAAGGTTATTTACTTAATTACCACTCCTTCTAACTTAAATACAACTCATTTATCTATTTTAACATTCACCATATCTCATAATTCGAGATTATTCTCTCATCTTACCACAATTTGTTTCATATTATCCGTTACTCAGTACCATTCTCAATTATTTCATTTTTCATTAATCATTACTTTCCTGATATTTCATACCTCAGCTTTATTATTTTCTTCTGAGATTCTATACAAAGCATCGTTTAACTTCTTCCATCTTTCATGTTTTACTTTATATGGAATATCATCTGGATATTTCTTATCTGCAAAGGTTCATGGACGATTAGAATAAATACCCATATAAATCATATCAAATCTACCATATTCTGTTAGCTTAAGTGTTTCTTCAAAATCAGCATCAGTTTCTCATGGGAATCAAAGTATAATATCTGTTGTTATTGAAATAGGTCTTTTAAGTCCTCTTATTTTATCAATAAAATCATAACATTGTTGTGCTGAATATCCACGGAACATCTTTTTTAAAACAGCATCAGATCATGATTGAAATGGGATATGGATATGAGGACATAATTTTTCCTCAGTTTCATGTAATTTAAGCAATTCATCAGAATAATAAGTTGGATATGGTGAAGTATATCTTAACCACTCCAATCAATCTAATTTAAGTAATTCTTTTATGATTGTTATAAAATCAGGATGTTTATTAACAATCTGTCATAAAAGAGATATCTCTTTTACGCCATTCGCTAAATGTATCTTTGCCTCTCTTACAATTTGATCTACAGGGAACCATTTTTCTAATCAACGAGCAAATGGAACTATACAATATGCACAAAATTGATTACATCAACTTGATATTGGAATATATGCTGTTTTATTATGGTTATTCATACTTGAATTTATTCCTTCAGGAATAATTGTTGAATATTCATTTGTCAATTCTTTATCATATGATACTTCATATCATAATCTTTTGAGCATCAATGGCAAAAATCAAGTATCATCAATACGAAAAAATAGTTCAATATTAGGCCATTTTTGAGATAAAGAATGGAATAATGGATTAAATGCATGGTTAATACCAACAATATCCGACTCTCCTTTTCTCAATTCATTAATTTCTTCAGAAGTTATTCAAAGTATCTTTGGTTCTTTAGTCGTTACACTTCAAGCGAAATTTCACACTCTTAGCTGTTCTGGAATATTCTTTTTCTCTGAAATTTTATTATTCCTCATAGTATGCTGAATCATACATCAAGTTATCCAAACCTTTTTAGAAAGTGGAATTTCTTTTAGTTTCCCAGTAACCTTATCTTCTGATTTTTGACGTACAGAACAGGTATCGAATATAATTATATCTGCATCATCTATTGTTTCTACAGGAGAAAATCCACAGTTCTTTAAAACTGACGTTATTCTTGCAGAATCAGAATAATTCATTTGACACCCTAGTGTTATTATGTGGAATTTCATATTTTCTGTAGAAAATAAATCGTAAAGAATCTTATTTATTTGCTTTTTGATTTCAATTCTGTTAATTACCTTGATTTTCTATAAAAAATTATCATATTGAAGTCACTTTTATTACTCAATGAGTGATAAACAATAAAAATAAACTAGATCACAATTAATTATATTCATGGCTACACTTCTTTATATTCTTGATTATTATCTACCTCATAAATGAGGTGTTGAAACGGTTTTTGAGCAAATCATTAATCGTTCTTTAAAAGAATGATACAAAGTTATCGTTCTCACTTCTTGGTATGATAAAAAATTAAAGAAAGAAGAATCAGATGGTAATCTAACAATAATAAGAGCATGATGATCAAGGAAATCTTTTGTTTGGCATTGATTTTTTGAATGAAGGAAAATTTTAAAAGCCAATCCTGACATTGTATGAATTCATACTAGTACTTATTGATGAGCCATTCCTGCTAGTCTACTTGGTATACTATATCATAAAAAAGTATTATTAACTGTTCATGAAATATTCTGAAAATTATGGAATCGTTATAAGCCTCTATATTCTACATGGATTTATCGCTTATTTGAATGGTTTATTTTCCAACTCCACTTTGATTTTTATCATTGTGTTTCTTCTTATACTTTAAATTCTCTTAGAGTATACTATTGAATCCCTGATAAAAAACTTTTCTTAGCACATAATGGAGTTGATTATGATTTTTGGGATAAGAAAAAAGTAACAAAAGATGAAAGTAAAATCATAAAAGAAAGATTTTGATTAGATAATAAGTGGAACTTACTATATTTTGGACATACTGGAATATCTAAGGGTATAGATCTTCTTGTTGATGCCACACCAAACCTTTTAGAACAAGAAAAAGATCTTCAACTTATTTTTAATTTTATTCCAGCAAAAAGAGATAATTATATAAAAGAAAAACTTCAAAAAATACTTCACAATCTCCCAGTAAAAGAAAGATGAAGAGTAAAAATTTGGAACTGATTAAGTAAAAATGAATTAAGAGCACTTGTTGCTAATGTAGATTGAGTTATTGCACCGTCTCTTTCTGAAGGATTTTGATCTGTTCACACAGAAACATTAGCTTTATGAACTCCACTAATTACTACATATATTGCATCACTTCCAGAAGTTGTATGATGATCTGTAATATTTTTTGCTCCTGATAATAAAGAAGATTTATGTAAAGCTGTTCATAAATTAAAGATTTGAGATTACAAAAAGATGGAAGAAAAGCATTTCAGCTGGGATGAACAGTATGAAAAACTTTCAGAATGGTATAAAACATTATAATTATTTAGAAATCTTGATTTTCCGTTATAGTTTCCTATATTTTTTGTGTTTTAAATTGAGGTTTGTATTGTGTTTAAGACTAGAGAAAGATTACAATGAAAAGATGTAAGATTCCTTACAAAAAAAAGACAAGTTTTCTCTCAAGGTTTGTTAACTATTTTTTATGTTGAACAATATTCCAACCGTAAATTTCATCAATTTTCTTTCCATATACCTCTTTTAGTATCCAAAAGAGCTGTTGTTAGACATAAAGTAAAAAGAATTCTTATCAATTCTTTAGAAAAACAAATATCAACATTAAATTTTTGATGAAAGTATTATAAATGCTATATTACTCTTCATAAGATGAGACTTCAACAACTTCTTGAAATTCTCGCTAAAAAAAATAGTAATCAATTAATTAGTTATCTTGAAAATGAAAATACAAAAGCCTTTACCTCTTTTTGCCAGTTTTTATGAAAAAAACATTAACAGAAACTAAAGTGAAAGAAACAAAAAAATCTGAATGAATTTCTGCAAAAGAAACAGATATAAAACACATACTTATTGCAGTAACAACAAAATCTGCTCTTAAATTTTGGCTTATAGGACTTGTTATCGTATTCCTTTGATATCTATTTTTTGAATCATTAGGAGTACTATACATGATTCTTACAGCTCTCATAATATCTGTTGCTATGGAATGAATTGTATGATTAATAGAAAAGTGAGTTAAAATTAGATCTTTATCGATTTTTATATCTTACATTCTTCTAATTATTTTTGTTATTTCTTGAGTCATACTTATTGTACCATTCCTAATTTCTCAAATAACTTATCTTATTGAATGGATATCAGATATTATATGATCTCTCAAAATCTTCATCACTAGTAATACTTGGCCTGAAGCTGTTTCTCAAATTAGTTGGCTTCCTTCTTTTGCTCAAGAATATCTATTAGAACATCGATGAGAATTAAATATTGACTGAGCTGAAGTACAATCTGCATTACTTTCAAGTTTAAATACCCTTCTTGATACTTCTGTTAATTATCTTACACAGCTCTCTTCTTGAGTATTCTCTTTTATTGGAAGCTTCTTCTCTGTCTTAGGTGAACTTATTATTATATTTACCCTTGCAGTATTCTTTTCAATTGAAAAGAATTATTTGATAAATCTAATTACTCAATGTTTTTCAAAGGCTAGAAGATCTTTGGCTCATAAAAAAATCGAACGTATATATACTCAACTTTCAGCTTGGTTAAAGGCAAGACTCTTACTTTCTTGTATCCTTGCAACTATTTTCTGAATATGTTTGTGGATTCTTAATCTTTGCTGAATTGAAATACCAAGTGTCTTTACGTTGTCAGTTATTACATGATTATTAGATATCATTCCATATATTTGACCGTGTATTGCTGCAGTTCCTATTGTTTTACTTGCCTTCATCCATAATTGATTTTGGGCAATGATATTAGTTTGATGTATTTTCTTAGTAATTCAATGGATAGAAAATTATGTAATAGTTCCTGTTCTTATGGGAAAGCAACTTTGAGTAAATTCAATACTTATTCTAATTTGTGCATTATTAGGTGCTGTCATCTTAGGATTCTGGTGAGTAGTTCTATCTGTTCCTTTGGCTGTTATTCTAGGACTCTTTATTGATGATAAAAATAATGAATAATAATACTGAGAATTATATTAGAGAAAAACTTCTAGCTTTAAAAGACGAAAAGAATCAAGTTTTTGTTGCTAAATTAATACCGAATATCCCTTCTGAAACTATACTTTGAATCAAGACTCCAGTTTTGAGAAGTCTCGCAAATGAATTAACAAAAGATCAAAAGAATTTTGAATTTTTAAACATACTTCCTCATCACTATTTAGAAGAAAATAGTCTTCATTGATTTTTTATAGAAAAAATTAAAGACTTTGAAACAGCGCTTAAATCAACAGAAGAATTCCTTCCTTATATTGATAACTGGGCAACTTGTGATATTTTTTCTCCAAAAATATTTAAAAAACACCCAGATGAAGTGTATAAAAAGATAAAAATTCTGATAAAATCTAAGAAAACCTATACTATAAGATATGCTATATGACTTCTTCTCTCTAATTATCTCGATAAAGAATTTAAAGAAGAAATGCTGGACTTAGTAGCTTGAGTTCAAAGTGAAGAATATTACGTTCAGATGATGCAAGCACGATATTTTGCAACAGCCCTTGCAAAACAAGAAAGCCCTACATTAGCATTAATAAAGGGAAAGAGGCTCTCACCTTTTGTTCAAAATAAGAGTATTCAAAAAGCAAGAGAATCAAGGAGAATTTCAGAAGATTTAAAAGATGAATTAAAAACATATAAAATTTAATCACTTTTTCTTTTGACATACGAATTAAAATTCTTATTAACTTATTATTCTAATACTACACATAGAAGAAATAATGTCAGATTTAAAAACTTTTTTAAAGACCACTCCTCTCTACATCAAACTCTTATGAAATAATGGAATTAATACTGTTAGAGATTTTTTCAATTATTTCCCAAGAGCTTATGAAAATAGAGCAAGTATTAAACCTCTCAATCAACTAGTTTTTGATGAAAAATGAGTTACTTCTACTAAATGAAAAATTCTTTCTAAAAAAGTTTTTGCTAGGAATTGAAAAAGGATTTATGATATTAGTTTTGAAGATGAATTATGAAATTTATGAAGTATATCAATTTTTAATTCATGATATCTTGCTAGTAAACTACAAGAATGATGCTGGTATATTATTGTCTGAAAACCAACTTACAAGTACAATAAAATAATATTTTCTCATCCTGACGTTGTACCTAGTTGAGATAGCTGAGAGATTCAAGAATTCTATAATACTTGAAGGATTTTCCCAATTTATTCGGAAATGAATGGAATAAAACCAGGATGGTTTGCAAAAAAAACTTGGGAGCATCTCGATGATATTCCTGAATACTTTTCTGAATACCTACCAGAAGATTTTCTTAAAGAATTCAAATTACTTGATGTTCAAAGCACAATTCACAATATTCACTATCCAGATAATGAACATCTAAAACAGGAAGCTATTCATAGAGTATTTTTTGATAGATTATTAAGAATTCAAATTTTTTCTCTCATTAATAAATTAAGTTATCAAGCAAATAATAAAATTATTTCTGAACAACAGCAATGGAATATCCTCAAGGATATGCTTCAACATATTCCATTTGAATTAACTCATGCACAAAAAAAAGTCGTAAAACAAATTATTGATGATTTTCATAGTTGAAAACCAATGATTAGACTTTTACAAGGAGATGTTGGTAGTTGAAAAACCATTGTAGCGACCCTTGCAGCTTTTTATTTAAAGAAAGTTTTATGAGGTCAAACCGTATTTCTAGCTCCTTTGGAAGTTCTAGCACAACAACATTATCAAAGTATAGCTAGATTACTTTTACCTCTATGAATGAGAGTAGAACTCTTAACTTGATCGCTTACAAAAGGACAAAAAGATAAAATAAAGTCTGATTTAAAACAGTGAAAAATTGATGTTATTATATGAACTCATGCCTTACTTCAAGAATGAATAGATTTTCACAATCTTCAATATGTAATTATTGATGAACAGCATAAATTTTGAGTAAAACAAAGAGCTTTTTTCAAAAAATTTTGATCTCCTCATATTTTGCAGATGAGTGCTACTCCAATTCCAAGATCTATGGCAATTGCATTCTTCTGAGAATTCGATGTAAGTATTATTGATGAATTACCAAAGTGAAGATTACCAATAAAGACAAAGATTATTTCTACTAGTGAAACAACGAAATTAAAACCTTGGATATTAGATAAAATTAATAAAGGACAAAGAATCTTTATTGTTACGCCATTAATTGAAGAAAGCGAAACTCTTGATGAAGTTCAATCTGTTACAGCTGAATATGAGAATATGTTAGCATTATATCCTGAATTAAAATGAAAAATCTGATTATTACACTGAAAAATGAAACCAAAAGAAAAAGAGGAAGTAATGCAAAACTTCAAAAAAGGTAAATATGTTATGCTTGTTTCTACTACAGTTATTGAAGTTTGAGTAGATGTTCCCGAAGCTACAGTTATGATTATTAGAAATTCCGAAAGATTTTGATTAGCTCAATTACATCAGTTAAGATGAAGAATTTGAAGATCAGATATTCAATCATACTGTTTCCTTGAAACACCAAAAAAAAGTTGAGATAGTTATGAAAGACTAAAGGCCATGGAACAAACCACTGATGGATTCAAATTAGCAGAACTTGACCTTCAAAATCGTTGATCTTGAGAAATTCTTGGTACTATGCAGTCATGAATGAGTGATATTCCAATTGATATTCTTTCTGATATGAAATTTCTTGAAACTGTACAACAATGAGCATTATGGTTATTAAAAAAATACCCTAATTTAGATGGACTTCCTTGACTACAAAAATTTCTTAATGAAAAAATTGGAGATATACTAGCATAATAATCTAAGATTTATTCTACAAAAAAGGGACAACTAGGAAATAACTAGCTGTCCCGTTTAAAATCGTAAGAAAATTACCTAATCATATTGCTACACTCTTAGGAAGAGCTTCCGGGTATAACTCCACAATCTCTGCGAACTTTACACGGTACTCTTCGGGCAATTCACCCGTTGCGATCAATTCGTTGAGAATTGGCGTGTCCACCGAGGGATCATAACCATCTTTCTTGATTCTCTCAAGCAAGATCTTTAGGCAATACTCAACGAATGACACATATCCTCCGTAATCAGCATAGAGGATATCTAATTCCTTACGACTTTTCTCCACTTGTTGCTCTCCAGGAGAAATTTGGAGGTTGCACAATAGTTTCTTCCAAAACTGCTTGTGCTGATTCAACATTCTACACATAATTATTTAGTATTTGTTTATACCTCTAGTATATAGAGGCTTCGTTTGCTACTTATATAAATTTTTTTTATTATGTCAAACAAAAAAACAGTTTTTTTTATAATTTTGTTAATGAAAAAAGTTTCTATTTTTATTTTTAATCCGATTTTTTGACTTTTTTAAATTTTTGCTTATACTTCAATGGATGAGAAATTTTTTATCTCTTAGAAAAACAAAAATGCCTACTGATGAACAAAATCAAACACCAATTCAAGTTAATCCTCAAGCAGGGATAGCTTGATGAGAAGCTGCACCACAAACAGAGCAAGTATTTGCTCAACCTCAAGTTGCAGCACAACCTGAAGCAGTTCCACAAGCTGCTCCTATTCAAGAGCCAGTCCCTCAAACTGTGCCTATGCAAGAAGTAGTTCCACAAGCTGCTCCTATTCCTGCACCAATACCAGTTCCTCCACAACCTACTGCAGCTCCTGCTGCACAACCTGCTCAAGAAAACCAAGGAGGATTCTTTTGAGGACTTAAAAATGCCTTTAGTTTTTGAAAGAAAACAGAAGATACTGCTGCTTGACAAGCTGCTGCACAACCTGCTGCTATGCAACAAGCAAGTTCTACTGTTTCAGATACTGTAGAAAAAGGAGGAAACTTCTTCTCAAAATTAGTAAATTCAACTCAAAATCTTTTAAACAAGACTGAGAACTTTGCTACAACTACAGCTCAAAAGACATTGAATGTAACTCAAACTATTAAAGATATGCCAGGAAAAGTTGTAGAAAAAACTACAGGTTTCGTAGACAAAGGAATTAATATTGCTAATCAAGTTAAAGATACAGCTCAATCAACTGTACAAACAGGTGTGAATTCTGTAACTAATGTTACTAATTCAGTAACCCAAGGTGCTCAAGGAGTTACATCTAATCCACTTGGAGCAATTAGTAATATTGGTTCTAATATTGTTAATAGTACTGTTCAAATGGGACAAGACCTATGACAACAAGCAACACAACTTTGAGCAAATGCAGTTAACGATGTAAAAGATACTGCTACTGGAGTTGTTGGTGATGTTAAAGATATGGGTACTGATATGGTTGGTAATGTACAATCTGTTGGTACTGATGTAGTCAGTGGAGCCGTAGCTGCCGGAACAGATATGGTTAACGATGTTAAAGCAACATGAACAGGTATGGTTTCTGATGTTAAAGATATGGGAACTGGAGTTGTTGGTGGTGTAACAGCTACAGGAACTAATCTTGTAAGTGATGTTAAAGATTGAGGATCAAATATAATTAGTGGAGCAACACAAATGTGAGAAAATGTAGTTAGTTGAGCTGTTTCTACAGGTCAATGACTTGTCAATGGCGCTAAGACTGCAGGAGAAAATGCTGTTGCAGATTTCAAAAATGCAGGACAACAAGTTGCTATTGATGATCAAAATAATATTAGTGCTGTTCCAACAAATACTTTTGGAGAAATCAAACAAGCATGAGCTAATATTATTGATAAAACAAAAGAGTTCGGAGAAAATATCGTTGATAAAACAAAAGATATTGTTAAGAACCCAGTTGAATATATTGATAATGTTGCAGGAAGTGGTGTTCAACAACCTCAACAACCTGTTCCTGAAACAGAAAATACTACAAATCTAGATAATTTGCAAAATGCTGCATAAATCTAGTTTTCTAAGAGTTCAAACCACCTTGCTTCTTTACGCTGAATCTCCTTTGTAATTTCACCAAGATGTTCAGAAAGTAAGGTAATATCATCATAGGCTAAATCCTTATTATTGAAAAGCTGAGTTATCTCAGCTTTTTCTTTTTCCAAAGCTTCAAGATCTTTTATTAATTGATCTAATTCCATTTGTTGCTCATAAGGAATCTTCCTAATTGGTGTATCTTCTACTATAACAGGAGTTTCTTTTTTTATACTTTGAGATTGCGTCTTTGACTTTTTTGCTTCTTCTTCATTATGCCATTCAGAATATGTTCACCAATAATCTGTTATTTTTCATTCTCATTCAAAAATAAATAGGTGATCTACTAATCTATCCATAAAAGACCTATCATGAGATACTATTATTAAACATCACTGGTACTGGAGTAAGAAATCTTCTAAAATACTTATTGTAAGAAGATCTAAATCGTTGGTTGGTTCGTCTAATATTAAAAAATTTGGATTTTTCATCAAAACACATACTAACGCTAATCTTCTTTTTTCTCATCAGCTCAAACGGGCTGCTGGCTGATATCGCTGATGCGTAGGAAACAAAAACATTTCTAGTAGTTTTTCAGCGGAGAGCTTTTCTCAATTTGCTAATGTTATATATCCTGAAATATCTTTAACAATATCCACTACCCTTTTTTCTTGAGGGAAAACAATTTCTGATTGTTGATATTCTCAAAAAACGACAGTTTTACCTACTTCTATTGTTCACTCATCTGGTTGTAGAGCTCCTGTTATCATTGAGATAAAACTACTTTTACCAACTCCATTCCTTCAAACTAATCAAACACGTTCGCAAAATTTAAAATCGTGTGAAAAATCTTTCAATATTACCTTATCTCAAAACTTCTTTTTTAAATGTCTTACTTGTAATATCTTCGTTCATAGTCTCCTTTTTTGAAGAGGAATTTCTAGTTCTGGCTTTTCTGATTCATAAAGAGCTTTTTGTGAATCATATTTTTCTTCAATCTTATAAAATTCTTTTTCTCTAAAATGTTGTTTTGTTGCTCTTGCTCTTGGAGCTTTACGGATCCATGCAAGTTCCCTTTTCAATAGTTGACGTAATTTTTCTTGTTCTATTTGTTCGTTTTGATGACGTTCTGCTTGTTTTTCCAAAAAATCCGCATAATTTGCTGGATATTTATATAGTTTTCATCTTTCTAATTCATAAATTTCATCACATACACTCTCTAAAAAATATCTATCATGAGTTACCATAAACAATGTTACATTTTCTGTTTTTAAGTAATTTTCTAACCACTCTATCATTTGAACATCTAGATGATTTGTCGGTTCATCTAGGACAAGCATCTCAGGCTCATCTATAAGTGTCTTTGCTAAAGCTACTCTCTTTTTTTCTCATCATGAAAGTGTTTTTATTTGATGATGAAGAAGATCTTGTAATTGAAGCCTTGCAAGAATAGTATCTACTTTAGCTTGATAAGACCAAATATCATTTTCATCTAATAATGGGATAAGTTCTGTAAGTTGATCAGAATCAGAACTATACATTAATTCTTCATATTGTTTAATAAGTCATGCAGCTTTATGATCTGTTTCAAATACTTCTTCAGCTACAGTTTTTTCTGGATTTAAATTAAAATCTTGTGAAAGATATCCTATTTTTATTCATTTTCTCCACTCAACAGATCCTTCTGTTACATCTAAATTTCCCATCATTAACTTTATTAATGTGGTCTTTCCTCATCCATTTTTTGCAACAAGAGCTATTTTTTTCCCTTTTTCTATACTAAAAGTTATATGATCAACTATTGGAGTTGTCACATAGGTTTTAGTAAGATCTTCTGCTCTAAAATATCGCATAAATAAAAATTGTATAAAAATATTTAATGAACTATAGCGATTCACAAAACGAATACCAAATAAATTTTACGAACATCATAAATATTGAAAAAACACGTTAAATAACTATATTATGCTTTGTTTTAATCTAAGAACATAATTATGAAATTATCTGTAGCTCCAGCACAAAGATTTGCTAAAATGAGAGCTCATACTGCTACTCATCTTTTACACGCAGAACTTGCTAGAATATTTCCTGATACAAAACAGGCATGATCACTCGTTGATTCAGATCTTTTAAGATTTGACTTTTATGCTGATAGATTACTTACACAAGAAGAAATCGCTAAAGTAGAGAAAAGGGTTAACCAAATAATCTACATGTCTTGTGATGTAAAAATCGAGGAAATGAAAATTGAGGATGCTTGAAAATTATGAGCAAAAATGTTCTTTGAAGAGAAGTATTGAGATGTAGTACGTGTAGTACAAGTTTTCAACAGAGAACTTCCTGAAGAGATGAAACAAGATGATAATGAAGAATATTTTTCTTCTCGTTGAGAAAAACTATCTATTGAACTTTGTTGAGGGACTCACGTTAGTAATACTAAAGATATTTGAGCTTTTACAATTATATCTCAGGAAGCAGTTGCTTCAGGAATAAAGAGACTCACTGCTCTTACTTGACCAAGAGTTATTGAGAAGATTAATGATTATTCATGATTACTTTCTAATCTTACGAATCTTCTTGAAGTTAAATCTTATTCTCAATTACCAGAAAAAGCTCAAAAATTATTAAAAGATTATTGAGAATTAAAATCTCAAGTAGAATCTTTGGAAACTAAAGCTATTAATTCATTCCTAGAATCTTGAGAAAAGAAAAATAATAATGATTTTGATGTCATAATGAAAGTTCCTGTTGATATGAACTTTAAAACATTATGTAATCAAGCTAAAACAATTTTTGTTGATAAAAATGTACTTCTAGCTACTGAGAACTGAAATTTCATACTCTTTACTAAGAATGGAAATTCAGCAAAAGCATTAGCTCAAAAATTAGGATTAAAATGATGAGGTAATGATCAACAAATTCAAGGAAGAGATACTAATGTAGTAGGTTTACTTTAATAAAGCTTTAAAGGATGGGAGAAGTTATTACAAGGTTAAGCGATATGAATCCTAGGAAGAAACTTCAGCTTGAAAAAACTGAGGATAGTTTAAAATTACGAATTGAATGATGAGAAGATGAAGGGCCTTGGGATAGAAATCATATTCAATTCTGTACTCATGCTTGATGATGACACTCTGTTAATATGGTTCATGCTACTCGGGAACTCTATAATATTTTAGAAGATGCTGATAGGCTTGATACAAAAAAATTAGAGATTAATAATCAATTATTAGAAATATTAAAAACATTTGATTCCGATGTTATATTCGACTTCCCTTTAGCTGGAATGAAATGAAAAAGAGAAATAGATATTCCTTACGATAAAATAGATAAAGAAAAAAAAGCAGCATTTGAATCATTATTCGAAGCTGCAAAAAAAGATAAGCAAAGATATCCAGATAACTATTAATCTGGATTTTTTATTGATTCTAACTCAACACTTTTATAAAAAATACATCTTTCTTTTCATTTTATATTTCATTTTGCACAATCTCTATCACCTATTTCACTAAGATTAAAATTTCAGATACTTACTCTTTCAAGTTGTATTAAAGCTCATCATAAATTCAATTCTTGTCCTAACCAATACCCAATACTTCTTATATAAGTTCATGATCCAACTGAGAATCTTACTTTTAAATATGGAAAATCATATGAAATAATTTCATAATTATAAATTTTCATTGGTTTTTCTTGTATTTCAGCCTTTCCTTTTCTTGCATCCTTATAAAGTCTCCTTCAATTTTGTTTCTTTGCACTAAATGTAGGAAGAGGTAATAATACTTCTTTATTTTCTTGGTAAATAATTGAGTCTAATTTATTTTTTATGTTTTCAATACTTGGAATTGGTGTTACTCTTCAATTTATTTCTAATCCACCATCTTTTATTTCAAATCTCTCTTCTTTTTCTCGAAAACTTGCATCCCATGTATCTGTTAATAATGAAAAATCTATCGTTGTTTCATATGCTTTATCCAATCCTATCAACTCTGTAAGTTGCTTAGTTCACTTTCCTACTCAAAGAATCATTAATCAGCTTGCCATTGGATCTAAGGTTCAGCTATGCCCTACTTTATCCTGAAAATGAGTCCTAATTATTTTTACGACATCAAAACTTGAAATTCAACTTGGTTTATTACATGCAACAAGCATAATCAAGATAATTACTAATAAATTTTGAGGTATAATAGGGAATCTTAAAATCATTTCAAGAAAAAAGGACTTGAAACCAAGCCCTTTTATCCGAAAGTTTTCACTTTAATTCCGGTTCATGTAA
>CAMJIH010000017.1 GCA_946405785.1 uncultured bacterium | reverse complement strand
ATTTCATATAATTCACCAAATTTCATTCATTACAGAATAAAGTTCCCTATGTTCAGCATCAACATTCAACTCATCAACCAATTTTGATGAAGTTTCTTGTTTTTGATCTTCTAATGACTTAACTAAAACTAACTCTTTATTCAAAAATATTTTCAATCATGATTCATACTTCATAAATCTTTCATAAGTTTCATCATTATTATCAATTTGCATTTTTTTAATATATCATGCGAAATATTCTTCACTAATAGGAAGTTTCATTCTTGTTGCTATCGTCAATAATGAATCAGATCAAGTAATAGAATCAGCTGGTAAATAAAAATTTTGAAGATGTTCTACCTCTTTTCAATCTTTAGGATTTTTATATTCAGAATCATAAATAGCAACTTCTCAAGCTTTAACAAAATCGATAACTCTTGCAGGATTAGATGAATTATCTTGTACAAAAAAATGAATAGTTGAAAATCAATTATCTTTCATTCTTACTAACTCACAACAAAGAGAAACTTTACACATATCAACTCATTTTTCTCTCAAACAATGAAGAAAAGCTAATGATGAATCAACACAACTTCACATAAAACAAGTCTCTCAAGATTTAATTATTTCATCGATAGTACGTCTTCATAATTTTAATTGAATTTCAGCATTTGTTCGTCTTTTTTTCTCAATTGAAGAATAAAAAGAATCAACAAAAGAAACAAATTCTTCATCACTAAATATATCTTTCAATGTATTTCATTTTCTTTCAAGATCTTCCATACAAACTTTTAATTTTAAAGATAATATATTATAGATATAAGATGGAATATGTCAATTATTTTAGGAAAATAGCCATAAAAAAAATTACTCACTAGATGAATAATTTTATTTTAGTAATTATCTCAAATCGGTGAGGGTGGGATTCGAACCCACGGTACGTTTCCGTACGACTCGTTAGCAGTGAGTTGATTTCAGCCTCTCATCCACCTCACCAACACTGAGACAATCAGCAAGTATATACTTAAATAGAATTGAATTTCAAGATAAAAAAACTACATTCAACAGTAGTTTTAAAAATAAAAAAATGCAATGGCAGATATAAATAATGTATCAGGCTGAATTGATGATTTCGGACCCGTCAGAGAGGATAACAACAAAGTCACTGAAGAAGCCGTGCAACGTGTACAAGCACAAAGTAAACAAGCAAAACAAATAGCACAACAAATCAAAAAAGATAAAGCTATCAATAATCAACTAGCAAGATTTCTTACAATGCTAATGCAAAAGATCGAGAATGAAGAGTTGATTAAAGCCATTGTTTCAGCATTTTTCAAAACAACAGATCAAAGGAACCAAATTACATACTTAAGAAAAGATATTAATATTTACGTTGTTGTATGATTTTTTGTTCCATTTTTCCAAAAAGAAGCAGAAGAATTAAAAATAATGTGATTCTATGAAAATCTTGGTATAAAAACAGCATGATCAAGTCTTGAAAAATATATAGTTTATCTTTGAAAAGTTTCCGAAGTATATCACGATAATATACCTATTGATCAATGACCATTAATAACATTAATAATTCTCATAGCTCAAACATGGATACCAAAGTATCAAAGTTTAGGATATGAAGAAGTAAAACAAAATACCATGGAAGTACTTTATTGAGGAACAAATAAGAAATAAAATTCAATTTCTATTTGTATTTCCTGCATGTTTTTATATAAAAAACAGCATAAAGAAGAAAATTTATTCATAATATATCATCATGCTATACGAAAAAATACTAGAAGACTACAAAATCTCAATGAAAGAAAAGCAAGAAGTAAAAAAAGCTGCTTTAAATTATGTACTTGCTCAAATCAAAAACAAAAAAATTGAACTTCAAAGAGATCCTAATGATGATGAAATTATTGCAATACTAAAAAAAGAAGTAAAAGCTCTTAATGAAGCTATCTGATTCTTAGAAAAAGCTAATAAACCAGAAGAATTAGCTGAAGAACAAGAGAAAAAAAGCATTATAGAAAGCTATCTTCCACAAATGCTTAGTCGTGAACAAACAGAAGCTCTTATTAAAGAAATAATTGCAAAACAAAATATAGCTGATCTTAAAACATGAAGATGACTTCTTATGAAAGAACTAATGGCTTCACATAGAAGTGAATTAGATTGAAGTCTTGTTAATGATATTATCAATAGTATGCTTTAATTACTATTTCAAGTTGAATGAAAAAAATCTTATTATTACTTGCAATATTATTTAGCTGATTCTTAGTTTGAAATAATTACGCAAGTGCTTCAAATGAATGTAAAGGAATAAAACTTAATACAAACATGCCATTTATTGGAAATTGTATTGTTACAGATGAGAAATGAGCCAAAGATGCAATAACTCCAGTTAACGCATTTCCAGTACTTATTTGATCGTTAATGAACCTTTTAATGACAATCATTCTTATAATGTCTTTGCTTATGATTGTATGGTCATGAGTACTTATGACAATGGGTTGAGCAGATGCAAGTAAATATACAAGCTGAGTTAACCTACTAAAAAGAGTCGCAACAGGAATGGCTCTCCTAGGTGCTTCATGAGTAATACTAAAAGTTATTAATCCAAACTTCTTTGTATAGAAATCAATATAATAATACTACTTTTATTCACGAATATTAAAGATGGCAGTACAAATTAAACAAGATTGATGATTTCAAATCGAAAATGAACTTTTTTTCTGATACACATACGTTCATAACTGACTTATAAATCTTGCTTCAGAAATGGGAGAAGACATGAGATATAATGAAGGAGAAGCTACAGTTATAGATTATCCTGGAGAATATGATGTTAAAGGTTGGTCAATCAAAGTTTTACGCTGAATGAATTGAAAATTAAATTACCTTATTCAGAAATGAAATAAAAAAATCTGAATTATTCAATCACCAGACGTACTAGAACTTCAAGAAGTTGACTGAATGGATACTTGGTTATATCAAGGAGAAGCTATTGAAAAGAAATTTGATCAACTAGAAATTGAATGAGAAAAAATAAACTTAGAAACATTCTGACAAGAAGAACCAGAAGAATAGGATAATTTAAAAATATAGTAAATTAAGATGACTAAAAGAATATTAACATGAATAAAACCAACTGGATCAGAATTACATATATGAAACTATTTCTGAGCATTGAAACCATTTGTTGAAATGCAAAATAGTATATCAGATGCAGAATTCTTTCTATTCTTAGCAAACATGCACTGATTTACACAAACACAAGATCCAGAAATTCTAAAAAGAAATAGTATGACAATTGTTAAGTTATACTTAGCATGTTGAGCAGACTTAAAAAAAACATTAATATATAATCCTGCAGAAATTCCAGGACATGCTCAATTAAATTGGGTACTAACATGTCTAACAATTATGTGAACTATGGAAAGAATGCATTCATATAAAGATGCATTAGCAAAATGAAAATCAGGAGAAATTAGCGTATGAACATTCTGCTACCCTATTCTAATGGCTGCAGATATTCTATTATATGATGCAGATCAAGTACCAGTTGGTAAAGATCAGAAACAACACGTAGAATACGCAAGAGATATTGCTCAAAAATTTAATAATAATTATTGAGAAACATTCAGAATTCCTGAACCAATTATCAAAGCAGAAGTAGCAACTGTTATTGGAACAGACGGAAGAAAAATGTCTAAATCATACAATAATTTCATTGGACTATTAGAAGAAGAAAATTCAATGCTCAAGAAAGTAAAGCAAATCCCTACTGATGCAAAAGCTATTGAAGAACCAAAGAATCCAGATGAATGTAATGTTTATAATTTAACGAAACTCTTCCTAACTCCTGAAGAAGATAAGGAATTAAGAAATAAATATGAAGCTGGAGGTCTATCTTACAAATATGCAAAAGAATACTTGTTTGAGAAGATGAAAGAAACTCTTGATCCAATTAAAGCAAATTACAACCAGATTTCAGATGAAGAAGTTAGCAAAATACTAAAAGAACATTCAAAGAAAGCTAATGAAATCGCTGAAAAGAAAGTTAAAGAAGTTTATGATAGAATTGGATTCTATCTATAAAAATAACGGAAAAGAATAGTTAAAAAAACTATTCTTTTTTTTAGAAATCAATTGAAATAGAAGAGGTAATGTTTACATTATAGAATATTATTTATTTTATATGGAATTAGAAAAATGTTTAAAATCAAATCATTTTTCTGGATTAATGGATTATTCTTCATTCTTTTTGGAATGCTCCTATTTTTCCAACCAAGTTTATCACTAAGAATAATTATTCTAATTACCAGTATCGAGATACTAATTTCTTGAGCTATAGGATTATTTGTTGCATGGACAACAACAGAATATAATCATAGAAAGCTTCTTTTTATACTTTCTATTTTAACACTTATTGCATGATTCTTATTGTTATGCATACCAGAAATCTGAGAAGTTATAGCTTCAATAGCAGTAGTAATACTATGAATCTGAGCAATAATTAAATGAGTTTTCTTAGTTATGGATTGATTAAAAGCAAAAGCAGCATGAGTTAGTAATCGATGGATGTTTCCATTAATTTGAATAATTGCTATTTTCTTCTGAATGTTCCTCGCAGCAAATGCGTTCTTAACAGTTCTCGTTATAAATGTATTATTATGATTAGCTCTAATATTCCTTTGAATTCTACTTATTTTTCGAGGATTCAGAGCTGATGAAAAAAGAATTCAATGAATGGAAGACATTCCATGAATCGAAGACTACGATGATTCAGATGATTAATAATAATTAACAAAAACTTGCATTTTATAAAAACATGAATATAACAATATAGCACCTAATCAATGTATGTGATACATACAAAAGATGCAGCTTTATATCCTAATATATAAAAACAAACATGAAAAAGTTAATTCCGTTGGAAGACCACATTGTTGTGAAGCCTCTCAATCAAGAGACAACAACAAAGTCAGGAATTATTCTTCCAGAAAGCAAAGAAAAGCCAAGCAAATGAGAAGTTGTTGCTGTTGGTAACGGAAAAATTCTAGAAAACGGAACAAGAGCTCCAATAGATGTAAAAGTAGGAGACATTGTTTATTTCGCAAAGTATTCAATCGACGAATTAGAAGTAGAAGAAGATTGAAAAAAAGAAACTTACCTTGTCATGAAACAAAGTTATATAATGGCCAAAGAAGGCTAATTTATCTCACTAGATAATATGAAGATGAAAAAAGTATTATGAAGTTTTATACTACTATGACTCACCTTCACTTTACCATGCCTTACTTCAGCAAGTGTTCAAAGCTCTGAAGCTTTTCAACGAGCATTTGATGAAGGAGTGATAACGACACTTAGAATCAAAGAAACAAAAAGCGACTATCTCACAAGAGAAACAGTTGCTCCTCTACTCATGAACTACATACAATATGTAGCAAGAAAAGAATACAGATGAAATGTATGTGAAGCAAAAGATATTGAAATTGCTGATCCATACTATGAAGACGATTTAAGAGCTTTATGTGAATTCTGAATTCTACGTTGAAACAATAAAAAAATTGCTCCAAAAAGAACATTAACAAAACAAGAAGCTGTTGCTCTTGTTATGAGAATAATCGATTGAGAGCAAAAAGAGAAGAATAATTGATATTGGGCTTACAACTATTATATAAGAGCTAGAGATCTATGATACTATGGTGTACCTGATATTACAAAAAGCGATAAGCCAAATATAACTATTGAAGAATTCATTATATTCTTATACAGTACAAAACATCCATTTGAAACTGTAACAAGAGATACAAGAACTGTTCAATATAATTCATTATGAGAGTTTAGGACCTCTGATGATGCTCTACTTAGATTGACAGAAATTCTAAAAGAAAGATAATTTTATATCATTAAATTTAAAAAAATGGCAAAACAAATTAAATACGGTGATGACGCAAGAAAAGAAATATTTTCTTGAATGGAAATGGTCGCTGATGCAGTAAAAGTAACTATGGGACCTAAATGAAGAAATGTTATCCTTGAAAGAGGTTTTTGAGGACCTATCGTAACTAACGACTGAGTTACTGTTGCAAAAGAAATTGATCTTGAATGAAAGACAGAAAATATTTGAGCAAGCATGATTAAAGAAGCTGCTGAAAAAACTAACAAAGAAGCTTGAGATGGAACAACTACAACTGTTGTTCTTGCAGAAGCTATGTCAAAAGAATGACTAAGATATATTAGATCAGGAGTAAATCCATTCTCTCTATGAAAATGACTACATAAAGCTGTAGACAAATTAGTAGAAGAAATTGAAAAGAAAGCAAGAAAAATCGGAGATAGTAAAGAAAAAATCAGACAAGTTGCTACAATTTCTGCACAAGATGAAGAAGTTGGAGACCTTATCGCTGATGTATTTGAAGAAATTGGTAAAGATGGAACAATTACTGTTGAAGAATGAAAATCTCTTGGACTTACAAAAGAAATTAAAACAGGTATGCAATTTGACCAAGGATATTCTTCTCCATACTTCGTAACAGATACACAAAGAATGGAAGCTGTTATCGAAAAACCATACATTCTTGTAACAGATAAAAAGATTTCTTCTATTAAAGAAATCCTCCAAGTACTTGAAGCAATCGCAAGTTCAGGTAAAAAAGATATCGTAATTATTGCTGAAGACGTAGATGGTGAAGCTTTAGCATCACTCGTACTTAACAGAATCAGAGGTATGCTTAATGTATTAACAGTTAAAGCTCCTGGATTTGGAGACAGAAAAAAGGAGATGCTTAAAGACATTGCTACAGTAACATGAGCAACATTAATCACAGAAGAGCTTTGAATCAAACTTGAAGAAGCTACAATCGATATGTTAGGTAAAGCTGATAAAGTTATTTCAACTAAAGATAATACAGTAATCGTTGATGGTAAATGAAATCAAGATGAAATTAATGAAAGAGCTGATCAAATTAAAGCTCAAATCTGAATGACAACATCAGATTATGATAAAGAAAAATTAGTTGAAAGATTAGCTAAATTAGTTGGATGAGTTGCTGTAATTCAAGTATGAGCAGCTACAGAAATGGAAATGAAAAACAAGAAATATAAGATTGAAGATGCTCTAAATGCAACAAGAGCTGCAATTGAAGAAGGAATTGTTGCTGGATGAGGAAGTGTATTATTACAACTTTCAAAAGTATTAGAAGACTTCAAACTAGATGATGCAGATGAACAAGTTGCAGTAAATATCGTAAGAGATGCAATCCAATACCCAGTTAGACAAATTGCTAACAATGCTGGATTTAAAGGAGATCGAGTTGTTGAAAAGGTTAAAGAATCTGAAGATATCAACTATGGATTCGATGCTAGAGAATGAACATTTAAAGATCTTTTCGAAGCATGAATTATTGACCCTGCAAAAGTATTAAGAGTTGCTCTTGAAAATGCAGTATCAACTGCAGCAATGTTCTTAACTACTGAAACTGTTGTTGTTGATGCACCAGCAAAAGAATGTTGTCATCATGACCATGGAGCTGATGCATGAATGTGAGGAATGTGAGGTATGGGTTGAATGTGAGGAATGTACTAAAAAATACATACAATAAAAACAGCTAACTTACTTAGCTGTTTTTTGTTTTTTTAAAAAATTTTCATATAATAAAAACGTTTTATAAATAAAAATAAACCATGGAAAAAAATCACGAATACTTCATGAAAGAAGCTGTAAAACTTTCTTTAGAAAATATGAGAGCATGAAAAGGTTGACCTTTCTGAGCAGTCATCGTTAAAGATTGAGAAATTGTTTGAAGATGAGCAAATCATGTAACATCAGAAAATGATCCAACAGCACACGCAGAAGTTGTTGCAATTAGAGATGCATGTAAAAATTTATGAACGTTTCAACTAGATGATTGTATTATTTACACATCATGTGAACCATGTCCTATGTGTCTTTGAGCAATTTATTGGGCAAGACCAAAAGCAATTTACTTTGCTAATACCAGAAAAGATGCTGCAGACATTTGATTCGATGATGATTTTATCTATCAAGAATTAAAAAAAGAACTAGAAGAAAGAAGTCTTCCAATTCATACATTAGATAAACAAGAAGCTATCGAAGTATTTAATGAATGGAAAGAAAAATCAGACAAAATCGAATACTAATTTATGCTCTAATAATAAACATGGAAAATCTATTTTTTGAAATCATTGGAACAATTGCATGAGCAGTTACAGCTATTCCATCTATACCACAAATCTTCCGTACAATCAAAACAAAAGATGTTGAATGATTGTCTACTTGAATGTTTTGGTTACGGGTATTTTGAGGTGTTTGTTGGATAGCATACTGATACTATTTAAATTCATGGCAAATGGAATTCTTTAATAGTGTCGCAGTTATTTGTTCATTAACAATGATTATACTAATAAAAAAATATTCAAAAAAATGAAATAAAAAAATTAAAAAATAGAAAATTATTTTTCAGAAACTTCCCTATCTTGTGCAGAAATTTTATCTATCTGAATTATTAAAGGGTCTTCTAAATCAAGCTCGTTTTCCCATTTAGGCCATTCAATGACAACATTGTCAAAATCGGAAATCTGATTTAGAATACCCTTTTCTATCAATTCATCATATGAAGAGAGTCTATACATGTCTATATGTAATAATTTATCATCATAGATATTTACATATGCATACGTAGGACTTTGAACCTTTTCAGGATTAATTCACAATCATTCAGCAAATCATTTTATAAGTGTTGTCTTTCATGCTCAAAGTTCTCATTTCAACAAAAGAACTTTATTTTTTTTTGATAAAGATTTTCAATAATTATACATCTCTTCAGGAGAACGAATTAACATCTTTTTACTATTAATATAAACTATCTATCAAATAATTTATCTATATCATCCTTGTTCATTTTAACAAAGAATGGTCTTCAATGTTGACACACAAACATTCATGGAATATGATCAAAACCATCTTGAATAAGCTGTTGCATTTGCGAATAAGATAATTTATGTCACGCTTTTATTGATGATTTACAAGCTTTAGTTGCATAAATTCAATCCAATAAATGTTCAAATGTTATCTTCTCTAAATACAAAACATGATTCAATAAAGATTGCATATCAATAGGATATTGAACAAATACTTTTGGAATTGAATAGATAACAACCACAGATTCTGATAACATAGAAATCTCAAATCATAATCAATTCAACTCTTCAATCTTTTCTTCTAAATTTGGAATCTGAGTTATTTCAAACTTCAATGGTTGTAATAAGGTTTCAGGAGAATGATCTTGAGAAACTTTCATTTTTTCAAAAGCAATTCTTTCAGCTAATGCATGCTGATCAATCCAATAAAGTGCCTTATCAGATTGTAAAACAATATAACTATTCCATGCTTGTCACAGAATTTGATATTCTCATAAATCAGGATGGAATAAGAATTCTCAACTCTTATCTGCTTGATCAAAAGATCAAAAATGTGTAACTTGACCACCAACTGAATCTAATCATAATAATCATTGTTGAGTTGTAGTTCTTGGTGAATCAACGACAGATCATCATAAAGTAACAGCATCAACTACATTTGAGAAATCAAGTTTTGCAGTACTAGTTGATGGTAAATTATTTGATGGATTATAATATGGAACTTTTCAAAAAGTATAACTAGATTTAGACGATCAAGAACTTCACTGATTAGCAAAGAATTGAGTACCAACTGCTCATATTTTATGCTCTCACAAAACAGACGCAATACTATCATGCACAAACTGATATACTAATTGGGAATCAGAGAATTTCACTTCCAATTTTCAAGGATGTACATTAACATCAACAAAAGAAGGATCAACCTCTATCATTAAAATAGCCATTGGAAATTCACCAGGAGCTAATTGTCTTGTATAAGCATCCAATAAAGCTCTTCTCACTACTCTATCTTGAACAGGACGTCAATTAACAAAAATCTTTATATTCTCTGCTGATCAAAAGCGAAGTGATGCATCAGATAATACTCATCATACTGAAACAGTATCTCATTTATTCTTAAAAGGAATAATTTTTTCTCACCAATCTTTCTTATAAATATCAAGTATTCTTTGATTTAATCAATCAACAGGTTCAAGATCAAAAACAACTTTATTATTCTTCTTTAAAACAAAAGCTTTATCAAAATTATATAAAGCAACATCAACAAAATAGTTATAACAATAATAGAATTCTGTTTGAGAAGACTTTAAAAATTTTAATCTTGCAGGAACATTATAGAATAATTCTTCGACAGTAATTAATGTTCAATGTTCAAAAGGAACTCACATATGTCTAATAACATTTTCATTTCATCTTCTAACTAATTTAGTTCCTATTTCAGCATATTGAGTCTTTGTTAAAACAGTGATTTTACTAACTTCAGCAATACTAGCTAAAGCCTCTCAACGAAATCAATAAGACTCCAATGAATATAAGTCTTTTTCGGTATCTATCTTAGAAGTTGCATATCTTTCCAATAACAAATCCATATCAGACAATTCAATACCTGATCAATTATCTTGTACAGAAAGAAGAGTTTTTCATCAATCAACAATATCTACCTCTATTTTAGTTGCTCAAGCATCCAAAGAATTCTCTACCAATTCTTTCAACAATGATGATGGCCTTTGAACAATTTCTCAAGCCTTCAACCTATTGATAACATAATCTGGTAACTTATGGATACCCATAGATAAACAAAAAGAATAAAAAACTCACTTGCTTTTTAATAGCAAAAATTCATAGTAAGAAAGTTATAATAAGTTTGAGATTTTTATCAAGCAATTTATTAATCCCAAATGAATAATATAAAAGATGGAATAAAACATTTTATTAAAGCTCACAACTCACTACTTAAACGGTGATTTTTTATTGCTTCATTAGTATTTATGCTAATGGCAATTCAAATATATATGAACTATGTTACAATTATAGAAAGTACAGAATTAATCAAAAAACAGAACGTTAAAGTACAAGAAGAAATTGATTATATAAACAACTACCAATTAAAGTATCTTGATTCAAATCATGCAAAAAATTTTCTTGCACATGAAAATAATATTCTAAAAGATGGTGAAACTGTTATAGTTTTTCAATGAATAAAAAATGAAGAAAAAGCTGAGATAATCGAGGTACAAAAAGAAGATTCTCCACGAGATGAATGGAAACAATATTTTAGTCAAAAACGAGAAAAAAATACTCAATAAGTTTTTTCTAAAAAAGCAAGGTCAAGTTTATAAAAAAGGTTCAAAAATTGATTCATTTCCATATAAGGAAAAAAACTAAAAAATACTTTGAAAAAAGTTTATTTATAGGCCTTCTAAAATATGAAAAAACGAAACAAAATTTTATTTACAATTCCACTGTTATTATTAATTCTTCTTTGAACTATAACAACAGCAGAAACTAGCGATGAATTCAAGAACTCTAGTTTATATAAAAAAATACAACAACTAGAAATCCCTGTATGAAATATTCTACTATGAAATACGCTAACCCGTTATGATTTTACTAGACTTTTAAATGCTATTGAATGTCAGGATTGTATTATGCCTGATGCAACAATGGTTTCTAAATATGATGAAGAAAGATGGGGCCTATTCCAACAATTACCATGAAAATACTTTGATGATATAGAATATTTAAGCTGAAACCATAACTGAACCAACTATTATTATTGTGTTGCAAACATATGAAGTGATGATATCATGAACTGATATCCTAGAGGTACTTCAGTATGTTGATGAAAATTCTGTTGACAACGAAATGTATCAAAAGCAGAATTCTTCCAAACACTAAGTAACTTTCTCATGGATAGGAATATGTTCAATTATGCAGCTCCACGATGAGAAATTAAAAAATGGTATAATAAATTAAAAACTAATGAACCATGATACAAATATCTTAACACTGCGCAAATTGCATTAATAAAAACTAAAGATGAAACAACAGATCAAATAACATCAAGACTTGAATATACTACTTATCTTGCATTCTGTACATTCAATCCATGAGCTTGTTGATTCCAAACATTTCCAGAACTTTGAGCCGGACAATGGCCTATTGCAGAAACAAATGTACTTATAAGAGCATGAATTATTACAACAGATGATGTGTACGCATTAAACAGTGCAATAACTCCAGCAGATGCACTAGAAAAGATGTGGATTACTTATGATCGTCATATTAAATGTGAATTTGATAGCGATTATGATTGTGATTGAATTCCTAACCATAATGATAATTGTCCTTATGACTATAACCCAACTCAAAATGATTTTGATGGAGATTCAATGTGAGATGTATGTGACGATGATATAGACTGAGATTGAGTATATAATCCAGCATGATTTGTAGATGATAATGGAACTATCAACTACTGATTACTAAAGAAATATCCAACAACAGATCAAACACCATTTGGAGAGCAAAAAGAAGATACAGCATTTTTCATTCAAGTTAATAGCATTAGCCAAGGTTCTCCAGCAACAGTACAATTTGGTATAGCATGACCAGAAGAACCAGCATCAGTTGAATGGGATTTTTGAGATTTATGAAAATGAAATTGAAAAACTGCAACTCATACATTTAACGGACAATGAGTTTATACAGTTGCAGCAAAAATATCCACAAAACAAGGTAAAAAACACGTATTATCAACACAAATATATCTAGGACAAACAACAAATACTTCATATAGTTTATATATTGATTCAGCAAGTATCAATAAAGATTCTGCAACATTTCAAGCAAATTCACAATGAAAATATGATTATTTTGAACGAGAGAATAAAGCAACATGAGAAAGAATACAAACAAAATGAGCATTTAAATTCACAACAAAACTTATTCCATGAGTAAGAAATAACATTATTATTAAGGGATATGTAAACGATATAATGGTTGCATCTGCATCAGCAGATGTTTACGACAACGAGTGAAAGTTTTACACTTTTATACCAAATTTTGCTCCACAACTAAAATCAATCGATACAAGTATCACAGCTTCATTAAAACTCATAAATATACCATTAAAATCAATTGAAGATATTGCATGGAATTTCTGAGATGAAACAGCATTTATGGATACAAAAATTTCAAATAAACACACATACCTAGTTGAATGAAAAAAAATAGTTGTAGAAAGAATAGATTTAGAAAACTGAGAACACTTGTTTGCTACATCTACTCTCAATATTCAAAATCCTAACAACATATGAAATCAAACATATAATGTTATTCCATCATTTTGAAAAAAATCAGTAAAACTAATTTTCAATAATAAATGACTAAGTATAAATGATTGAGACACATTAAATGCTGTTATTAATAATCAACAGGAAATCACCCTTAATAAGCCAAAAGAAAATGCTTCATTCTTAGAATTAGCTGACAAACAAGGTGTAGTTAAAGTTACTGTAAAATTGAAGCATTGAAGTTTAATTCTAGAGAATAATGGTGTAATTACATTCTGATTAAAAGATGAAACAGCATTAAATTTAAAAGATATTGATAAACTATTTTCTTGATTAAAATGTGATCTAGATAAAGATTGAGTTCCAGATATATATGATAGTGATGTTGATTGAGATGGAATTCCAAATCTTTTAGGACTAGTATTAAAGGAAAGAGAAGACTGTAGATTAGTTGTTTGAGAAAATGTTGATGAAACAATTTATAATAAACACTTCTGAATTTGTAGTTTAGATAACTGTCCATTCCGTGCAAATTCAGATCAAATGGATCTTAATGTAAATTGAATTTGAGATATTTGTGAATGAAGTTGAGAATGTTGAAATAATATTATAGACCTTTGAGAGAACTGTAGAACATGTAAAGAAGATGTTGGACCATGTACAGCATTCTGTTGAAATGGGACACAAGAACCTGCAGAAAACTGTAAAAACTGTCCTCAAGATATAAAAGTTTGTCCTAGTTTATGTGGAAATGGATTAATTGATTCTTGAGAACAATGTGATCATTGAGATAAAAACTGAAAAGATTGAGAATGTACAATTGCATGTAAAAACTTTGATTACCAAAATCCAAATTGTTGAAACGGTATATATGATGAATGAGAAGATTGTGTTAGCTGCCCTGTTGATCTATGAGATATCTGTATAGATGAATGATTAAAGACATGTTGAGATAAAAAAATAGACCCAGGAGAAACATGTATTAACTGTCCACAAGATGTTGGAGATTGTACAGCATTTTGTTGAAATGGAATTGTAGAAGAAGCAGAAAGTTGTTCAAACTGTGAAAAAGATGTTTGAATTTGTACTAGTTCTTGTTGAAATGGAAAAGTTGAACCAGGAGAAGAATGTGATAATTGAAAAAAGAATTGATTAGACTGAAAATGTTCAGAATACTGTAGTATTGTCGATCCAAATCACAAATGTTGAGATGGTACAAAAGATGAATATGAACAATGTGATAAATGAAGTAAAAACTGAAAAATAAGTAGTCGATGTACAGTAATGTGTACAATATATAATCCATTAAAACCAAATTGTGGAAACTGAAAAATAGATCCAGGAGAAACTTGTAAAACTTGTCCTGTTGATCTATGAGAAAAATGTTCTGCTACTTGTTGAAATGGAAAGATAGAAATTTGAGAAGTATGTGATAATTGAGATAAAAACTGATATGATTGAAAATGTTCTTTTGAATGTAAAAAAACAACTTCAAAGTGTTGAAATGGAACAGTTGAATTAGGAGAAGAATGTGATGATTGAACTGATAATTGAACAAAAAATAGTAAGAATAATTGTACAAAAAAATGTACAATAAGTATTAACAATAATAATACTATATGTTGAAATGCTATCGTTGAATGAAATGAAGAATGTGATTTATGAACAAGCAAGAACTGAAAAGGTAAAAATATCTGTTCAAAAGATTGTAAAGAAAGAGAAACTTGTCCTAACCATCAATTAGATGAAAAAGAAAAATGTCAAAATTGTTCTACAGATTTAAAAGATATCTGTATAAATAATTGAGAGAAACCATGAGAATGTTGAAATAAAGTAATAGAACCATGAGAAACTTGTTCAAATTGTGAACAAGACGTATGAAAATGTACAGGTTTCTGTTGAAATGGAGAAGTAGAAGATGCTGAAGATTGTAGCAGCTGTCCAAAAGATGTTGGAAGTTGTACAAGTTCTTGCTGAAACAAAAAAGTTGAACCAGGAGAAGAATGTGATAACTGAGCATCAAACTGATTAGACGGTAAATGTTCTGAAGATTGTAAAATAGTTGATTCAAATCATGAATGCTGAGATGGTACAAAAGATGATTATGAAGAATGTGATTTATGAACTAGTAATTGAACATTAGGAAGTGCATGTACATTAATGTGTACAACATATAATCCATTGAAACCAAAGTGTTGAAACTGAAAAATAGATCCAGGAGAAAATTGTAAAACATGTCCTGTTGATTTAGGAAGCAAATGTAGTGTAGTTTGTTGAAACGGAGAAAAAGAAGTATGAGAAGAATGTGATGATTGATTATACAACTGATACAACTGAAAATGTTCATTTGAATGTGAAAAGACCACAGCAATTTGTTGAAATGGAAAACCAGAATGAAATGAAAAATGTGATGATTGAGACCTTAACTGAACTACAGAAAGTCCAAATAAATGTAGCGAAAAATGTACAAAATTAATTTCAACTTCCCCAGTATGTTGAAATGGTGTTCCAGAATGAGACGAACAATGTGATCTTTGAAAAAAGAAGAACTGAAACAAAAAATACAACTGTACTAAAGACTGTAAAGAAAAAGAACTTTGTCCTAACAGCAAAATTGATAAAAATGAAACATGTGAAACATGTCCAACTGATCTAGGAAAAATCTGTATCACTGAATGAAAAAATCCATGAGAATGTTGAAATAATATCGTTGAAGGAAATGAAGATTGTAAGAACTGTGAAAAAGATGTATGAAAATGTACAAGCTTCTGTTGAGACTGAATCGTTGGTGATGCAGAAGATTGTTTGAACTGTCCAAAAGATGTAAAAAGTTGTAGATGATCATGTTGAAATGGAAAAATTGAACCAGGAGAAGAATGTGACAGTGGAAAAAGAAATTGATTAGACGGTAAATGTTCTGA
>CAMJIH010000016.1 GCA_946405785.1 uncultured bacterium | reverse complement strand
CTAGGATACATACTCCTATACCAATAGTTAATTTGTCAGGCTCTGATATTCCCATATCAATGAGAATCCAGGCGACAATAATTGCCAGAATAGCAAAAATACAGACTAGATAAATCATAAACTCTTCCTTTCTTTTATTGTTTATATTTATATGTTTTATTTTTCTTATCTTAAGATTTTTATTAGTCTATTTCAAGTACCTTTTTAAAAATTGCTAAACTATTATTCATTGCGAAATCTAGATTATCCTCATGTGCTTCAGAAGCATCTGAATCAGCTCAATCTGAAACTGCCTTTATTATATAAGTATCATCTAATAAGCCAAATTCACGAGCAACTGTTGCAACAGCAAAAGCTTCCATTTCAGCAACATCTGCATTATACTTTTCTCGCAATGCATCACATCTTTCTTTTTTATCTATAAATTCATCTCACGTTACACAAATTCAATTTTTATAAAAAGAAAAGTTTAATCCTGTAGTATCAATGTCACAATTTGTGGAAAGTTCAATTCCATCTTTGATATAATATAGATGACTTCCTCCAAAAGGAAGGTATACATCATGTTGATATACTTTATTAATAAAAAAGACATCTCATACTTTAACTTTTTGTCCTTTTATATTTCCAGCAATTCAAACATTAATTATCTTTTTTGCTCAAAATTCATTTATCAATACTGTTGTTCATATTGCTGCTTGAACTTTTCAAATTCATGCTATAGCTAATACAGTATTATCATTCGCATAGAATGAAATATGCTGTAATTTTTTTACAAAATTTAGACCTAGTAAATCTATTATATGTTGTGCTTCTTTATCATATGCTGTTAGGATTCAAGTTTTTTTCATTTTTTTAATCATTATTATAAACAGTTGTAGAATAAAGAAATAACATATTCTTTCAAATAGAAATTCGTTATTTCTTCGCTTGAAAACAAAAATAAAAAACTTAATAAGAGTTTATATAGTTCATTAGTAAGAAATCTTATTATATTATCAGATTATTATTCTTATGTTTTTTACACTAACTCCTAGACAACTCGCATATATAAGCATTGCTATTGCTGTTATTGTACTCATTGCAACTCTCTGCATGATTATTTTTCCTGATGCTATGAATAAATCTGATAAATACTTTGCGTTTGAATGAGCCTACAATAAATGGTTATTAAAAATTGCACTATTCCTTAACTATGCAATTACTCCATTAACTGTTAGTCTATTCTATATTATTATGGCTTGTATTCTCGCATGTTATGAAGAGTATAGAATTTTAGGGATAGGAATTTCAAGTATTGTTACCGTTTCTATAGCCTTCTGGAGTTTAAAAAGGATTACTCAAAGACCTAGACCAAAAGATGCATTAATCCGTTTTAAAGATTACAGTTTCCCAAGTGGACATACTAGTGCTGGATTTGTTTTTTTCCTTTCTTTTGCCTTAGCTTTAACTTGGACTTTAGAAATACGTTGTTATGAAATAGTTTTTCTTTTTGCTCTTTTGGGTTGATGTATGATAGCTTGGAGTAGATGGTATATTAAAGTTCATTGGTTAATTGATGTTATTATCTGATGATTCCTAGGAGTTTGATGTTTCATTTTTTCATATCTACTATTTTTCTACTTTTGAGATGCGATTATTAGCGCTATTGAACAAGTATTTTTTAGTTTATAAGAGAAGCCATGTTTGATGTTATTATTATTGGTGCTGGTGCTAGTGGTCTTTTTTTGTGAACTCAACTACCTAAGAATACAAAAGTACTCATAATTGAAAAGAATGATACTCCAGGGAATAAACTTCTTCTTACTTGAAAATGAAGATGTAATTTTACTAATCTAAATGTTAATGCTTCTCATTATTACTGAGATTCATTAGATATTCTAAATTGATATTTCAAAGAATTCTGACCTCAAGATATGATTTCTTTTTTAAATGGAAATGGAATTGAAACAAAAGAAGAAGACCATTGAAGAATGTTTCTAAAATCAAATAAATCTAAGCAACTTCTCGATTTCTTTCTTAAAAAAAATGAAGAAAACTGACACATCATTAAGTTATGAGAAACTGTATTAGAAATAAAAAAGGACGATGGTTATATTATAAAAACAGATAAAGATTCTTATAAAACAAAAAAAATTGTTATATCTACTTGATGAAAAAGCTTCCCTCAAGTTTGAGGATCAGAATATATTTTCCAATTTTCAAAAGAGTTTTGAATAGATATTGAAGATCCGATTCCTGCTCTATCGTGAATTATTACAAGTGAAGACTTATCTAATTTAAGTTGAAGTTCTGTAAATGCCAATCTCCAAATAAAAGATAAAAAAGGTAATCTCCTACATCAAGAAGATGGTGTTATATTATTTACTCACTGGTGAATTTCTTGACCTCTCGTATTTAATCTCACACTTCACATTTGCAAATATTATAAAAAGCTTCAAGATTTAACTATAAAACTTTCTATTAACCAACAAGATATTACAAAAAGATTACTATCATATCTTAAAGCTCCGAAGAATTTAAAGAATTATATATTAACACTTCATCCCAAAGATTTTAAAGATTGGGAAACAGCAAAAGTAATGTATTGAGGAGTATTGTTACAAGAAGTTAATGAGAATTTTGAATTAAAAAAAGCTTCTGGTATTTATATTATTTGAGAAGCTTTAAATATTACTTGAGAAACTTGATGATTTAACCTTCAATGGTGCTGGACATCAGCACATCATTGTGCTAAGAATTTGTGTTAATCAAGAGTATCATGTATATTTTTCAAGAATTGATCATCAACATGAGTATAAATTTGTGTTGTTGTTATAGATGAATGTCCTAATAAAGTTTGAACGGATCTAATATCTGCTCATCTTTTTAATAAAGCAGTTGCGAAGGAATGTCTTAAAACGTGTGGTGTTACTCTTTTTTCTAAACCTATCATAAATGCATATTTTTTAACTAACTCCTCTACAGAATTTCTCGACATTCTTTTTCAATAACTATTCTTTGATAAACTAATAATTAATGGATCATAATTATCTGTTCTTAATGCAAGATATCTTTCAATCCAATCCATTGCTTCTCTTCTGAAAAAAACAGATCTTAGTTTTGATCATTTTCAAACAATTGAATACTGTTTTTCTCAAGGAACAATATCATTTCTATCTAATGACAATAATTCTGAAACTCTCAATCAAGAACCATAAAGGACGTGTAAAATAACAGAATCTCTTAACTTTTGGATTTCTGTTTTAGCATAACGATATGGTGCATTTAAAAGAACATCAACCTCATCCTCCATCAAAAAATCTACTTCTCTTGGTGGTAATTTAGATAATTCTAATTTCTCTGGACTTATACAATCGATATCATTTCTAATCAAAAATTTAAAGAATGATCTCAATGCAACAATATGATAATTTACTGTTTTTAGACTTAAGTTTTCATTATTTAGTTCTCTCCTTAATGTAAGAATATCAAAAGGTTTTATTTCATTAACCAATGGATCTCAGAGTATTTCTATAGCTCTATTTATCCGATGAGTATAATTCTCAATTGTCTTTTGACTTGCATTTTTTGTATAACTTAAATGTTCAACAAAATAATCTAACATTTTCGACATTCTATAATTTTCATTTTTGTTCTCTTTTTTCTTTTTATTCGAAAAAGAAGTATTAGTAACTAATACCTCTTTTATATCTTTTGACCAATTTGAATTTTTATATCTAGGCATCGGTTCCTTTCGTTAAATACTCATCAAACTGAGCTTTTAGTGATATCCAAGTAGATATATCAATATTTTCACCTTTTTCAAGAGCATCTAGAGTCTCTTGAGCCTTTCATTCAATAAAGATTCCATATCTCATCTTATTTCTATTATTTTGTCCTGCTCACATATCTTTTAATTCTTTACCTTTTTGTAGATATTCTGTTGCTTCTTGGACAATTGTATCATTACCGCTTACAGGACCAATAAGTCATTCAACTTCACCGAGAGGATTTACAGCTCCTCATGTTCATACACTGAGAGAAACTTCATCCAAATTTACAGTTGGGATATTCTCATCGGTAAAGAAATCTTCTCAACCTACATTTACTGGTTCTTTTTGTTTTATAGTAACTTCATCTGTAGGATTTTCTGGTTCTGGTGTTACTGTTGTAGTAGTTCCAGGAACATCTGGCTCTGGTGTTACTGTTGTAGTAGTTCCAGGAACATCTGGCTCTGGTGTTACTGTTGTAGTAATTCCAGGATTCAAAGTTGTAGGTGAACCATGTTCTTGAGATTCTCCTGCAAACATGTCTGGATATCTAATAAACACAAGTGCAAACAAAACCAATACTCAAAAACAAGATGCAGCAATTGTTAAAATTTTCTTTTTCTTTGGATCTGCTACAATTCCTCACAAATTCTTCATTATATCAGCAGTTAATGGATTTGATGCTAATGGATTTCCATTTGTTGGAGCTGCATTTACAGGATTAGCTTGAACTGGAGCAACAGGAGTAGGATTAGCTGGTGTTTGTGAAGGCATAGCATTAAGGTCTAATGTTGGAACATCACTTTCTGCAGCTGGTTCCACTTGTTGAATGGTAGATTCTGCTTGTTGAGCAACTGGTTGCACTTCTGGTTGATTAACTGATTCAACTGGTGCAGATGGTTGTTCTTGTTGAGCAACAGGTTGATCTGTCATAGCATCCAAATCAAGTGTTGCAGGCCCCATATCTGATCATTCAAGTGTTGTTTTCATTGCCATAAATGGATCGAAATTTTCTTCATTATTTTCAGTATTTTCAGTTCCTTCTGTTTGCTGAGGTTGTTCAGCAGGTTGTTCTGGTTGTGAAATCATTTGATCTAAATTCAATGATGCTGGATTTTCAGTTGTAGATTGATTCTCAGGAACAGCAGCTTCTACTGGATTATTTTCATTTGTTTGTGAAGCTCATAGAAAACTATCCATATCTAGAGTTGCAGCTCAAGAATTCTCTTGAGGGACAACGTTGTCTTGTTGAACTGGAGCATCTTGAGGTACCTCTTGAGGTGCTTCTTGAGCTCCTGGATTATAATCAAAATTTCATAAATCAATTGCTTCTCAAGCTCATTGATTTTCATTCTGAGTTGTTGTTTGGTTATTATCTTGTGCACCAAAAAGATTTGAAACATCTTCAAGACTAACACTGCTAGCTTGTGTATTTTCTCAATTTGATACAGGAGTTTCTTCAACAACAGGATTTGTTGTGGATACTCAGTCCTTCTTTGGAACTTTTTTAATTATCTTCTTGATAATTTTTTTTGTTCAATCAGGTTGAACTACGATCTTTTTAACAACTCTTTTTTCTTCTGTTGGCATCGCCATAAACTGAAAATCTAAAATTTCACAAATCAATTATACTCACAAATCAAAAAATTGCAAAAATTTGAAGATTATATTCAGTTATTACTTGACTTTTTCAAAAAAGAAAAAACTCTACATAATGTAGAGTTTTCACCCCCCTTTTTTATTTTGGGATTATTCAGCTTTTTCTTCAATCTTTTTAACAACATCTTCTAGACTTCCTTTTGCCTTAGCTGTTTTTTTAGCTGGTTTTTCTTCAGCACCTTCAGCTTTTGGTTCTAAATCTTTCATAGAAAGTCCAATCTTTCTGTTCTTAGGATCGATAAGAATTAATTTAGCCTTAACAATTTGTCCTAACTTAACGATTTCATTTGGATTGTTAACAGTCTTTTGAGACAATTCGCTCAAGTGAACAAGTCCATTGATATCTTCGTATACTCTAACGAATACTCCGTAAGGAACATATCTCACGATTTCTCCTTCGATGATGTCTCCAACTTGATATCTCTTTGGTAATTCTTCCCATGGATCTCCTTTAAGTTGTTTACTAGATAGAGAGATTTTTCCATTTTCAAGTCCAATAACTTTAACCTTCATCTTATCTCCAATCTTTCCAAGTTTATCAATATCGTTAACGTGTCCGTAAGTAATTTCAGAAATGTGAACAAGTCATTCAACAGTACCTCCGATAGTAACGAAAAGTCCGTATGATGAAACTCCTGAAACAACTCCTTCAAATACTTTTCCAACTTCGAGTTCAGATAGAACTTTTTCTCTTTCTTCCTTAAGAGCTTCTCTTTCTGAAAGAATAATTCTTCTATCTTCTTCATCAATATTAATAACTCTTACTTTAATTTCTTGTCCAATTAATCCAAGAAGTTTATCAAAGATAGCATCTTGATCTCCATCCTCAACTCTTGGATAGTGGATAGGAGCCAATTGAGACAATGGGATAAATCCTTTAATACCGTGCATATCGATCAAAAGACCTCCAAGATTAGCTTCTGTTGGAACAACAGTAATAATTTCATCTTTTTCAAACTTAGCAATAACTGACTTCCATACATCGTATTGAAGTAATCTTGTTACAGAAACGATATAATAACCATCTTCGTGTCTTACAGAAGGATTAATAATCTCAAGTTCTAGTTCTGTTGATGGATCTAGATTAAATTGAGATCTTTTTAATTCTTTAGCTTCTTTTGAAAGGATAACTCCAGTAAATGCACCGTTTTCACAGTTTACTAGTACACCATTTTCAATTTCCTTTAAAATTGTTCCTTTTACCTTTTGACCTTCTTTAATCACAGGAACTGTGAATTGGTTAGCCTTTTCGGCTGCAGCTTTTCTAGCCATTAAAATATAAAATTAAAGAAATAAAAATATTTTTGTGTAGATTAAAACTCGATTCTACACTTTAAGTCAGATTTTCTTAGAGATTTTTGTATAAGCATCGAGATCTCTACTTTTTAAGTATCTTAAGAATGTTCTTCTTTTTGCAACTTTCTTCAAAAGACTTCTTTTAGCATCATAATCTTTTGCATTTGCAGCTACGTGAGCTTGTAATGTTGCAATTTCATCAGATAAAATCCCGATTTGCATTTCTGGAGAACCTGTATCTTTATCATGTCTCTGAAATACATTTTCTTCTTTCTTTGCCATAATGTGGTAATTTAAAAATATAAAATAACATCGAAACAAACCAAACAGTTATGCACTCAAACCGCATATGGAATGCTTCCACATCAATCTTTTTATATTTTATTCTTTTGAATAAAAAATAAATGTACCAAGATTGGTGCTTTTGCATAATAATTATTTCCTAACCCAAATCAAGCAAAAAGAAGATAAGAAAAAGCACAGGTAATAACCTGTGCTGTAAATTCAGGGTTAAATCTTAAATGGATTCCCGTTACAGATAACGCTTAAGCGCCTGCTTTGCGCTCTTTCTGTCGCTCTTATCGTACGGTTGGCCGTAACGTGATGACTTACCCTTACTCTTTCGCTGTGTTCCTTTGCTAACAGCGGATTTTTCATTTGAATTGTACTTCATAACTTTTTATTTTAATTTTGTATTTGTTTATTTGTCTCATTCGAGACAACTTTCTTATATATATTTTTATATTAATGTCAATAGTTTTTCTAAATATTCTTTTACTCTTTTTTAATAAATTATTTTAATAGTTTTTCAAGTGCATTAGAATTTAATATCGTATTTGAAATGAATTTTCATTTATAAAAATTAGCTCGGTTATTAAAAATACATGGTGCATTTTTAGCTTTTTCTAAAGAATCTATTTTTACAAAATTTAATTTGATATTTTTAGATTTCGCATAATCAGATAATTCTTTTACTTCGTATTCAACATAAGGACATTCGTTAGAATAATAAACAGTAAAATCTTTATCCTCAATTTCCATTTTTCTAACACTATCACTAAATTTAGGTGTTTGTTTATCATCAAATTGCAATGCAAGAAGTTCATAGTCTTCAACACTATCTACAACTTTAAATCAAAAATGCTCAAAAAATTTCTTTTCACCAAGGAAAGGTTTCTTTTTCTTTGCTACTAAAGTACATATTCCACTCATTTTCTTTTCTTTAGCATCATTTATTGCATATTCTAGAAGCTCCCTCGCAATTCATTTTCATTTAAAACTTCATGCAACTCGAAGGCAATAGATATATTCGTAGTTTTCTCAAACTATAGGAGCTCGTGCTGTCTCGATAGGTTCATATTCAATAAATATTTTACCTCTTTCATTTAATTTTCTGAATACATGACCATCTTTAAACTTATTACTAATCCATTCTTTTTTTCTATCTACTCCACATTGATGTTTAGGATCTCAAATTGCACAACAAATATGTTCATTTGCTATATTCTCTGATGTTAGGTTAATATATTCGTTCATATTACAATATTTTTAATGATATAAAAGTTTTTATTTCGTCTCTTAATTTTTCTTGATTAAGAGAATATGATAAAATTACAGCAATTCAACAGATAATTGATTTTCATGCATATTTTTCTATAAATAGCAGGCATAATTTATATTCATTTCAATAGGATGAAAAAATATCTATTAATACGACTTCTATTTATATGTTCTACAGTGTTGACCTGATGTATTAACAATATTAACCTCACAATTTCTAATTCTACTTGAAATCTCGCAACTGGTAATAATCTCAATTACAATAATTCTCCGTACTATGTATCGCATGATTTTTATAATATGAGTAGCAGTTGAAGTCTACACATTCTAAATAACTATAAAACCATTCAACAAACAGAAGAATATTCATGTGGATGCGCCGCTCTTCTATCAATTTTAAATTACTATTGAATAGATTGATACGATGAAATGGATATCTGTAAACATATTTGAACTAGCGAATTAACAGGTTCTTCTCCAGATTGAATCATTTCCTTTATTAATAAAATTTGATTAAATAATTTTCATCATGCTGCTGAGGATTATTTCTTTTCATCTCCAGAAGATTTTGAAGATTATCTTATTGTAAAGCTAGACTCTTGATTTGTGACTTTAGTTGACTGGTTAGATTACGGATGACATTGGCAAGCAATTATTTGATTAGATACCATGTGAACTGATGATATTTATGATGACGTCTTAATTATGGCAGATTCATTAGATGATACAGATCACAATCAAGATTGATATTATATTACACCTTTTGCTCGTTTTTTCTATATGCGAGAAGAAGCTTCTTTTACAGAAACTAAATACAAACAACCTTTCATCACAATATTTCCAAAGTAATAACTATTTTCTTATTAATTAGATATTCCGATCTCAATTTACAAAGAAATCTATCATCTCTCATTCATAAGTTTCTCAAGTTATACAAAGTGTTTCATCTCATACCATAAAATCCACATGCATCATACTTACATTCATTCCAGCTTTATCTTTTTCTTCCTTTGATAGATTATCACTTCACTTTAAATTTGTCGGAAATGATGTTCATAAAGCTAAATGACAACTAGCATTTTCATCAAATAATGTATTATAATAGATTAATCATGATTGATATATTGGAGAATGAATTGGTACGATAGCAACTTCTCATAATCTACAAGAGTTTTCATCCGATTCAATTATAGATTTCAAGATTTCATATCCTTCTTCTGCAGTAAAATCTACAACTTTTCACTCTTTAAAAGTTAAAGTAAAATTCTTAATTAATTTTCATCCATATTGTAATGGCAATGTTGATGATACTTTTCAATTTACTCTATACTTATGTGGCATAGAGAAAACTTCTTCTGTTGGTAGATTCGGATGGAAAAATATTCCTCTTTTATTTTTTTCTCATGCACTTGTCCAAATATGTCACTCTGGAAGCTCTACCTCTAAATCAGTTTTTGGAGATTTATAATGTAATTTTTTAAAATTTTTCTTATTAAGATAATCAGCATGAGATTGGAGAATACTTACATGTTTTTCTCGTGCCTTTAATGGATCTTCTTGATCAATTCTCACTAAATTAAATATTTGATTCCATAATTTTTCAACGTTATTTTCTGTATTATCATTTCAGTAAACAGTATTTGCCCATCATTTTATAGGGACTGCAGCAACTATCCAATTAGTTCAACCAGAACTAACAAATGATCTATATTCTTGAAAAGCTTTTTCTGATACTTTTTCTAATCTTTTTAAACGATTTTCATTTATTTTTTCAAATAGTTTTGCATCTGACATATATAATGAAAGTGTTGCCGCTCAATTCTTTACTTCTTCTGTATATCAATCAGCAATCCATTGAGGATATTCATCAAAAGAATCTTCTGGAGCATTTTCATACCTTATACAATCTAATTCATCACTTCACCATCTATATAGGATATGTTTAACTCAAAGTTTATATGCAATTTCTGTTAGAATTTTTACAAAATCATAGACTTCAATTGGAGCTTTAATAATAAGATTTTGGCCTTTTTGGATATTAAGTCCAAATTTCAAAATTAGCTCTGCATATATTCTTTTATTTTCTTCAAAAGATCTCATTATTTTAGTTTTTGTATTTAAATTAATATTCTACAGCTATTGCATAATTATAAAGCAATTTTGATGCTCATAATCATCGCTCCTTTAAAACATATTTATATGGGACTTTTATTGTTCATTTCATAAGATATTTTTCTGTCGTTCTTCTTGTATTTGAGTCATATACATAAAAAATATTTTCTTTATCATTATATCATCGTAAAGAAACATAATGCCAGTGAAATAAAGCCCTTTTCCAAGAAAACCATTTTTTCTTTGTTTGTCCATTTGCTACAAGTAAAATAATTGGACCTTTCTTTAAACTTCACTTTAAAAGATTCAATTTTTCTTCTTCATCCAATCCTTTCCCTTTCAATATTTGATAAGATAGTTGATATTTTTTAAGTACTTTTTTTATTCACCACGGAGTCATTAAATATGTAGTTCTAGACCATCGATTTGCAGAATATTCCTTCATTGGTTGAGATTCTCATTTTTTTCATTCAATTACAGCTTTTAGAGAATGATGTGCACAACTTCAAAAGCGCCTATTTCTCAATGGAAAACCATCTGGTGGTGTCTGTAAAATAACTACCATATCCTCATTTGATCATAGTTCTGCATTCGCATGTGATGGTCCACTAGAAAGTAGATTAAATAAAGAATCTTGTGTTATCATTATTATTCTATTCTATACTTTAAATTAAATATTTTTTTATTTCCTTCAGAAATCAGCTGGGATTTCTCATCGATTTTCAGTATCTCGTTTTAAAATTTCTGTTGTATAAGAATTTGTTTTTAACCAATTTTCAGCTCTTTTAATTATTTCCATCAATTTTTCATCTTTTGGAACAAAATTAGTTTTACACCTTTTTTCTTTAACTCGTCCTATTGCATTTCTTGAATCAGAATAAAGACTATAATCATCTTTTTTTTCTGATTTCAACCAAGAAAGCCCATGAACAATTGCTAAGAACTCTCATATATTATTTGTTCCTTCAGGGAAAGAAAAATTAAAGATTTCCTTCTCTGATACTAAATCAATCCCTTTATATTCCATAACTCCTGTTGCAGAAGAACAAGCTGCATCAACAGCTATACTCTTTTTTACAAATGGAAGATCTTTTTCATTCCATTTTTTCTTTGGTTGATAGTATTCATCTGGTCAATTTTGGAAAGCTTGCTCTGCCTCTGATCTACTTGAAAATCATTTAAATTTAGCTCAAGAAAATCATGAAACAATAGGTTGAACACTAGTCCAATCCTCAAATATTCAAGTTTCTTTTCAATTTCGTACTACATATCGTTTTTTTTCTGCCATAGGAAGTCTTAGGTAATTAATAATAATTTATTATTTCTCTAGAAACTAAATAATCAAAAGTCTAGATATTCAAGAAGAATCCCGATTAAGAATGATGCTAAATTACATATAAAACTAACAACTAAAGCCTTCTTTCGAGAGATATTCATCATGTATTTGAGGATTACTGTCTCTATTAAAAATACGAGCAATTCACCTCCTACAACATAGATTATTCCATCTCATAAAAAGAGAGGAAAGATATATCGAAGTAGAGGTAATGTTATCGCTGAAGCTAGTATTCATGATAATAATACTTTAGCATTTTTTACAGGATATTTTACAGTTATTCAATTTTCTAATGCTGAATAAGTTAATCAATTTAAAATTCTTATTATAAAAAGAACGCATGTTTCGATAAGAATAGTTAACACTAAAGCTATTAGGAAATCTAATTCAGTTCGTACATGATTATCTAAATCTCTACTTTCGATAACTTCGTTAGTTCTAGTATTTTCTTCAGTTTCAATAACATCTTCAGTTATAATATCATTGTTATTTTCAATACTTTCTCCGGTTTCAATATCTTCCTCAATTTCATAAACACCAATACTTCTGTTAGAATCATTAGTTTTAGTGGAATCACTATTTTTAATGGAGTCATATCGAGATCCTTTGTATTTCTGTATATCATCAGATGATTCTATATTATAAACATTTCCACTTTTTACTATTGTATACGTTTTTTTAACTTCTGTAGTTGAATCTGAATCATCTGTATAATACCCATTTACATTTAATGATCGTTTAGTTCTCGCTTTGTTATCAATATTCTCTATTGTTAATTCATCAAGTGGAATAGATTTTTCAACTAAGTATTGGTTTGAGTCATCTGCATGGTAATGTCCATGCAAACACTCACCTGCTTTAGGTTCATATATTTTTTCATCCATTACACCAAAAATTGTTACTACTACTCTATAATCATCTATTTCTGGATTCTGAATTGCGACACATTTTGATACCCAATGTGAACCAATTGGTATAACATCTGCATACACTCAAAATCAAAAAACAAACAAACTCATTACTAAGAATCCTAATATTCTTTTCATTTTTTCTGTTATATTTTTATAAATTTTTATTAAGTATATAGCATTAATAACACAAAAAACAATTGAATTTATAGATTATATTTTTAGATTGAAGATAAGTTTTACGGTTATTTTTTTTATGAAAACCTCCAATAAAATTTGAATATTATGATCATATAGTTTTTCACATGCTGTTGTTGATTTTGTTTGTGCTTCAACAGTTTTTTGATTCTATGTAAAATGAATAGATACTTCTTTATTCTATTATTTAGTATTCTTATATAACTGTTTAGCTTTTGGACTACAGAGTGTTATTGGAATTATTGCTGATCGTTTTCATTTTTCTAAAAGTTTAGCAATTCTTTGATGTATATTTCTATTATGATGACCTTTATTCTATTTTTTAAATCTACCTCTTATTGCTGTTATTTTTTTATGAATAGGTAATGCTTTATTTCATGTATGAGGTGGTATTACAAGCTTAGCATTAAATCCTTGAGAGGCCAAATATCCTTGAATCTTTGTCGCTCCATGAGCTATCTGATTATTCTTAGGAATATGGTTTTGAAATAATGGCTACTATACTTGAAGAGAATCACTTATTCTTCTAGCAATTAGTATTCTTATTATGCGATTTTCTTCTCGTGAAATTCATCCTTGTGAATTAATAAAAAAATATTCATTATCTCACGATGAAAGAGATTGGAAATTACCTTTAGTACTTATTATATCGTTATTATTTATCTCTATTATTATCCGCTCTTTTATTGGCTTCCTTGTTAATTTTTCTTGGAAAGAATGATTCTTATTATCGTTTATTTTTGTTATGTGTGTTGCTTTATGAAAAGCACTAGGTTGAATTTTAGCAGATAGATACTGATGGATTAGAATTTGAGTATCATCTCTTATTATTTCTCTTCCATGTCTACTATTATGAGAATATTGAATGATTTTTTGAATGCTTTGAATTTTTCTTTTTAATATTACTATGCCTATTGCTTTTAGTGCAATGGTAAAATCTATACCAGAAAAAAGTTGAACCATGTTTTGACTTCTCTGTTTAGCCTTACTCATATGAGCTTTACCAAAGTTACTTAATATTGATTATATGTGAAATGAGATAATCCTTCTTATTTATCTTATTCTACTCTCTGCTTTTGTTCTCTATATGGCTCTCCGCTCTCTTAATATAAAAAGATAGATATTCTACTTCTAAAAAAATTCTAATTTCGTATTGCATTTAAAAGCTGAGTTGCCTATAAAGGTTCTTACGTGAATTAAAACATAAAAAACAAAACTAAAAAATTAAAAGTAATGAAGACAGGAAAAAAAATTTTACCAAACTGTATTGTCAAAAGGATTAATCCTGGCGATGAAGACAAGGATGTAAGTTCTGCTGTTGTTGCAGCTTTAGCGATGTATATCATTGGTGTGGTTTTTATCTATTACTGGGAGCCTTTCGGTGATGGAAACCGTTGGAAGGAAACTTGTTTAGCTATTTGTATCCTAGCTATCTTGATAGCTTTGGGATACATGCTTGTTGCTCGAGTTAGCCTCTTGGAAAGGAAGAGAAAAAGAGCTATCAAAGCCTATGCCAAGGCTAAAAAAAATGAGAAGGAAGCCAAAACTGAAGAAGCACGTATTAAAGCCAAGAAATGGAAGGCTTCTTTGGAAGAAGAGCTTGAGGAATTACACGTTCCTTTAGATTGCGAAGCCATAAAGAAAAGACAAAAAGAACTTGAAAGATCAGATGCTAATTAAATAGCATTACTTACAAACTTATTACAGAAAACTCTGGGAATGGTTCTATTCTTGGAGTTTTTTATTATTAATAATTCATATTTAGTTTTTATCAAAATGCTTGATACTTGAGAGTAAATTCATTATAGTCTATATAGTTATATCTTTATTCTGAGATATGCTATAATGAAAAACACCGAAGATTATGTTATCACTAATGAGTTAATGGATGTTAATACCATTGTACTTGATGCCTATGGAACACTTTTAACACCATCTACCCTTAGAGTTAGAAAAATTCTTGATGATTTTTCTGTAGATAAGCAAAAAGAGATCTATAACTTACTAAAAAAAGCTCAAGATTTTGATGATGTATTGGAGATTATCCCTTTCCTATCAAAACAGAAAAAGGAGCAATTTGTTGCTAATATTGAAAAGGATTTAAGAAATATTAAACCATTTGATGAAAGTTTTTCAATCTTAGACTACTTAAAAGACAAGTATACAATTATTGTTGATAGCAATCTCATACCTCCATACGATCAACCTATTAAAGAGAATTTTTGAACAATAGTTGACGATATGGTACTCTCATTTCAGGAACAATTTAAAAAATGAGAAAAAGAACATTATAAAATGCTGAAAAAAAGATTTTGAAAAGAATGAAATGAGATTCTTTTTGTTGGAGATAATTATAAAAATGATTATGAATATCCTAAAAGAAGTTGAATGAATGCTCTTCATCTTCAAAGGGATGGGAAAACTCATGTAGAAAGCGTTGAAACATTAGAAGAACTTCTTAATCTTTTAAAGTTATCTAAGTAAGATTTATTTCACCCATAATCATGACATACGATAGTAAACATACAGAAATACTTGAACCTGAAGAATGATATAACATCACAAAGGATGAATATAGGAAGTATTGGCCTCATCTAAATACTTTTTATAGTATTGATTTTAACAGGTTTGTTCCAAGAATAAGAAAAGATTATCGTGTATTAGACTTAGGTGCATGAGATTGAAGAATGTATGAACAACTTAAAAAAATCAATCCAGATGATTATGTTGCTTGTGATTGTGCTAAAGAATTACTAAGTAAGCATCCTGGAAGAATAAAAAAAGTTGTATGTAATCTTGAAAAAGATTGGCCTTTTGAAGATGAAAGTTTTGATCTTCTTACTGCTTTCTTTCTATTGGAACACATTGAAAACATAGAGCACTTTTTTAATGAAGCATATCGTATTCTTAAACCTAACTGACAAATCATTATTGGTCACTTTTTACAAAAAAGACTCTTTATGTGGTCTATAAATTGAAGAAGATTTAAAATCGAGCAATTCCCTCATACTATTGAAGATTTAGAAAATCAAGCAAAAGAATCTTGATTTAAAACTTGAGTTATGCAATTACGCGATGTTTGTGATAACAAATTAGTCACATGACACCTCTTAGTATGTGAGAAAAATTAATCTATATATAGCGAAATTTATTATTTTAATTTTGTCAATTACAACACGCAATAAATTTGTCGCTATTTTTTTTTAATTTTAATTTTTAGATATAATTAGTTGTTGATTTATATCTAAGTTTGAAAGAAAATATTATGAACTTTGACGAGTTATATGCGTTATACGGAGTACAAACTGAATGAAATAAAGTTCTTTCTGATAGAGAAATTTTTGCAGAAGAACC
>CAMJIH010000015.1 GCA_946405785.1 uncultured bacterium | reverse complement strand
TCTCTCCTTTATATATGGTTATTAATAAATTATCCTTGTGCGAGTTGAATATCAGCTTTAACCTTTTCAACCTCCCCTATTAAACGAGAGATTTCTTCAACACTTCAAAAGCTTCTAACTTTTTGTAATTTCAACTCTAATAAATGTAATGTTCAACGAAGTTCAACAAGTTTAGCCAAAGGTTTTTCAGTTACCATAGAAACAGTAATCTTAATGTTTGAAGTATCAACTAAAGCAATACCCTTAGATATACTAAATTTTTGTACTCAACCATTCTTAGTCTTCACTTGAATAATTCAAGGAACTAATTTTACAATAGCAGGGATTGATTTAGCATACAATGTTACTGATCCTGATTCTCAAGGAAGAATAACTTGTTCTATTTCTTCATCGAAGATTGTTGCATTCCCTGTTGTAGCGATTTTCAATTGCATTATTTTAACACAAAGAAGTAAAACTTCGCTTTAAGTATACAATTTTTCTAACTAAGAAGCAAAAATCAGACACATTTTCAAATAAAAAACCTTGACATTTTTAACATTAAGCTAAACCGTTAGCTTGTTGTTCCATCTTTCTTCTAACAAATGCTGGAGTATCGTCATCTTCAACTGGAGTATTAGATTTCTCAACAGGATCAACGATTTCTTCAGTATCTCTTAAAGATCTTGTTATGTAATTATCAGATTGCTTTTGAATAGCTTCTCTTGGAGCTTTTCTCTCAATTGGAGAAGTAGTCCAAATAGATCCAGTTCTAACAGCAACACGTTCTTTAGCTTGTTCTTCAAATCCTGTAGCAATAATTGTAACCTTAACTTCATCTTCAAATGATTCGTCAAAACTCATACCCCAAATCATTTCTGCTTCAGGATCAAGGATTTCTTCAACGATAGATGCAGCTTCTTGTACTTCAATAGGAGTAAGATCATTTCCTCCAGATACAGCAAAGATAACTTTCTTTGCACCATCAAGATTTGTTTCAAGAAGTGGATTTTCAATAGCTTCTCTAGCAGCATCAACTGCTCTCTTTTCACCAGCTCCATATCCAATTCCAAGTAATGCATTTCCTGAACCAATCATAACGTTTTTGATATCAGCAAAGTCGATGTTAATATCACCTGGTTTAATGATTAAGTCAGAAATACCTTGAACACCTAAGAATAGAACTTTATCAATCATAGTAAATGCTTGTTTGAAAGTTGTTTTCTTATCAACAAGATTATAGATTTTATCGTTAGGGATAACGATTAATGTATCAACAACTTCTTTCATTCTTCTTAATCCTTCTTCAGCATTTTCAGCTCTTTTCTTTCCTTCAAAAGAGAAAGGTTTAGTAACAATACCTACTGTTAGGATTCCCATTTCTTTAGCAATATTAGCCACAACTGGAGCAGCTCATGTTCCAGTTCATCCTCACATACCGGCAGTAATAAATACCATATCAGTATCAGCTAATACTGATTTAATATTCATTTCATCCTCCTCTGCTGATTTTCTACCAATATCAGGATTAGCTCCAGCTCAAAGACCTTTAGTAATATTAAGTCAAATATTAACTTTTTGTTGAGCAAGATTACTAGCTAAATCTTGTGCATCAGTATTAACAGCAACAAATTCAACTCCATCTAATCATTCTTGAATCATTCTATTTAATGCTTTATTTCCACATCCTCAAACTCAAATAACTTTAATTTTAGCTCCAGGAACAAATTCAGGTATAACTTCATTAATAGCCATGTCTATAACAATATAATAATATAAAGAATAATTTTCTTTTAATATTTATTTACTATTAGAAGAGGTCTTTCAACCATCATCAAATCTTTTTTCAAATCTTTCAAACGCTAACCATTCTTGGTCCTCTAGAAGAACCATCAACATATTTATTAGACCAATAATAGATTCCTAATAGGTTAACAAATTGAATATTTAATGATAAATCTCATACATCAACTAACAAATCCTTACCATAGAAAGTTGCTAACTTAAACACATTCTTTGACAAGTAATCAAGATTTTGCATCTTAGATCCTCATCCAATAAGTAATATTCCTCATGGTAATCTTCAATCTCTTTCAATTCTAGCAAGATGTTGATTAATCTTATTGAAAATTTCTTCATATCTTGCATTAATAATTTCAGTAAGGAATACGAGATCCATTTCTGAATCATTAGTAATTCCTTCTGTAATCATTGCCATTCAATGTGTCTTTTTAATATCTTCAGCTTCTTTAATATCAATTTGCATTCCAATTGAGATATCCTTAGTTACATTTTCTCATCCCATAGGAATTGTTCAATATCCTAATGGATAACCATCTTCATAAATAACATAACTTGTTTGATTTTTTCAGATATCAACCAATACTGTTCACAAATCTTTATGATCATAATCAATAGCAACTTCTGTAGCTGCAATAATATTAGGAATAATATCAGTAATAGTTAATCCTACTTTATCAAATGCATCAACTAATCCTGTATAGAAATTCTTAGGAAGTAAGAATACATCTGCCATTAACTCTAATTTCTTACATTTCAATCAAACAGGATCTTTTTCTCTTTTTTCCTCATCTATAATCCAACATACAGGAACAATTTTAATAGTTTCGAAATTATTTTTACTAGAAATTTCAGCAACAATTCTTGAAAGATGTTCAACATCTTCATTTCATACTTCTTCCTGCATAATTCTTTTCCCTTCAACAATTCTATGAACTAACATTTCAGGATGAGATACTCAAACAACAACTTCTTCAATAAAGTCACCTCATAATTTTTTTATAAAATGTTCTATAATTTTGTTTATTGTTGTAGTGAAAGCCTCAGCGTCAAGAATCTTTCATTTCTTTAATCAGATAGCAGGCTCCATTTGTTTAGCAAGAATAACGTCCTTATCATTATCCTTTCAAAAAACGACAGCTTTTATCGTATCATTCCCGATATCAAATACTGCTTTAATGTCTCTCATAGATATTCGGCCATACATATATAAAATAGAAAAAACTTTAACAACAACTTTTTAGGTATATCAAAAAAAAAGACAATGTCTTTTTCCTGAATTCTGATATATAAAAGTTATCGGTAAAAATATTGTCTAGAAACGATTAGTTATCATCTCAAAAGAATAGGTCTGAATAGTATTTTCTCATATCTTTATAAAATTTTAACATTCATTTTTCACATACAGTTCACACATGAGCCTCCTGATTTTTTGCCATGATTTTTTTCATACGACTACCCCATTTTTTTTGGATAAAATTTTCTAATATTCATCAAAATTTTCAACCAAACAAAAATTCAATAAATTTTTTAAATAATCATTTACCACTAAATAATTTATTTCACAAAAATATATTCTGTTTTAATTCTATATTAGGTAAATAACGTTGTAACCAAGAATTCTTAACATAAACAGATGGTTTATTATTCTCAAGATATAAAGGAACTAAATGAGCAACCCAATACGTTAAATAAACATCCTTTTTTCAAAGAAGAATTCTTTCTAAATCAACATTATCTTCATCAACAAAAAAGCTTAAACAGAATCTCTTCTTATAATTCTTCTTAGTCCTTTTTATTCAATAAAACATCATCAAAAAACTAACAATAAGTCTAGCCGTCCGAACCCTTCATTTCTCACAAACTACAAAAAGATCAATATCTGAATCAGAAGTTAAACTATTAAAAGAGATACTATTAGCCAAATATATTTCTCTAACAAACGGAAAATTCTTATATAACCATCACCACTTATTTATATAAGAAAGATATTCATCAAGATAATCAGATTTTTCATCCCAAGAAAAATCAGATAATCATTCTTTTACCTCTCATTTTAATCAATAAGAAAAAACATTTCTATTCTTAGGAATAGGATATCACATAATACGATAAAAACGAAATGTTCTATCTTCAAGTACTTCGTTCTTTACATTTTTTACCACCATGTTCTTTATCAAATACCTTACAAAGTCTCTTCTTTACCATTCACGTTCTAGCATCGAAAAATATTTGTCAAAATTCAACACAAAAACTTTCAATATCAGTTATAGGACAAAAATTCATAGTAATTGCTCATGTTACACAAAGATAATTTGTTTTATTAGTTACATTATCTTTTTCCTGTATTTTACATCTAGTTCCATCTTCTTTATCACTATAAATCTTAAATCAACTCTTATCTCACTCTGGAATTAATGATGGTAACATTCTAATCTTCTTAAAATTACCTGACATTACATTATGATAAGTTCTACTCTGTCTACAATACATAAAATCCTCAACATGCCTAGAAAGGTATAATGTTCAAGACGTAGAATAATTAGTCGAATCTCAAGTTCAATATCTTAAATTATATCATGTTCCATCCATTTCTAAAATATAATAATCAGGAGAAACATCGTTAGATAAAACTCTTGAAGTCATAGCATAATACACCCAATCAGCCAAATCAGAATACACAGCATTTGTACAACTCTCAGAATAAGCTCTTTCTGCTTCAAGTGTTGAAAGCCATCTAGTTCACATCCATGCCAAAATAACCAATATAGATAGAACAAGGATAAGCTCGATTAGAGTAAAACCTTTTTTCTTATGCATATCAATAGTATATATAAATTAGATATTTGTAAGAGGTCTAACAACATATCTATTTGATTCATCATCTTTATCCATTAGAACAAGAGGTTTCTGACCATTAACAACATTAAATACCAAAGTATCAGAAACCATAGCTCTAATAAAATCTGTAATATATCTTCCATTTACTGCAAAAGTAACTGGATCTCAATCAATAATAGCAGGAATTTCTGTAGTACCAGCTCCCTTATCTGTCTTACCTGAAGAGATAAGAACTTTTGTCCCTTGAGTTTCAATTTGAATGAAATTGTTAATATCTCTTGTAAGAATAGCAATCTTTTTAATAGCATTTTCACAATCTTTTTTATCCAACATAATTTTACCTGTAAATTGAGTTGGCATAACTTCTTCTCTTTCATATTCAGGAAAATTACCTTGAACTAATAATGATGTAGCAACAACCTTAACTCAATCAATCATAAGTTCAAAAGCAACTAAATTCTCAGAATATTTAACAATCATATCAGGAACTTCTTTTTCAACAGCATATTTAACAACTTGTCCGATATCTCAAATAGCAACCTTAGGAATAATCATACAGAAATCATCTGAATGAGAATTAAGAGTTTTGAATTCAGATAATCTAAAACTATCAGTTCATACAAAGATAATCTTAGGTTGTCCATCTTCCATTTTTGATTTCATTACAACTCATGTTAATACAGGAGAAAAGCTCTTTTCTCATACTGCATATTCAACTTTATCTAATCATTTAACAAAAATAGAAGTATCTAATGTCAAAGAATTCTCTTGAGGAACTTCAGGTAATGCAACATATTCTGAAGCAGGAATTCAATTGATTTCAAAAGTATCTTTTGTTGTTTTAATAGTCATAATATTAGACTTTTGATCTACTGAAAACTCTACTGTATCAGTATCAATAGTCTTCATAATATCCATAAATGTTTTTGCATTAACAGTAATAGCACCTTCAATTTGAACATTACAAGGTTGTTCTACTTCTATATATTTTTCCATATCAGTTGCTCTAACTAACAAAGTATCAATAGAAGCCTTTAAATAAATGTTCTGCAAAATAGGAAGTGTAGAATTTTTTGAAACAAATCTTGATGCAATATCAAGGATATCAAGTACACTTTTTAATTCCAAACTAATTTTCATAACAAAAACATTAACGAATAAAAATTATTCAAGTTCAATGTAATTTTTTACAACACCATTTCAACTATATTTTTATAACAAAAAAATGATGGTAAAAAACTTTTTTAATATTTTGTTATCTATTTGTTTATCTTTATTTTTTCACAGCTAATACTGTTTCTCAATCAACAACTTTATCACCAACATTAACCATTACCTTAAAATTCTTATCTAAGATTACACTAACTTGTGATCAAAATTTAATATGTCCAATAGGATCTCCTTGTCTAACTTCATCCTGTAAATGAAGATAAGGAACAATTCTTCTAGCAAAAAATCATGCTATTTGGATAACACGGAAACGATATCATTCATCCGTTCAGAAAAGCATATTATTATATTCATTTTGAAAAGTTGAACGCATTCATTTCTTAGTTTTCATAGCATTATAGAAATACCCTTCTTCATAATTCTGACCAATAAGAGTTGCATTAGTTGGCGCTTTTTGAAAATGAACATCAAATGGAGTCATCATAATAGATACCAATGTAGCTCACGTAAATCAATCAGTCCAATCATCTATTACAACATCATTTTCTTTATAAAGTTCGAAATTTTTATTCTTTAAATCCTTCTGACGAATAATAGCAATAATTTTTCAATTTGCAGGACTAACAAATAATTTATCATCATGAGGAACCTTACGTGAAGGATTACGAAGAAAATAAAATCTATAATAAAGGACAAACCCTATTAATAAGAAAGCAATAACTAAATTAAGAACAATAAGAATTTCCTTTATCATAAAAAACAACGCACATAAAAAAGGCTAAAATGAATATATAAATATATTTCATAATTTCAATCTTAACATCATCCCCTATTTTTTTATAAAACTTAATTATTTGATTCAATGAAAAATAAAAAATGAATCAAATTTTAATAAAAAATATCAAAAATGGATAAAATATCGAAAAAAATATAAAACTTTCAAATTTTCATTTTTCACGACAATAGCAAGCGGTTTTTTAAAATTTTCACTTGTTTTTTTATTTTATTTTACTACAAATAGTTTTGAATTCCTATTTTTTTATTGGAAAAAAGAAAAAATGACAACTACTCCAGAACAGACTCATGAATATGATGCGTCACAAATTAGAGTCTTAGAATGACTAGAACCTGTAAGACAAAGACCTTGAATGTATATTGGTTCAACAGACTCAAGAGGTTTACATCATATGGTACAAGAAATTGTAGATAATGCTGTTGATGAAGCATTAGCATGATATTGTAAAGATGTTACTTCTATTCTTAATGAAGATGGATCTGTAACAGTTCATGATAACTGAAGAGGAATTCCAGTAGATATTCACCCAAAAACAGGAAAATCTGCTCTTGAAACTGTATATACAGTTCTTCACGCTTGAGGAAAATTCGATAAATGAGCATATAAAATTTCAGGATGACTACACTGAGTATGAGCATCTGTAGTAAACGCTCTTTCAAAATGGTTAGAAGTTACTGTATACAAGAACGGTAAAATTCATAAAATGAGATTTGAAAAAGGAATCCCTCAAGGAGAACTTCAAATCGTATGAGATACAGATAAAACTGGAACAAGTGTTACATTTATGCCTGATGATACAATATTCGAAACAATTGAATTCTCTGAAGAAAATGAGATTGCTAGAATGAAACAAGCTGCTTATCTAACTCCAGGTGTAAGCTTCACATTCAAGAATAAAAAAACAGGAGTTGCTAGCAGATTTATGTATGAATGAGGTATTAAAACTTGGTTAAGAAACCTCGTTGGAAAACAACAAGCTCTTTCTTCTCCTCACTATTTCATAGCTGAAACAGAAAACTGCCAAGCAGAAATCTCATTCCAATTTATTAACACTAATAACGATCATACTCTTTCTTTTGTAAACAATATTCCAACAAGAGATTGAGGTACACATATCTTATGATTCAAATCTGCTCTCTTAAAAATCATTAACGAAATTGGTAAAGAGACAGAAAAAATCGATAAAAAAATCTGAGAATTCCAACTTTCAGATGTAACAGATTGATTATATGGTATCGTTACAGTTAAGATTCCTGAACCTCAATTTGAAGGACAGACTAAAGGAAGATTAGGAAACTCTTACGTAAGAGGTGCTGTTGAAAAATTAACATATGATTACTTAAAACAATACTTTGTAGATCATCCAGATGAATTTGATAAAATCTTCTCTAAGATTGACTTAGCTGCAAGAGCTAGATTAGCTGCTAGGTTCGCTAAAGAAACTGTTCTTAGAAAAAGTGCATTATCATGATGAGTTCTTCCTGGTAAACTTGCAGATTGTTCAAGAAGATGAAAACATGGTACTGAATTATATATAGTCGAGGGAGATTCAGCGTGAGGTTCTGCTAAATCATGAAGAGATTCAAAATTCCAAGCTATTCTTCCACTTAGAGGTAAGATTCTTAACACAGAACAAGCTGTTCTTCAAAGAATGATGGCTAATGCTGAAATTAAAGCTCTTATCACAGCTATCGGATGTTGAATGAAAGAAAGTTTTGATATCTCATGATTAAGATATGATAAAATTATAATCATGACCGATGCCGACGTCGATGGTGCACATATTAGAACATTGTTATTAACATTCTTCTTCAGATTCATGAGACCTCTAGTAGAAGAATGACATGTATATGCAGCATGTCCTCCAATCTATAAGTTCTCAAAAGGAGCAAAACATGTATATGTTTATAATGAAGATCATACACCTGATATGTATGGATTCGCTCCAGATGATAATATCGAAATTCAAAGATATAAGGGTCTTGGAGAAATGAACGCTGAACAACTTTGGGAAACAACAATGGATCCTGAAACAAGAATTCTAAAACAAATAACAATCGTAGATGCTGAAGAAGCAGACAGATTATTCAGAATTCTTATGGGAGAAGATGTTCAATCAAGAAGACACTTCATCCTAACAAATGCTAAATCAGTTAAAGATCTCGATATTTAATAGTATCTAAAATCATGAAAGAACTAATTGGATATTGTGGTATCGATTGCTGAAAATGTGATGCCTATATTGCAACAATCAATGATGACCGAACATTACGCGAAGAAACAGCAAAAAAATGGTCTAAATTGAACAATACAACAATCCTACCAGAACAGATTAATTGTGAAGGATGCCGTATAAATTGAAAGAAAACTATATTTTGTGAAAGCCTTTGTGGTATTCGTCAATGTGCAATAAAAAAAGATATTACAACATGCGGTGACTGTGCAGAATTAGGAAATTGTCCAATAGTTTGAATGATACATAAGAATAATCCAGAAGCACTAAACAATTTAAAAAATAAGTAAAAAGGAGCTTTAAAGCTCCTTTTTCTAATTAATATTCCAATTATCAATTTTTTCTCGTGAATAATCATCAAATCAGAAGTGACCAATTTCTGCTGTTTTTCTATAGATAGGTCTTCTTAAATCTAAGAACTTAATAATTCAACTTGGACTCAAATCATAATGTTCATTTATATAATCTATAATTTTACTCTTCTCTACTTTAGCAGTTCCAAAATCTTCTAAAAAGATACTTATAGGTTGAACTACTCAAATAGCATAACTAAGCTGAATCTCACATTTATCACAATATCAATTTGCTACAATATTTTTAGCTAAAAATCTAGCAATATAAGCTGCACTTCTATCAACTTTTGTTGGATCTTTTCAACTAAATGCTCATCATCCATGTCTTCAAGCCCCACCATAAGTATCAACAATTATCTTTCTTCATGTTAATCATGTATCCCCTGCTGGTCATCAAATAACAAATTTTCATGTAGGATTAATATAAATTTTTACACTATCATCTATTTTTCATCATAATACAGGAGTAATAACATAGTTTTTCAAATCTTCAGTTATTTTTTCTAAACTTACATTTTCACTATGATGAGCTGAAATAATAATAGTATCAATTCTTTCTAATCCTCAATTTTCATTCATTTCAGCAGTTACTTGAGTTTTTCAATCAGGGAACAAATAAGGTAATGTTCCATTTTTTCTAACCTCAGTTAATTTTAATGATAATTTACGAGATAAATCTAATGTTAATGGAAGACAATCCTCTGTTTCATTACTAGCATATCAAAACATAATTCATTGATCACCAGCACCTCATATTTCAACTCATTGAGAAATATCAGGAGATTGCGTATGAACTAACACTTCAATTTCAGAATTTTTTACATCAAATCAAGATTCTTGAGTAGAATAACCAATATCAGAAAGTACTTTTCTTGCAACTTCTTCATAACTAAATTGAGCCTTTGTAGTAACTTCTCAAGCAATAATAAGTTTTCCATCAGTAATTAAGCATTCAACAGCCACTCTTGAATAAGGATCTTGCTTAAAACATTCATCCAAAATAGCATCAGAAATCTGATCACAAACCTTATCAGGATGTCCTTGAGTAACACACTCTGATGTAAAAAAATAGTTTTTCTTTCCCATTGTAATTCAACAATAAATAAAAAATCTTTCCCATTTCCAGAAAAGACTTCAATTATTTATCATTGATATCTTTCCCTTATGGGTAGGAATTAGCACCTTATCCTAAGACAGGTTGCTGGAATGTTCAAACGAGCCTAGTCTCTCCATTCTCTCTTGATATTATTACGCAACTATTGATAGGTATAATTCACAAAAAATCAAGCCTAATTTTTTGCATTTTTCAGCATTTCTAACTATAATTAAACAAGTTAATTTATATATAAATAATCCATGGATAAATCTACTTGTTTAAATACATTGAAAGTTCAATATTTCAAGGACACAAACCAGAAAAATAACATCTCAAAACTAGCAACTGATGCATGGTGAGATGATAAAACAGAATGTATTAACAACATTTGATGAGTTTCTCAAATCAAATTAGCTTTATCTAATATGGAAAAATGAGATAGTACAAAAGAAGAACACGATAGTGCATGAAATATTTCTAAATGCCAACAACAATTAATTGATACTTATGTAAAAAACTATACCCAAAAAGAAAATCTATCAAAATTAGCTACTGATGCTTGGTGAAGTGAAAAAACCGTTTGTCTTAACGAAATTGGTGGCTATAACCAATTAAAAATATTCTTAGGAAGAATCGAAGAAACATATAATGAGCAATATGATACAGATCAATTAGAAGTTGGAAGTACTCCTTCTATAAAATATGAAAACACTAAAAAAGAAACTAAAACTACTCAAACTAGTGAATCTACTGGAGATCAAGAACATGGTAGTGCAGAAACAAAGCAAACAACAACTACAGCTGCTCCAGAAATTAACATAGATATAAATACAATATGATCATATGCATTATATACAATCATTGGTATGTTTGCAGTATATTGGATTTTTTTCCTTATTAAACAAGCTTTCAGATATACTTATTCATTCTTAAATACTCATAGAATGATATATATTAAAGTTTTACTTCCAAAAGGAGATGGTAAAACAGACCGTGAACAAGAAAAAGAAGTAGCAAAAGATATGAAAGAAAAAATCTGAAGAATGACCCAGTTATTTAACGGTTTACATAAAATATCAGAAATCAGTACTTGAGATTCATTAATGCACAAATTCTTCGGAAAACAAAAAGTTGTTATGATATATCAATACGAAGAATGACAATTGAGTTTCATTATATGAACGTATCCAGAATATCAAAGTATTGTAGAAAGTTCGATTTCAGCACAATACCCTACTTGTTCACTAGAACAAGTCCTTAAACCTAAACCATTCCAAAAGAAATATTATGACATCTTAACATTACAACCTAAAAGAGATCCTGTATATACTATCAAGACTTTCAAACAGATGCCAGATGATCCAATTAACAACATCATCGATACCATGAGTAAAGTCTCAGTATATGACACAGTAACATCAATTCTTGTAGCAAAACCAGAATCTGAATGATTCAATGCAAAAAGACAAAAAGCTGCAGACAGACTATATAAATGATTAGATCTTTATAAAACAGAATGGTGGCATTGGTCTAATATTCTAAACCCTGTAAAACTATTAAAATTCCTAGTATTCTGACCAAGTGAAAAACTAGTATCAAATAAAAAAGAAGAAGATAATGTATCAATGGTAAGAATGGTAAGAACAAAGGAAGAAGCCATGAACACTATCTGAGAAGAAGCAGGTAACCCAACATATAGATCATGACTTATTCTTATCAGTTCTTCTGATGAAAAAGGACAAGCAGAAAAGAACTTAAAAGCTATGGAATCAGCATATAACGTATATAATGATGAATATGCTAATGGTCTTACAGATAATAACACTAAACATGACATCTTCTGATGGCTTTATAAATGATTATGGAAAATCGCTGCAAAATACTTTCTTACAGGATTCTTCTATAAATATTCATATTTTTCAACAAATGAATTAACATCATTATTCCACTTTGGAGACTGAATTTATAACCGTTCTCCTATTATTGAATGGATGATCTATAAAGTATTACCAGCTCCAGCAAATCTACCACAATTTACTGATGATGAATGGAATGGTAAAATTATGACCTGACAACTAGCAGAAAATTTTAAGAAATGAAAACTTTCAGATATTCTTAAAGATTATAAAAATCACTGGGCTGTAGGTTCAAAAGATGATACAGAAGAAAAGCTAACACCTCTTGAAGAATATCAAAGTGCAAATCCAAACAGTCAAATAGTAGAAGCTGATGGGAAAGAAACAATAGATTGAAAACAAATCATTACACAAGAAGATAAAAAATTCGTTAAAGAGATTATTACCAAAGGTAAATTATGGTGATATAAACTCTATAAAAATGCTGTTCTTCTATGAGTAAATATTTACAGAAACAACCTTTCACCTGTATATATTAAAAGAGAAGATAGAACAAGACACCATTATATGATATGAAAATCAGGTACCTGAAAATCAGTATTCTTACAAACAATGGCAAGACAAGATCTTTGGAACTGAGATGGGCTCTGTTTGATTGATCCGCATGGAGACCTTGCAGAAGATGTGCTTGAATACGTACCAAAAGAAAGAGCTAAAGATGTAATCTACTTTGATGCTGGTAATGAAGATAGACCTATGGGACTTAATCTTTATGAAATTAACTCACTAGATGAAGCCGATAGAACAGTAAACGATGCAACAGAAATCTTCTTAAAAATGTTCTGACCAGAAATTTTCGGACCAAGAATTCAGGAATACTTTAAATATGGATCTCTTACTATCCTTGAGGACTTTGAAGATAGACCAACACTTCTAGATGTAGTAAGACTATTTACTGATGATGCTTATAGAGAATTAAAAACATCAAAAGTAACTAATGCCGTAGTTAGAAACTGGTGGGAGAGAACATATAACTCAATGGGAGATAGAGAAAAAGCAGAAATTATCCCATACTTCTCTTCTAAATTCGTATCATTTAATACTAACAGACTTATCAGAAATATTATTGGACAAACTAAATCAGCATTCAATTTTGAAGATGTCATGAACAATCAAAAGATTCTTCTAGTAAACCTTTCAAAAGGTAAAATCTGAGAAATTAATGCCCAACTTCTAGGTATGATCCTCGTATCAAAGATATATAACGCAGCAATGGGAAGAGCAAAAATGGAACAAAAAGATAGAAAGGACTTCTACCTCTACGTGGATGAATTCCAAAACTTCGTATCAGGTACATTTGCCGATATCTTATCAGAAGCCAGAAAGTATAGATTAGCACTTATAATGGCCCACCAATATATCGCCCAGCTGGAGACAAAAGGTTGAGATGGTGGAGGTAAAGCCGATGTAAAAGCAGCCGTATTCGGTAACGTTGGTACAATGATGTCATTCAAGATCGGTGCGCCAGATGCCGAATTCATGGAAAAAGAATACGCTCCTCTACTTGGACCTCAAGATATCGTGGGTATTGCAAACTATAAATCATACATTAAACTTAATATTGATAACGCTACAACAAAAGTATTTAGTATGAACTCAATCTATACAAAAGATTACGTAAATAAAAGAATCAAATGAATACTTATAGATTACTCAGCAAAGAAATACTGAAGAGCTAGAGAATTTGTTGATGCTGAAATGTCTACAAGATTAGGTGTAAGTACTGATCTTGATGAATTGCCATGAGGAACACCTGCTGAAGGATGAGAAGCTCCTGCTGATGGATGAGGAACTCCAGAAGGTTGAAATCAAGAATGAAGTAACGAATAATAAAGATTAAAACATACAAAAAAGAAGGTTATTTAACCTTCTTTTTATTTATTATTAAATTACTTTAACTTATTTAAATCCGATCTTTCAAGATATAATAATTATCCTCTCAAATAAATTTTATCAGAATATTTATCAAGGATTGCTTTTGCTTTATTTAAATCATCAGTTGATGCAGCAGGAACTCCTTTTAATGGATATTGTAACTTCATTTTCTCCCATTTAGAAACTCACATATTATGATAAGGTAATAATTCTAATCTTTCCATAGAAGTCCTTGTCTTAACATATTCTCATAGTTTCTTTAGATCTTCTTCATCATTCGTATATCAAGGAACAATTACTTGTCTTAACCAATAAGGTTTCTTTATTTCATCCAAATAATCTAATGTTTTCAAAGTATTTTCATTAGATTGTCCTACTAAATCTAAACACTTCTTAGGATCAATATGTTTAATATCAGGTAAGATTAAATCAGCTAATTTTAGTATTTCTCTTGCTTCTTCAGACTGAACAAATCAGTTAGTATCAATACAAACATGAAATCAAGATTCCTTAACTTTTTTAACTACTGGTAATAATTCAGGAGCTTGAAACAATGGTTCTCATCATGAAAAAGTAACTCATCAATTATCTCAAAAATAAGGTTGTTGTTTTCTTAACCAATTTAATACTTCCTCAGCATCCCAACTCATAGCTTTATCATTTTCAAAAGGAATAGTATCAGGATTATGACAATACTTACACCTAAACATACATCATTGCAAAAAGATAACCAATCTTATTCATGGTCAATCTTGAGTTCAAAATGTTTCAATTGAATGCACCTTTAACATAACACAATAATTAATAACTGAATATTTTAAGCAAGAAAATCCCCGCTATAATAGCGGGGAACAAGATATATAAATTAGATAACTTCAATAGAATATCAACTAAGTTGAGTAGCTAACTTAATATTACTTGCTCACTTTCCAATAGCTAATGGTTTTTGAGATTCTTCAACTCTTACAACAGCTTTATTTCAATCCTTAATCTCAACGCTTTCTACTTGAGCAGGTTTTAATAATCTAGCAATAAGTTCTTTAGGATCATCAGTATTCTCAACAAAATCAACTTTTTCACCATCTAATAATGATAATACTGTATTAATTCTATCTCATTTATGTCCTACGAATACTCAAACAGGATCTACAGATTCATCAGAACTTGAAACAATAATCTTTGTTTTCTTTCAAGCAATTCTTCAAATCTTATCAATACTTACAATTCCTTCTTCATATTCAGGAACTAATTTTTCTAAGATAGCTGATACATATTCAGGAGAAGTTTGAGTAATATCAAGAACGATACTTCAAGCTTCTTTACTAATTTTCTTTAAGAATACGAATACTTCTTCTCATACTTCATATGGTCTGTTAGGAATTTGACTTTCTGGAGCCAATACCACAGTAGTACCTTCAATATCAAGGATAACACTATCAGTATGAACTTTAATAACTTTAGCCTTAAGAAGTTGTCCTTCTTTATCTTGAAACTTATCATAGAATCTTTCTCTTTCAATATTTTTGATACCTTGCTTAATAGTTTGAGCAGCAGCTTGAGCAGCAATTCTAGATAACTCCATATTCTTTGGAGTAACATTAATCAAAATTTGTTCTCAAACTTCGATATCTTTTCTTTCTTTTTTAGCATCTTTTAACAATACTTGTGTATCTTCATCTTCAATTTCATCAACAACTGTTAATGCCTTATATACACTAATAGCTCAATCATCCTCAACATTTACAAGAATGTCAGCTTTTCTATATTCAGGATAATCTTTTTTGAATCATGACTTAATTCCAGTTCTCATAATATCCATAACCTGATATGGATCGAGTCTATATTCTTCAACAAGATGCATCATAGCAGCCTGTACACTTTTACCGTCAAGTTTCATATTAAAATTTTATTTAATAATAAAAATTTGGTTCAGAACATACTTTATATTTTCCTGCATATTTTTCAAGCAAAAAGATAAGTCAATTTTAGATAAAAAATTGACTTTTTCATATTAATATTCAATTACAATAAATAGTAGACGAGAGTCTACTATTCACTATACTTTTTAACAATTTCTATAGCTTGTAATAATTGATCCCTATCTTTAGCTTTTTCTTCTTCTGAAAGTTGTTGATACCCTACTCTTTGATACTCAAATGATCATGCTACTCAATTTCTTTCTAGCCACTTATTATGAATAATTTCTGACATTTCTTCAATCATTTCAGGAGTAATTTTAACTCAATCCAAAACTTTATCAAAAACTAATCATACCGCCACCTTTGCAGCTTCTAAATTCTCATATTTCCAATCAGATGGTAAATCTTCAAATTTTGTATTTGCAATATCTACTTCAGTTTTTCAATTATGTTGTAATATCCATGTCTCATCAGTTGTTTTTTCAACTCTTGTAACTCATTTTCAATCTGATTGTACCATAGAATTTCTCCACTCTTCATGAAATTGCGCTCATAATTTCTGAGATATTTTTCCAATATCTGATGTTCTAAATGAAAGCTTCTCCATTTACAAATAATGTACGAATTAAAAATAAATTTACCGTCTACTACCTCAACCTCAACCTCATCATCCTCAACTATATCAACTATGACCTCATCAACTACTCCATCATCAACTTGATGAAGAACCAGAATCATCAGAATCTAATAAATCAGACAGAAAACTAAAGAATCAAGAACCAGAAGATGATTTTCCACTAGAAGAACTAGCCCCTCTTCACCATCCACTATCAGTATTGTAATGACGAGTCTCATCATGAACACGCTGAGTAATAGTACCAACTAATTTTGATTTTCAAACTCACATTCTCAAAGTACTAAAATGATCCATTGCACGAGTAGCATTTTCATGCCTATCCTTAACATCATCATCTCGGTCAAAAGAATTTCTTGAATTTGTAGATACGTTATCAACATTAGGCACTTCTGAAAACACCATATTCTTTCTAATCCAATCATCTCAAATTCATAAAGCAACTGCATATGGTAAAATTTTCTCAAAATATTGAGAATCAGTATTAATCAAAGTATTCAATTTATCATCTTCTACATTTAACAAATACTTTCTAAATCAGAAAACATGTGCTATAACATCTTTTGCTTCATTGGTTAAATGTTCAGATAGCATCTTAGTTCTCAAAGAACGGAAAAACATACTAAGAAACACATACCCCAGACCAATTCACAATGGAATTAATGCTAACATTCCGAATCAAAAATCCCACATTTGAAATGAAAAGAAAAGAGCAGCAACTATTCATAAACTATATTTACATCCATATGACTCTAATCAATTAGCATCCAACGAATTTTTATGCAAAAAAAGCACAGAGACTCAAGGACAAAGTTTATGCATCATAAT
>CAMJIH010000014.1 GCA_946405785.1 uncultured bacterium | reverse complement strand
TTTGCACAATGTATCTTGTGCAAAGTATGGATACTTTTTTGATAGAATTCTATTTTTCATATATTCACATTTTTTGTTCTTATATGACATTATTATGTATTAATAATTGTACATTTTTTTCAATATTTTGTATCAGAAAAAATTAGTCCTCTTGATAATTTATCCAGTTCTTTTGATTTGCATAATTATATGTTGATATATGGCATATAACCTATAATTCTGTATTTTATGTCTTAAATGTAGTGCTTAGTACCTAGTATTTCCTTGCTCACTGAAGCTTAGATTTTAAATTTACTATAAAATAGTAAAAATCTGTCTTTATAATGCCAGTTCTTAATTAGTAAGTATTCAAGAGATGCGAACGATGTGAAAAATTCAGCGTATTTTTATTTGAGTGGTAAAACTGTTAAGTTTTTTTAAAAAAATAACGAAATTGAAATCGTATTTTTTGTATAAATTGGTGTTTTATTATAATTTTTTATTATTTAGATTTTTTTATATTATTTTTACATGTGTGAATATTTTTTATCTGTTTTTTATATATTTTTATATTTTTGAAAAAATTTTGAAAATTATTTTTAAATTTAATAATAATAGTATCGTTAAATTTAGGATGAAAAAAACGGAGGAGTGATTAACTTAAATTTAAAAGATCTTTTATAAAATAGGAATCCCCTCCTCTATCTTTTAGTATTATGAGTTTAAGACATAATGCCAAAGTCAATATATTATAAAGTATATTAACAAATAGATTACCATTAAAGCAATATTTATTTTCTTAGATTTTTTTGTAGTTAACTTATAAATACTAATTCACAATAATGATGATAATACTGAAGGGAAACAAAAGAAAATAGAATAAGTAATAAATGAAGGTATGTCTCGTTCTATACGTGAAAATTTAATAATAATAAAAGCCAATAAAATTGTTAAATAGACAAGAAAAGGATTAATCCATATTTTGTTTAAATATTTACAGTTTAAGAAAGTAAATATAAATGAAAAGATTGGGAAAAGAAAGAAAAGGACTATTTCTCAAAGTGTTATTGATTGATGTATATCAAGTGTGAACACGATAAAAAGAAGCAACAAAAGATATGCTATATAAACTATTGATAGTGTTTGATTCTCATCTTTATCCATTATTTACTATGATTATTTAAAAGATATTTTTTTTATTACATTACATTATATTTTATAAATATTAAAGTAATGAAATACGTAATTTTTAGCTGGGAAATGTATAATTTAGATATTAGTATTTAATTAGAATTAATAAATAGAAAAATCATATCATAATTCGGACAATAATTAAAATTCACATAACAATTAGAGAATTTATGATAGCTTTCCTTTACCAAATCATGTATTATATAATTCATTATTTTCCATTGTAAAATTCATTCATATAAAATTAAAAGTGCTATAATTTATATTAAGTGTATGTAATAATTGCTTTTATTTTGTCCCTCTTTTAATCTATAAAAGATAAGTCTTTCACCATTGAGAAAGATATAATACTTCAATTATTCGTAGTATAATACTCAGGATTATATATGTAACTATTCGCCAATACCAACTTCTCTTTAAGGATATTTTAAAAGGTAATTTAATTTGTTTATGTTTATAATGAAAGTAGAGGCTTGTTGTTATAATAATTCAAATTATGAGAGTTCAAATTATAGAAAAAAGATTGTTATCAATAGGATTAGGTGAATAATCTTTAGGAGCAAATTCTAAAGGTCCAGATTCTGGAATTTTTGGTAATCCAGCTTGATAAAAAACATCACCAGTATTCTGTTCTCCCATCAACTATATATAGAAAATAAATTTTATATTTAAAATACGAATCCTTTTTACATAGTAAAGATTAAATAATTATTATGTTCCATGTAATAAATCTCTTCTTATTCTTCATGATAATTGCTATTTAAAACAATTCAAACTATAGAAATATTTTAATTCTTTTTAATATAAAATGCTATTTTTTGTATTTTTTCACGTTTCTAACTATAATTATAATACTTTATTCTATGAATAATTTATGAGAAATTTTATATATAATATATTGATATACTGATGAAGATTTTGATAATTTATTAGAAAAATCTTTGAAAGTTATTTCTAAAATAGATGATTTTAAAGAATTTGCTCGTGAGAATATAAAAGCTTATAATGCATCTTGAGAGCTTGTTACAGAATAATTACTAAAATACTATTAAAATTGGAGTCATTTGTACTCCAATTTTTTTTATCTCCAAATCTTTTATCATATTGGCTGTTGTTTAGCTTTATCTGGAAATGTATTCTCAATAATTACGATTGTGGCTACTTATTATTAGCTTTCTTGTCTTTAAAATAATGATATCATTTATTGATTCAGATTCAAATCAATGATGAGATCATCGGGTATAATGTAATATTAAATGTTACTGTAATTAAGAAATATAATGTGTTTAAAAAAGCTTCAAAAAAAGATATTCAAATTTCTTTTATATCATTGTAACTATCTGCTAGAAAACCATATAGTCGATATCATATATAGAGTAATACAATTAATGTTAAAATAATTGTTCGATACTTATTTATCTTCTTATTATAGGATAAATAAAAAATTAAATAAAAGAAAATTGGAATGATAGCAATTAATACACGATTTAACATAGAAAATTGAAATGTTCAAGCTCGAATTGGAGTAACAACATTGTGGTAAAGAATACATAAAAGACTTGCTATAAATATTATGAAAGGAATTTTTAATGCGTCTTTCTTTCATCATTCTACTATCCCAATAATAAATGCAAGGATGGTTATAATCATAGTGTAATTCCAAAAAATTTTTAATAGGGAATCAAAGGTATCAATTCTTAAAAACAATTGAATTCACATTAGGATCCAGAATATCGTAGTAATAGCAATAAAAATTATTGATGAATAATGATTTTTTAAAAAAGTCATGTGATATAATACAGAATAAAATTATTATTTATATAAAGCTATAATCAATTAAATACATAAATCAATTAAATATGCTGATTGTGTTCGTATTGATAAGAATATTGATTCTTTGCCAAAAGAAATAAAAGGTCATAAAAATGAATGTTTAAAATCAATTGAATTTTATTGAAAATACAGCCTTTTTAGTTTGCTATAATTAGTAAAAATAGAAATGTTATCAAATCATAAATCAAAGAAGATTCTATGTTATTATAGTAGATGAAGTTAGAGATAGAGTTTATTGAGATTTTGTTTGTTGTAATAAATAATGATGTATCAAGTTTATTGTTAATTGTTATCTTTTTCCTAAAAATAGTGGCTAAAATAGCCACTATTAATCTTTTTCTCTGGTAATCATGATGGATTGGTACTTGTTGCTGTTGATGATAATTGCTTTTTCTTCAGGCTTTTCTACGATTGAAAAGTACCGATTCCAAGTTTCACCCTTGCAGTCAAAGTTTCTTATACTGCAGTTATGCAGTGTAATTCTTTGAGGGCTGAACGATATTGATTCTTTCCCTTCTAGGTTGACTACCAGATAAACTGTTGACTCCTCTCTTTCAAAGCCGACAGCTCCGTCATTTTTGATCTCATAACTTACTATTTCCATATTCTTCCTTTCTTTTAATATTTGTTTATTTTTTTAGTTAGATTTATAATATATTTATTTATTATTAAATGTCAATAAGTAGTCTACTCCGTCTACCCTCGGTATAAGTTTTGTGTCTTACTAATTAGTGTCTTTAGAGTTGACATTGTTAATATTTATGATGTTTATTTTTTTATTGATTAATATAAATAATTTTTTTTAAATCAATATTGATTTAAAAAATTGTATGATATATGCTATTATAAAGTATTTTCCCTTGTAAAGTTATCTAATAAGACTACATGTAATATATTATTTGTTATAATCAAACATGCAAATATCTACTAAAGAAGAATTAAAAAGTATTATTGATGCTGCTAAAAAGGAATGAAAGTCAGTACTCATAAAAAAGTGAGTTTTTGATATTATTCATCCATGACATGTTTTTGCTATTCAGATGTTTGCAAAATATGCAGATGTCGTAGTTATATTAACTCAATCAGATGAATTTACAGCTAAGAAAAAAGGAAGTTCTCGTCCAATAAATAGTCAACGACAGAGAACTGAAGTAGTTGATGGTATAAGAGGTGTTGATTATACTTTCCAAGATAAATCAAATTCTAGAGAAGAATATATTGAGTTCTTGAATTATTTAAAGCCAACTATACTTGCTGTTACATCAGTTGATGAGAAGAAAACAAAAGATTATTCTAGTCCTTATTGGGAGCTTAAAGAATTTCCTGATAAAGTACAAGCATGATATTCAACAACAGAAATTATTAATAGAGTTTTAGAGAAATGCTCTAAATAGAATAATGATATTTATTTTATTATAATAACGATGAAGTACTTTCCAAAAGTTTCACGAGGTAGCATTTATCTTTCTCCAGTAAATGTTGAAGATTTTGAAATTTTTACTAAATGGATGAATGATAGTAAAATTACTGATTGAATTAATAATACTAAATGAGTTTTAACTCTTTCGTCTGAAAAGGCTTTCCTTGAAAGTATTTCAAAGAATGAAGATCCATCTTTAAAAGCTTTGGCAATAGTAAAAAAAGATTGAGATAAATTATTGTGAATAGTTGATTTATGAAGGATTAATTATATTGATCAAATTGCAACTATATGAATAGGAATTTGAGATTCTGATGAACATAATAAATGATATTGAGCTGATGCTTTAAATGCTATTTTGTTATATTGATTTCATACTTTGAATTTGCGTAATATTGATCTTCATGTTTTTGCTTTTAATGAAGCTGCTATAAAGTGTTATCAAAAGGTTTGATTTAAAGAATATTGAAGAAGAAAAGATATGCATTTTTGTAATTGAAAATTTTGGGATGAAATTTACATGGATATTACAAGGGAAGAACGAGAGAAAAAGAATGAAAAATATTTACATGGTTAATAATTATTAAAATGGCTAGTAGAAAAATTGTGGCTATTGGCGGTTGAGAAAATTGAAGATAAAACTAATTGAGATTTGTATGATTCTTTAAGTTCTGATTTTCCTAAGAATAATAATTACAATTGCCTATTTTCTTCTATTATTGAGATGATTATATACATCTCATCTAGGTCCAGCATAGAAAAAGTCGATAATGATTTTGTTATCTATTATCTCGTATAAGAATCTATATTCTCATAATCTTAGTCTATAAACATGTGGTAAGTTGATTATACGTTTAATATCCAAATTATTCTCATATGGATCTAATGAGAGGTGTTTTAGTGCTTCTTTGAATTGCTTTATGATAGGCTGTCACTGCTCTTTTTTGAGAAATTTTTGAACCTGCTTTTCTAAAATAATAGTATACATTCTGGATTATTTTAGAGAATCTAAAAATGAGAAAGCTTCTACACCATCTTTTCAATGGCTACTTTCTTTATAAGCTTTAATTTCTTCTTTTGTAGCTTCATCTCATTCAAATCATAATTTGATAAGCAGGTTGTATTCATCTATGCTCATAAATACTCATACTGGTTTGTTTTGTGATAGAATGATTTTTTTTCATTTAGGTAATTCTCTGACAATTGTTGCTGTTTTGTCTCTTAAATCTGAAATTGATGCGAAACTTGTAGTTGTTATCATTATGATTTCTTATGGTTTAAAAAACTCTGTAAATTTATACACAAAAATACCCATATTTCAAGTTTTATTAATACTATTAGTGATTGATTTTATATTTTCTTATTGAATTTAACTCTTTTAATACGTATAACATTATTGCATAATAAAAAACAAATATGAAAAGTTATTGTTACGAACGTATTTCTTCGTAAGAAGAATTAACCTCTCATTGTAATTCGTGTAATTAACAACTACGTACTAATAAAAACAAATAGAGTTATGGCTAAGAAAGAGAACTCAAAAGAAGGTAGCGGTAAGATCTATGCTTACATCTACTATGCTTGTTTAGCTGCTTTAACGCTATTCATGATCTATGTTTTCGTCGCTTTGTTGACGGGAAAATTACCACTAGGCTAGAGGATATTATTCCTCTAGCTTTTAAGTTTTAAACTATTATTTGGTAATCTGTCTTTTAACTTTATTTTTCAAATATAATTCTGATATAAGTTATAATCATTAAATATATTTGATTCATTTCCTTCTATTAACTCCTCTACTTCGTAATCCTTTTCCTGAGCTGGTTCTTTTAATAAATTCTGAGTCTTTTTTAGATCATTATTTGTTGCTGATAAATAATTTTGTGTAGTTAAAATGCTGGTATGACCTAATAATTCTTTAATGTAAAATATATTTCATCATCTTCTCAATAGGTTTGTTGCAAAAGTATGTCTTAGTTTATGAGGCCATACAGGCTCTGAAATTCAGGCTTTTATTCATGCATTTCTAATGATTTTTTCTACTGAATTTCTTGAAAGTTGCTTCCCTTTAGTGTTATTTGAATGAGAACAAAATAAATAATCTGAATCTATATCCTTTAATTCTCTCATATATAAATATTGTTTTATGAGTGATAGATGTTCTTGAAAGAGATAGACTAATCTTAATGTATGATTTTTACCAATTACTTGTAGTTCCTTTTTTACATCCCTAACTTTTATATTGCAAAGTTCTGAAACTCTTAATCCTGTATATATGAGTATTGATAATATTGTATAATCTCTGGTTTTCGTTAGTTTGTCTTTTGAACTATCTTCTTTCATGAATTGTAATAATTTTTCTATGTCTGATTCTGCTAATGCTTCAACTTTCTTTTTAGATTCTTTCATCAACATAATTTCTTTATAGTTTATTACTTTTTCATAACGACGTTCTGCGTATTTTAGAAAATTTCTAATGCAGATTGTGTATCAATTACATGTCCTAATTGATTTTCATTTTTCTATTTCTGAACTTATCCATCATTCAATGTCAGTTAATTGTAGTTTCTCAGTGTTTTCTAAGGATCTATTATCTGATGAATTGGTTCTTATATATTCATCAAATTTTTTTAGAATCCTTGTGTATGATTCTATTGTAGATTGTGAAAATTGTCTGTTAATTTTGATTCGTTTGATGTAGGTTTCGATTTTCATTTGTATTAGATATTCATGGTAAAAATTGGTTGTTCGATGTATTCTCCTCTATTACAATTTTAATGGTAGTTGAAATGATAATGATTACAAGATTATTTTGACAAAAAAAATATACCTTTTAATAAGATATAAAATCAAATATTTTCTTACTCTAAAATCTGTTATTTTTTGAGTAAATAGTTTTTTTATGTAATAAAAAATAATCTAATTTAATTAGTTTATATCGCAGATTATGTTAATTTTTTTGTGTGGAAAATACTTCTCTATTTTTTGCTATATTTTTGACAGGATAGTTTTGTCTTTATTTATCTTAAGTATAGTAATAAAAATTTGTAACAAGTGATTAATAAAATTATAAGTGAAACATGAAAAATAATCATGACTACTTTTCATTTATGTGAAATCTTTATTCACTAATCAATTAAAAATGGCTAGAATAGCAGATTGGAATAAACTTAAAGTTGAATTTTTAAAGAGTGATTATTTAGAATTAAAACCTTTTTTGGCTTCTAAATGAATATGAATTGAATCAATTAATCCAGCAGAATGTAGATGATGGGCTAAAGAGAAAAAAGAATTATCGAAGAAAAATAGTGATATTGAATTAGAATTACTGAAACGAGAAAAGTCTGAGAGTTTATTGCCTGATAAAGAAGATTTAAAAAGATTAGAATTATGGGTTATTAAGGCTGCTTGGTTAAAGATTAAAAAACATATGAAGTGAGAAAAAGTTGATACTAAATTAAAAGAAATCTGGGATATTGTTAGAGATGGTTTATGAGAAAAAGAGAATAAAAAAGAAGAAACTTTTGAACCATTTAAAAATTTTATAATTAGTGATGTTTGAGAATGAAAGGACATTAATAATTAGACTTACTGAGAAACAAAAAACTTTATGGAAGGCTTTTATCTCACCTGATATTACTGAGATTCTTTATTGATGATGAGCTAGATGATGAAAATCTCGAGGTGTCGCTGAAATTATCTGCTATACTTCATTAGTTCTTCCTGGTATTGTTTGGCTTGTTTGAAGAAGAGAACGAGATGATCTTAGGAAAAGTACTTTAAATACTATCCTAAAAGTTCTGAATTCTAAATGAATGAAAGAAAGTAGAGAATATAAACTTAATATGCAGACTAAAGAATTACAATTCTATAATGGTTCTAAACTCTATTTTGTCCCTTTAAAAGATAATCCATCTGATCCAGAATTTAACTGGTTATGATGATATGAGATTACTTTTTGATATGTCGATGAAGCTCAAGAAGTTAATAGAAAAGCTATCAATATTATCTTATCAAGATGTACAGAAAAGGTTAAGGAATATAATTTGAAAGGAAAAGTTATCATGACTTGTAATCCTATGAAATGTCATCTCTATAATGATTTTATTAAGGCTCAACAAGAATGAACGATAACGAGTGATAGAATATTTATCCCCGCATTATATAAAGATAATCCGTTTATTGATCATGAGAAGTATGAAGAATCTCTTAAGAGAGCTGATAAAATTACTAAGGAGAGATTATTAAACTGAAATTGGGATTACGATGATGATCCAACTAAGCTTTATGAATATGATGATATAAAAGATTTATTTACTAATAGATGAGAAGAATGAGAAAAGTTTATTACTGCTGATATTGCAAGATTAGGTAATGATAAGACAATTATTATTGTTTGGAATTGATGGATAGGAAGAGTTTTCTCTTATATTAAAAATAGAACAACAGAAATTGTTTCTTATATTAGATGATTACAGAATCAATATTGAGTAAAAAATTCTAGAACAATCTGTGATGAAGATTGAGTTTGATGATGAGTTGTAGATCAGTTATGATGTAAATGATTCGTTAATAATTCCTCTCCTCTACTTAAAGAAGAAAATAAAGAAATTAGGAATTATAAGAATTTAAAAGATCAGTGTTATTTTGAATTAGTTCCTTTTATAGCTTCAGATAAGATTAGACTAATTGTTAATAATGATAATGATAAAGATTGTATTATAGAAGAATTAGATGTGATAAAACAAAAGAATCCTGATAAGTGATGAAAATTACAAATATTAACTAAAGAAGAAATTAAAAAGTTGATATGTAGATCTCCAGATTTTGCTGATGCTATAGCTATGAGAATGTGGTTTGAACTTATTAAAGAACCTGAAATTCAAATATTTTTTATTTAGCTTATTTTCTATAATTATATGTTTAATCCTGAATATCGAGAACCATTACCACCTGAATGATGGCCTGTTTGAAGAATGCAGCTTTTTTATGAACAGTCATTTAGATTACAATGTTTCATTTTTCTTAAATATAGAAAGAATTGGCCTAAAAGACTTATTAGTAGGTATCTGTTTTTACATTCTGAGGCGTGATATTATAAGTATAATCGTTTAGCTAAAGAGATTGTTAAGAAAGCTTTTGAGTGATAAAGTAATTAAAAAAATATTTATAAAATCAAGTTTTAGAAATGTAATTTAGATTGTATTTTAGCTGTTCTAGATTGCTTTCTCCTGACTATTTAAATATTTACTCTGTCATATTTTGTTACTAAAAAATGATTTGAAAAACCAATACTAAATATTATAGTATTGGTTGTTAAACAATATTTTTCACGAACTACATAATTTTAGGGTCCTCCGTTGAGATAACGCGGGACTCTTTTTTTATTCTTCTTCAGCTATTTCTCAAGTTTCTGATCCATCGAAATCTTCTTCAACATATTCTCGATTACATGTTCATTCATCTGTTAATGCTCATAGTGAGAAGATATCAGAACATATATATTCTCAATCTATATAGTATTTCCATTCTCATTCTTCTAAATCATTTTTATAAGCTCATTCCATTTCTATGGTATTATTTCATTCTTCATCATAGAAAGTCCATATTCATTCTCTTTTATCATTAATCATTTCTCATTCTGAGTCTTTTCCTCAGTTTTCAAAGTAGTAAGTCCAGTGTCCTTCCATTTCACTTTCTCAAATTTTGAAACATCATTGGGCTTTTAGACCTCAGTTTTCATAATTTGATTCCCAATATTCAGATCATTCTGGACATGTAATAGATGATGAATCTGCAGTATCAGTAGTTGTAGTATTTGTACATCATGAAAATAGTACTGCACCTAGTATTGCGTATAAGAATAATGATTTTTTCATATTAATTATAGTTAATAAATAAAATATTCTATTGGGCTTATATTAAATCTTGTTTTAAAGTCAAATAATATGGCAGTTTTTTTATTGAATTTTAGTGATTTTATAGTATAACTTCATTGCCGCAAATGGCGCAATCATTTGTAATTTTTCATGATTTCGGAGCTCTCCGTTGAGATAACGTGGAGCTTTTTTTTGTTGAAATTAGTGATTATAATGGTTATAAGATTTGTGTTGTACTTTTCATATATGAATATTTTACTGGCCTTGTTTGAGATAAATGGGACCAGTTTTTTGTTAAAGAAAAAACGTCATGAGATATCACGACGCTTTTCTTTGGTTTTTGTACGATTAAGCAATTTTGTTGACCTTTACAGTGGTCTTGTAGCTTGATTTACGAGGCATGATAATCATATCTCCCGTGGAAGGTCTCCAGGTATGTTCGATGAATGAAGTCTTGTCCTTTGAGGATCTCTCTTCATCGATTTTATAGCAATTGAATGCTACTGAAACGGAGCCTCCTGGTTTCAAGTCAAATTCAGGCTGTAATCCTGGATCTACAAATGGCTCTCCTACTACGACCAACGTTCTTTCTTTGCCATCTGGAATACTCTCTCCATGAATGGTAACAATTAGTTCAATTTTCTTCATAAGCGTTTACTTATTAGTTTTGTTTTATTATTTATTAACGCAATCTTTAAGATACCTAATTATTGTTTATTGTCAACACTAAAATTTAGAAATTAAAATAAAGCATTGGTTACATAACCAATGCTCCTTGATAGGCGGTCAAACTTTCGTAGACCGACTTAAGTTTCTTTACATCCATCCTACCGGTGCTCTCGTCACCAACGTTCTCGTTAGTGTACTTTTTGATAGATTTGATAAGATGAGTTGTACATTCCCGGCCGCAGGCCTTGACTTCTCCGTTCTCGTCGAATACGACGTTGTACGCTTTTTTTAATTCTTGTAAATCTTCTTTTGACATATGCAATTAGTTTTGTTTATCGCATTAGTTTTATATTGATTTTAATCGTTAAATTCAATAGTGAAATAATAGAAATTTACTTTTTTTATTTAAGAAAAGGATGAGCAATACTCATCCTTGTCCTTTAAATTTTAATGAATTCATTTTTTCAAGTTTCGACGAAATATCTTCTACAATTTCTGTATTAGATTTTTTTGAGATTAAATCCCATCTTGGATCTTCAATTGGATCTGGTGATGTGAGTGTTATAATGTATCTTGTATTTAATATCTTAAGTAATCCTAAGATTTTTTGTGATAATTTAATACTCTCCTCGATTCGTTCACTTTTTTTAATGTATCCATTATTGATAGCATAGCATGTGATCTCTGTTAAGATCGGTGCTAAGTCATTGTACAAGTTAGCGTAGAACTCTAGACTTTCAGAGTCGTTTGGACTTTTCCCCATTTCTAGGAATGATTCCAGTAACTTGTATCCAAGCATAAATTTCCTGATTTTCTTTTTTATGACAGGTTCTTGTCTTTGAAAGTGCTCAGGTAAGAATAACCGTTGTTTGTCTTCCATAATTTTGTATTTGTTTTTTTGTTTTCGTAGCTTTAATTATATTAAACTGCTGTTTAAATTAAAGTGAATGTTATGAAAAAAGGTCCTCTGATTCAGAGGACCACTGCACCACTGTGCAACAGTTGTGTTTACTAACTACTACTAACTAAACTAACTATAAATATGAATAACAACCTGTGTCTCTTTTTTTATGAAGATTATTTTAAATTACAATATTTTTTATAATTTACATTTTTGTTTATTTTTTTAAATGTCAATAACTCGTCTCTAATGTCTATCCTCTATTAAATTTTCATTAATGGCAATTGTTGTTTCTAAGGTTGACATTTATTATTTTTATGACGATAAATCTTAATATTGACTATATTATTAGAATTATTATATATTCTTTAATAATTTTTTATTTTTCTATATGTTAAATGAGAATACTTATTAAAATTTTAATATGATTGATATCATTTGCTGCTGCTTTTTGATTAGTTTATGTTGTAATGTTTATTTCTAATGAAAATACTGTTAAGGAATATTCGATATATTGTGGAGATAAATTAAGATCTGTGTTGTGAGAAGACCTTGAAAATGTTAGTATGCTTTGAGCTAATTGTGCTGAATGAAGTTGTGCTTATACGTGAGGTGTACGTTATGATTCAACTGATTATGCTTTCAGTTGTAAAGTATATAATAAAGATATGGTTGATTTAGATCTTCAACCCTTATCTATCAATATAGATGCTGATGAAGAGATATTAACTGGTTCTGATGAGGAAATACTAACTGGTTCTGATGAGATATTAACTGGTTCTGATGAGATATTAACTGGTGTTGAAGCCGATGAAAATTTATAGTTGTTTTTTCCAATGTGTTATTAATAGATAAATCTCCTCATAATTTGGGGAGATTTTTTCTTTTAATTATAAAATATATTGTTATAGTCACGTTGGTGTTTTATCTTTATTAATAGTTCTAATGACTGGATTTGTACTCCGTATTATTGCTATGACTACTATGCTTATTGATCATATTGGATGGAATTTTATAGATAATCCAGTGCTATTAACTTGGATTTGAAGAATAGCTTTCCCTTGTTATGCTTTTTTATTGGCAGAAGGATTCTTCTTTGTTTTTAATGAAAAAAGAAGATTACTTAAGCATATATCTACATTAATACTTTTGGCTGTGATCTCTGAACCTTGTTTTGATCTATTAGAATTTGGTCCTAATGTGCTTACTAACTTTATGGAATCACAGAGTATTATGATTACTCTACTTTTATGATTCTTATGAATGTCTATAACTGAATTACTTTTACCTTCAAGTAGTGAGCATAAAGATAAACTAAGTTGGAGTTCTATAAAAGAGTTTTTGTTTTCTTCTAAGAGAGAAATTAATGATGAATGAGAAAAGATTAATTGGAATTGGAAGACTATTCTTGTATTAGTTTGTGCTTATCTTTTGATTGGTTTTACAAATTATACGATGTCTGCAAATTTCAATTTTGTAGGTCCATTACTTGTTATTGCATTTTATTGGTATCTTAGATTTGAAAGGAATAGTGAAAAGACTGAAAATAATTGGAGCTGGATTAAACGTTTTTTAGTTTTACTTTGAATATTTGTTGTTTATTTAATATTCTATTTCTGGGTTAGATGTGGGTTCTGAAGTCCTTCAACTTGGTTAGAATATGTAAGTAACTACGTTCCTTGGATCTTTGGTCACGTATTAGCTGCTTTGATTTTAAGCTTTTCTAATTGTAAATTATGATATCATAAAAAGTGGTTTAAGATACTTTATACCTTCTTCTATCCTGCTCATGCATTAATTATTGGTATAATTCTTGTATTGTTAGGGTAATAGTATTGAATCTTAAGGTTAAATTATTAGTATGTGACCGCTGTATAGCAGCATCAAATGTAATTTTTCTTCTTGCTGACCTTTGTTGAGATAATAAGGGTCAGTTTTTTTTATTGAATTTTTGTTTTAAAACTTTATAGTGTTTTCCGTCATCAAGTATTAGAAAGATCTATTGACTGAGACAGGCCCTTTCGTTTATCTAACGTTGGGCTTTTTTTATTGAAAAATTATTATTAAAAGTGTATATAGATATTGCACGATACTGAAGTGTGCATTTCATTTGCTACTGGCCTCTGTTGAGATAACACAGGTCAGTTTTTTTATTGAAATTATGTATGTTAATGATTATAAGTAAGTCGTCTTGTAAGTTAACATATAGACAATGTGTGTTTGAGAAGTCCTCCGTTGAGATAACGCAGGACTTTTTTCTTGAAAAAATAGAATATATTATCATAGTAGTATTAGTTTTTATATTATTAATTATTCGGTTTGGCAACAACTAAGGATTATCTCCAATATCTGTTGGATCAATTATCTGATTTAGAAGATATAAGTTATCGTCATATGATGTGAGAATATATTTTGTATTATCATTGAAAAATTGTTGGTTGAATTTATGATAATCGTTTATTATTAAAACCTACTGATAAAGTAAAAGAAATGATTAATGAGTTAGAAATGCAGATACCCTATCCTTGAGCTAAACCTATGATTTATGTTGATAATGTTGATAATTCTGATTATGTCCAAGGACTTATAGTTGAAACCTATAATGTACTTTATTGAAAATAGTTAGGTTATTTATTTTTGTTGAATTTTTTTTGTCTATTATTAAATACTTAGTAAGTATTTTTATATCCTATTATAACAGTAATGAAGGAATGAAGTAATGCTGCATTATATGTCGTGGCTATTATAGTATTTATAATTACATTATCTTTGTATTTTAAACTTAAAAATGATGATTCAGCTGTTGAATTTTCAACTTATTGTGAAAAGGCTGTTTATAATTTGTTTACAGGTGATACAAGCAGATATCTTGAAACTCGTCGTAATAATTATGATTATATGGATTTTGATATCTATTGAACAGTTATGAATAATTGAACTGATTATGAATTTGAATGTCATTCAAATGGTGGGGAAAAGGCAACGGTAAAGGCTCGTGAACGTAAATCTAATAAAAATTGAGATGATTGGTATGATGATAAACCTTTGGAGGCTGGATCAGTTTTTTATACTGAATCTCTATCATCTGGATCAGAAATTGAAGAAAAACAATTATAATAGAGTTGAAATTTCCTCTTTAAATGATTATAGAATAAGTGTTCCCTTGTGTCTTTGGGAATAACAATTACGTACATCTTTTGGTCCTTCGTTGTGATAACGAGGGGCTTTTTTTGATATTTTTTAAATGTTATGTATAATTATAAGGATTTAATTTAAATATGAAATTTATGGAGTATATTATAAGAGAAACAAAAAGTTGAAAAATTAAATGATATGAATGCTGGAGTTTAAAAATAGCTATAATTTCTGCAATATCTGTTTTTGCGTTTATTCTTATTGTATTTTCTTTATTGAAACCTCTTTTTGATATCGATTATTCTAGTGAATTATATCATTTTTGTATGAAAGTTTTTTTCTATATCTGATTTTTTTATGTAATATCAATTATTTGTAGAATTTATTTTAAGTATAAAAGATATCAGGATTTACAAGGTGCTAGAGATTTTAAAATTGATTGAAGATGATATGTGAAAAAGTTAGTAGTATCATCTATCTGAAAATATGTTGTTGATGATAATAGTGAAGATTGATATAAATTTTATGGGTATTATTTTGTTTTAAAAGATTGAAATATTAATTATTATAGTAATGCTTTTGAATGATGAAAACTTTGATGAGTTGATAAGGAGACTTTAAGTAAAATATATAAGCAATTTTGATATGATTATGATGATAAAGAAACTAATAAGAAAAATGTGCTTAAAGAATATGATAAAAATATCGATGAACTTAATTATAAAAGAGAAAATTGATGATTATTTGAGAAAATTGTTAATAGTTGAAAATTATATTTAGCTAAAACATTGGACAGGGATATTATTGAAAAATGATATGTTCCTCCTTATATACAGATTTGAAGTGTTAAGGTTACTGTTTGAGATTCATTAGATGTTTATAAAGATTATGATAATCATGAAAACTATTGGGTTGATATAGATTTCCTTGTTTATGGTTGAAATGATATTAATCTTTATAAAAAAGATCTCTCAAAGCAGAAAATAAATGATATTAAGAATGAAATTTATTCAAATTTAAGAAATTATTTAAGATAATATATGTTTAGTTTCCTATCCTCCCCTATTTCGGGGACTTTTTTCTTTTTTTGATCAAATTTTTATTGTGTTATGATTTTTCGTTATTTACTAGTTTATAACTACTATTTTATTACTAAAATGATATTAATTGTATATATTGACATATTTTATATTTATTTTATAGTAATTTTTTTGCGTTTTTTGAATTTTTTTTGTATAATTAGGTATCTTTATACTTTTATACCATTATACACATGAAAAAATTAGTATGAATAGTATTATGAGTACTTTGTTTCAGCTTTGCAAGTGCTGAATATGTTCAAGATTATGGTACAGCTTATAAATGGGCACATGAAAATTGAATTGTCACAGACGCATCATATTCTGCTGCAAATTTATATTCAGTTGTTTCTAGAGTTGAATTTGCATCTATGTTGATGGGATTTGCAAAGAATGTTCTGAAAATGAAAGATCCAGTAACAACAACTTGTAATTTTATTGATATTGATGTTCTTAATTGGGGTTATAAGAATGCTGCATTGTGGGCTTGTGAAAGATGAATTATGTGATATGGTACTAGTGTCTTTAATCCTAATGCTACTTTGAATTTAGCTGATTTTTGATCTACGCTTTCAAGGTTATTTTGGTGAGAAAAATACTCAGATTGAGTTCCATATTATATTAATCATCTTTGAGCTTTAAAAAGTATCTGAGCTATTGATGATATTTCAGAACCATTTAGAGCATTGATGAAATGAGATGTGTTAGTTATGCTTATGAATAGTATTCAAACAATCGATTTCTCTGCTGGTCCTAATGCACCAGCAACTGATACTTATGTTCATGCTGCTGCTGGTCAAAAGCCTACTCCTGTTTATTATGATCCTAATGCTTATTCACATGCTGCTGCTGGTCCAATGCCAAATGTTAGTTATGATGATTATTATCGTTATGCTGATTATTACGGTAATACAAATAATAATTCATATACTTTTGATTATAATGATAGAGTCGCTAATTGTTATAGATTGATAGATAATTGTAGAAATTCTTCAATTAATAGTGATATTGCTTGTGAATATGTATGTTGTGATGAGAATGGTTTCTGAGTTGCTAATGAAGCTTCAGGAACTTGTGCTCCTAGACCTGGTTATAGAGTAACTACTGTAATTCCAATTATAACTAATACATCTACTACCACATCAACTACTACATCTACAGGTACTGTTACAACAACTACTACTAGTGCAACTACTGGTGCAACTACAACTACCACATCTACAGGTACTGTTACAACAACTACTGCTGGTACTGTAGATACAAGTGATGTGAAAACTAATTGTTGAACACAAAGTACTGATTCTGAAGATGTTGAAGAATGTGGAAGATGTTTATGATTAAAAAATTATTCTGAAGATTCAATAAAGTTCTGGGTTGAAAAGAATGATCCTCTTTTGTTAGATTGTCCTGTTAATTCAGATGAATGTAAAGTAAAAAGATTTACTTATGAATATCCAGGATCAAAAACTGCTAATAAATTCCACACATTAGTATTAGATTTAAATGGTGAAGATATTAATAAATCTGCTGATAAATGGTTAAAAGAAACATTTAATGAAGATGAAGTTAAGTTTATCTATAAATGTGAACAACAAAGATATGAGACATTCAAGAATAAGAA
>CAMJIH010000013.1 GCA_946405785.1 uncultured bacterium | reverse complement strand
TCTCCTTTTCTAAAATGAAGAGTTTGTTCTCATGAACCACATTGTAGTGCTTATTGAGTAAAGGTATTAGAAAGATATTGATTTGTCCAGTGACTACCGATGATAACAGATAGAATTTTAGCATGTAAACCAAGTAACGAGAAAATGTATGATCCAGACCATTATCGTGTTGTATTTTTTTCTTCAGCTCCAATTGGAGTACCTTTTTTGAAAGAACTAATTGACGATAAAAGATTCGAAGTTGTTGGCGTTGTTAGTCAAGAAGATAAACCAGTTGGAAGATGATTAAAGATGACTCCAAACATCATCAAAACAACGGCTTTAGAAAGCTGAATACCTTGAGAAGCTATTTATACTCCTACGAAGATTCATCCTGATAAATCATTAGAATGAAAGCATTTCTATGATTGGTTAAGTGAAAAATGAGCTGATTATTTCGTAGTTATCGCTTATTGAAAGATTATTCCTCAAGTAATCCTTGATGTTCCTATCTTTGGATGTATCAATGTTCATGGATCATTACTTCCTAAATATCGTTGAGCTAGTCCATTACAATCAGTATTCCTAAACAAGGAAGAAATGAGTTGAATAACAATTATGCATATGGATGCTTGAATGGATACTGGAGCTATGATTGATAAATTAGCATTCAAGATTCCTTTTGAATGGACTGTAAAAGATTTAATAGAGAAATTTGAAGAAAAAGGTCCTGAATTCCTAACTGATACCTTATGGGATTATGCAAAATGATACACAAAATCTAATCCTCAGAACAAAGAACATGCAACTTATTGTCAGAAAATAACAAAGCAAGATTGAGAAATTGATCCATATAAAGATAGCATTGAAAGTATTTATTCAAAATATCGCTGATATTATCTTTGGCCTAAAATTTGGTTCAATCTTAATGATAAAAAAGTAGTGATTGAGGAACTAATATTAGATGAAGTTAAATATAATGAATTAAAAGATACTCCTCTATTTGACTGAAAAAATTCGTTGAATGGTTGCATCAAAGATATTGCACTTAAACCTGAAGGTAAAAAAGCCATGGATTATAAGAGTTTCAAAAATGGATATTTAAAAGGTTAGAATTACATTTTAAACGAAAAATCTTCAGAAAAATTCACTGAAGATTTTTTGTATATTTCCATTCTAGGAAATTGACAAAAATATCAATATTGAATACAATTATAAGTGAATAAAATATTGTAGGATAATTTCCATATTTTTGCTTAATAACACGTATCAAAATGTCAATAAACACACCAGATCATGATCCAGATATTAAAACAATGGATGATATCGAAAAGAAAATGTATCCTGAATTAAAGGAGAAAACAAGTTACACTCAACCTTATTTGTTAAAAAGATTTAACAAAATTTATGAAGCATTAAAAAACTGACAACAGCAATTAGACGATGATACATTAGAAGAATTAAATATGTTATGGAGTGATTACTTAACACATAAGAATACTGTAAAACAAGCTATATCATGAGCTAAAGCTGCAATTATATCAAGGAACCTATCACATAACCTCTGAGAAAATCTCATGTTTCCTAATGATCAATTTGAGAAATTTTTGACGTTTTGCGGTGTTGATATCAAAGAAGGTAAAACATTATGAACTGATAAATTTGAAACTCTATTAAAAGAAGACGCTGAAAGCATAAAGGATAGTGAACTAAATAAAATGTATGTAAAACTAAGACAAGGAGGGAAGACCCCTATAGAAGCCATCAAATGACTCCCTTGGTGAAATATCTTAGCAACTAATATGTTAAAATGAAGTTCATTTCTACCCTCTAATGATGAAATATTAGAATGAAGTAGGATGTGAAGAACAGATTATTGTTTAGGTAGAATTAATACTATTATTTGAATAATAGCTCTAAATGAATGAGTTGACTACTTAAATAAACATTTTAAGTATGCTGATGTCTTAAGAGATTGAGCAGAAGATATATTACAAGATACTCCAAGACGTCAAAGAGATATTCCATATCTTAGCGAATATTTGTGAACAGAAGATCCTCATCAAATTCTTATTTATGTTGGTGATGATGATGAAGAAGAACAAGATATCGATCCAAATCAAATATGATTACAACAATTATGATATTCATCATCATTTAACAATACATCAAAAGCATATGAAGGAGATATATCAAAAATAGCTTATGAAATATACTTTTTGAATTATTTAAACACCTATTATAATGAGTTAAAAGATTCATGAGAAAAGAAAAAAATAGCAAAATACATTGAATTATGCAATAAGGACTACTGATTAAGTTATACAATATTAAAGTGGCTCATTAACTTCTCTATACAATTGGATGATAAAAAGATGGAAGATGAAGTCTTTTGAGAAATTAAGGAATTAGCTGAAAAATATCCTTGTGTAAAGGATACTTTAGCATATCAGACAGAATTGAATTCATGAAATATTGATAAAATCAATGAATTTATACATAAGAAATATTGAGATCAATTTAATTTTTCTGATATCCAAGAACAACTTTGATTATAATTAGGATAAAACCTCTCATAATTCTTTTCATTTTTCTTTAATAAGGCGATGTATTCTATACTTCGTCTTTTTTATTCACAAATCAATGATTGCCTCTCTTACCGCATATTTTAACTTACTTAATTTATCTTGATTTTTTGGCTCTGGAATTGTATCACAAACATCAACCATATATACTTTATTATCATTTGATATCATAATATTTGTGGAAGATAAGAAACCGTCAAACATCCTTGAATAAAAAAGATATCTCCTCTTTCGAAGATTTTCTAGATTATGAATATCTTGTTGGTATCCAATAACGTCTAATTTTATTCATTCATCCTTGCAAAATGCCATATATCAGTCAAATAGTTCTAAAAGATCAGAAAGAACTTTAGCATCAAGCTGATTAATGTCTATGAATTTTAAAAGTCTTCATTCAATATATTTTTGCTTAATATAATAGGTACCATCACTGCATTTAACTAATTCCGTCTCAGGAATAAATCTTCCTATATATTGTTTCTTCTTTTCAATAATATCGCTTTGTTTTTCAAATGAGTATGGCTTATGTTCACAGTCTTTTTTGAAATATTTAAAAATATATCCTTGTGCATTAGGTCATACAAGGGACTTTGTAACTCATTCACTCTTATAACACTTCTCTGATTCTAAATTTTTCATAATTCCATATTAAATATTTAGTATCTAACTATCAATAGATACTTTACTTTTTTATTTTTTTATATATAGTTTTTTAAATAAAAAAAACCCGATTGCTCGGGCTTTTTCTTATATTTAAAGGTATTAGTAACCATGCATATTTCTATAGTTTTCTCCAACAGGAAGTAATCTACCGATAATTACATTAGACTTAAGATCTGATAAGTAATCAACAGCACCTCTTAGAGAAGCACCAACCATCACTCTAATCATTTCCTGGAATGATGCAGCTGACATCCATGAGTCAGTTTCTTTAGCGATAGTTGTAAGTCCAAGAGCAACTCTTTGTCCTTGAGCTGGTCTCTTTCCTTGAGATTGAAGTTCTGCATTAACCTTAATGAATTCTTCGTATTTAACATATGTTCCTGGGATGAAGCTTGAATCTCATCCATCTTCGATGAAGACTTTAGAGAACAATTGTTTAACAACCACTTCGATATGCTTATCATTAAGATCTTGTCCTTGTGCAGCATATACTTTCTTAGATTCAGAGATGATATATCTTTGAGCTTGGATATCACCAACGATCTTTTTATATTCCATAACATCAAGTGCTCAAGTTGTAAGGATTTCTCCCTTATATACTCTTTCTCCAGCTCTTGTCTTCTTTGGTGCAAGACCAACTAGAGATTTAGAGAATACTTCTTCAACACCTAATACGATGTAATCTTCATTAACTTCAAGAACTTTACCTCCTTCTTTAACCTTAAGTTTAGAAGCTCCTCTTGAAGCATATACAGCTCATTTAGCAAGTTCAGTACCTTCTTTAACAACTACCTCGTAATCAGATTTTACAAGATATGTTTTCTTTTGAACATCAGAAGTTACCTTTAATTTACCAAACTTTCCTCCTTCTGGAGTTTCCTCAAATGATAACACTCCATCAAATGGCGATACAACAGCTGGATTCTTTGGAGCTCTTACTTCGAAGAGTTGTTTTACTCTATCGATACCTGAAGCTTCAGATGAACCTGCAACTCAACCTTCGTGGAAAGTATCAAGTGTAAGCTGTGTAGATGGTTCTCAGATTGATTGAGCAGCTATAACTCAGATAGGTACTCAAATTTCAACTAAGTTTCTTGTAGCAAGATCCATTCCGTAACATTTTTGACATACTCATGATACACAATGACATGTTAATGGACTTCTTACTCTTACCATAGATACATTAGATGATTCAAGAAGACTAAGTGCTGATTTGTTAATCATTTCACCAGCCTTAAGTACAACATTGTGATTCTCATCTTCAGCATCTTCAGCTAAGATTCTTCAGTATATTAAGCTTGAGAATTTTTCTCCCTTAATTTCTGCTTCGTCTCTTGAGTAAATTACAGATTCTTCAGTACCACAATCTTCTTCTCTTACGATCATTTCTTGTGAAGCATCACAAAGCTTTCTTGTAAGATATCCAGATTCAGCAGTTCTAAGAGCTGTATCGGCTTTACCCTTTCTTCATGAGTGGGCAGAAATAAAGTATTCAATAGGTTTCAATCATTCAACGAATGATGATTTGATAGGAAGTTCGATAATTTCTCCTTGCGGATTAACAACGAGTCCCTTCATACCTGAAATCTGTGTAAGGTGGGTTTGTGATCATCTAGCTCATGAGTCGATCATGGTATATAGATCGTTACCTGCACCAATAATTGATTTCAAATCTTTTTCTACATCTTTCTTAACTTCAGTCCAAATCTTAACAACAAGTCTGTGTTTTTCTTCTTCAGATAGGAATCCTTTATAGAAGTATTTTAATACTTCGTTTGCTTTAGCATCTCCTGTCTTCAAAAGATCTTCTTTCTCTTTAGGCACCTTCATGTCTAAGACATTAATTGAAGTTGCAGCAATTGTTGAGTATCTGAATCAGTAATCTTTGATAGCATCGGCAACTTTTACTGTTGTCTCCATATCATATTTATCGAAGATTTCTGATAGTAATCTCTTCAAATCTTTGTTACCTAATTTTCTATTAACGAATGGATAATCCTTAGGCATAATAGTATTGAAGATTACTCTACCCATTGTTGTTTCTAATACTTCACCATTGTGAACAACAACGATTTTATCTTTAAGAGTTACTTGCTTATTATTAAATGCGTGGATAGCATCTTCACATGAAGCGAATCTAGCAACTGGAAGAACTTTTTCTTTCCACTCCTCTTCTGTATTGTAATCTGGATATTTTGTATTGAAGAAGTCTGTTAGATAATAGATTCCTAATACCATATCCTGAGAGTGAGTAATTGTAGGCTCTCATGAACCTGGTTTGATAATATTCTTATCAGCAGCGATTAATTCTCTTGATTCTTTTTGTGCTTCATCTGAAATTGGTAGATGAACGGCCATCTGATCTCAGTCGAAGTCGGCATTGAAGGCTGGACAAACCAATGGATGAAGTCTGATTGTCTTACCTGGCATCAACTTAATTCTGAAGGCTTCGATTGAAAGTCTGTGAAGTGTTGGTGCACGGTTAAGCAATACGTATTTATCTTTAATTACTTCTTCTAGGAACTTCAAAGCGATTGGATTTTCTTCTTTAATAAGTTTTTCTGCTTGCTTTGGAGTATAAACAATTTTCTTTTCGATAAGTTTACCAATGATAAATGGTGTAAACATCTTTACAGCAATATAGATTGGTAGACCACATTCAGAAAGTCTTAGGTCTGGACCTACAGTAATAATAGATCTTCCTGAGTAATCAACTCTCTTTCCAAGTAAGTTCTTTCTGAATACTCATTCTTTTCCAGAAAGCATATCTGAAATAGATTTGAAGACTTTAATACCTGCTCCAGCTTTACCTGCTGAATTCTTTTCTCAAACAAGAAGGTTGTTAACAGATTCTTGAAGAAGTCTGATTTCATTTTTCTTTACAATATCAGGCATTCCAACTTGAATCATCTTCTTAAGTCTGATGTTTCTCATCAATACTCTTCTATAGAAAAGGTTAACATCAGATGAAGCGAATCTACCTCCATCAAGTTGAACTACTGGTCTAATGTCAGGTGGGATAACTGGAAGTTTCCTAATTATCATATTCTCTGGTTTAACACCTGATACATATAAGTTAATTAATAACTTAATAAGACTCATAGCCTTCTTCTTTTGATCAGCAGATTTAATTGAAGGGAATTCCTTTACTCTTCTCTTAATTTCTTTTTCTACATCAATTGCTTGAAGCATCTTTAAGATTCCTTCTGGACCTGACGCAAATGATACTTGTTTAGAAAATTGAGAGAAAATATTTCTATAATCAGATTCTAATACTGTTGCACCAAATTTAAGATCTGCAACTAATCCTCTGATTCTTTGGATTTCATCTTCCAATGATTTCTTATTTTCATCATATAATTTTTTAGCATCTGCTAATTTTTTCTTATCAGTTTCTCCTTGGATTTCGTTTGCATACAATTCATCAAGTTCTTTAACTGTTGCATCAAAATCTGCAAGGATCTTATTTTTAATCTCTTCTTTTGCTTCGTCATCAACTTCTTTAACTACAACGTATTTTACAAAAGTTAAGATTTTATCAATTTCATTAGTAGAAAGTTGAAGGAGTTGGTGAATACCTCCTGATGGAGAATTCTTATACCAAACGTGAACAACTGGAGAAGCTAGATCTACGTGTCCCATTCTAGTTCTTCTTTCCCTTGAAGATGTTACTTCAACACCACATCTTTCACAAACGATTCACTTATATCTTACTCCTTTATATTTTCCACAACTACATTCAAAGTTTTTAACTGGTCCGAAAATAGACTCACAGAAAAGTCCACTTTGTTTAGGCTTTCCTGTTCTATAGTTTACGGTATCTGGATTATCTACGACTCCATGAGACCACTTTGCAACGTCTTCCATAGAGGCGAGTGTTACCATCAATCCGTCAAATTTTGTTTTATTCATTATAGGAGATTTTATAAAAGCTAAAAGTTAAATATTATTCTATCTGTCCAAAATCTTCAAGGTCTTCAACTACTTTTCCAATCATTTCACCCTTATCTTCAGATTCATCATTTTCATCAGATACAATTCACATTTCTTGATCTAATGAAGCAGTCATGATTCCTGATAGACCGAGAGACTTAATCTTCTCAACTCTTTCCTCATGGATTTGTTCAAGTTCATCAGCAGTCAATGCTGTAATGTTTTGTCCAAGTCCTTTGAATAAGTATGTAAGGAGATTAAATGATTCTGGCAAACCTCCAATTTTTGGTTTCTGTGATTTAATAATAGCTTCATACAATTTATTTCTACCTATTACATCATCTGATTTAACAGTCAACATTTCTTGAAGAGTGTATACTGCTGAGTATGCTTCAAGAGCCCAAACTTCCATCTCTCAGAATCTCTGTCATCCTTGTCTTGATTTTCCTCATAGAGGTTGTTGAGTAATCAATGAGTAAGGTCCAACAGATCTTGCATGGATCTTATCTTCAACCATGTGGATAAGTTTAAGCATATGCATATATCAAACTGTTACTTTCTCTGCATATGGTTCTCCTGTTTCTCAATCATATAATGTTGTTCTTAATTTATCTTCTAATCCAGTTTTCTTAGCTAATGCAACTAAGTCATCAACACCGAATCCTCAGAATGTAGGAACAGCAAATTTAACACCAAGTTCATGAGCGATTAATCATAACTGAGATTCAAACAACTGTCATAGATTCATACGAGAAATTACTCATAGAGAGTTAAGCACTACATCAACTGGTCTTCCATCAGCTGAATAAGGCATATTCTCTTCAGGTACTACGATAGCAACAATACCTTTGTTTCCGTGTTTACCTGCAAGTTTATCTCATACTTCAATCTTTCTTGTTGAAGCAACATATACTTTAATCTTTTTTCTTACTCCAGCCATTAGGTTATCACCTTTCTTTGAATCTAGGATAACAACATCTACAACTTTACCTTCACTTCCTGATGGCATATATAATGAAGTATCTTTTACATTCTTAGATTTATCACCGAAGATAGCTTGAATAAGTTTTTCTTCTGGAGTTAATTCTCATTCTCCTTTTGGAGTAATTTTACCGATAAGAAGATCTCATCATTTAACAATTGAACCGATTCTAATGATACCTTCTTCATCAAGATTACCTAACTTAGACATTGAAACTCCTGGGATATCGTTAGTAGTTTCTTCAGGGCCAAGTTTTGTTTCAGCAACCTCGATTTCATATTCACTAATTACGATAGATGTTAATTCATCATCTTTCACTAATCTTTGAGAAATAATGATGGCATCTTCATAGTTATATCATTTCCATGGCATGTAAGCTACTCTTAGAGACTTTCATAGAGCCATTTCACCATTTACTGAACAAGGACCTTCAGCCAAAAGATCACCTTTCTTAACTTTTTGTCAAAGTTGAGCAACTGGAACTTGAGTAATACAAGTCTTTGAGTTAGATCTTACAAATGTTTGGAGTTTATATTCTTTAATTCATTCCTTATATTTAACCTTAACTGATCCTCCATCTACGTAGATAACTTCTCCATCTCATTCAGCTTTAACTACTGCATGAGTCATTTTAACGATATCACCTTCTAATCATGTTCCAACTAATGGAGCATCATTTTTAAGTAATGGCTGTGCCTGTCTTTGTTGGTTTGTAGCAACTGATGCACGCACAGAGTCGTTATGATCTACAAATGGAATTAATGATGTGTTTGGAGAGAAGATTTGTGATAAGTTAACATCCATATGAGTAATATCATTTACATGGAATGTTTCCATTTCACTAAAGTGTCTTGCAGCTACTCTATCTGAAAGGATGTTATTGTGAGCATCGATAGGTGTTGTAGCATCAGCAATAACTACTTTTTCATCCATTTCTGGTGAAATATATTCAACTTCTCCTGTAAAGTAAGGTTTTACAGCGATAGGTTTCTTTAATTTTCCATAGAATTTTACAATACTTGCAGCTGTCTTTTCATCAATTACTTGGTCTTCCTTTATGATAACTTTCTTTGTAGGATTTCCTTTAGCATCAAGTTCATAAATATCACGATGAGCGATTCTTCCTGTTAAATCTTCAACAGTTGGATTAGCTTCACGGAAGATTTTTAGTGCAGGAGTTTCTAGGAATCCTTCAGCATTAATTCTAGAATATAATGATTGATAGATTACAAGTCCGATGTTCTGTCATTCTGGAGTTTCAATAGGACAGATTCTACCGTAATGAGATGGATGAACATCTCTCACTTCGAATTTAGCCGTTTCTCTTTTCAAACCTCCAGGTCCAAGAGCAGTAATTCTACGTTTATGTTCTACTTCAGATAATGGATTAATTTGATCCAAGAACTGAGATAGTTGAGAAGTAGCAAAGAATGATTTAATTGAATTATCGATCATCTTAAAGTTTACAAGATCTGTAATCTTAAGAGGATTCTCCATATTCAATACTGATAACTTACCTCTAACACTCTTTACGAATTTTCTCATAACTGGTTGTAAGTGAGCATACAAGATTTCTCCCATTGTTCTCACTCTCTTATTTGATAGATGATCTGAGTCATCTGTATAGTATCATTTTTTATGATTACATAAGTTTACTAGATATTTAACAGACTCTATAATATCTTCTCAATCAAAAACATTTGATTCAGGAGCTTTAAGGGGCTTATTAAGATTTAATTTAGCATTAATCTTTCTTCTAGCGATATTACCAACATAAATTCTTTCAGGTAATAAGAATTGACCTTTAACATAATCTAATGCTGATTGTTGATCAATAAGTTCACCTGGTCTTAATTTTCCATAGATATGTTCAGCAGCTGTCAAAGCATCAATTGTTGGATCCTTTTTCAATGTAATATCGATGAAATCTACATCTTCTTCTTCAAGAGTATCTTTAAATACTTCTCTAATTGATTCATCTGTTTCTAATCAAAATACTCTTAACAAAGATGTAATAGGGAATTTCCTAGATTTATTGATTCTTGCTACGATGTTACCTGTTTTTTCAACATTAACTTCAAGCCAAGGACCATTTTCAGGTATTAATTTGAATGAATACCAGAAATCTTTCTTTCCATAGAAGATTCCATATGATCTAATGATTTGAGAAATAATAACTCTCTCAACTCAGTTGATGATATAAGAAGCAGATGGAGTCATCAAAGGAAGAATTCAGATATTTGCTCTTTTATTGAAAAGAACTTTTTCTGAAACTTTCTTAGTTTTTTCATCTTCTACTCTTTCAACTAACTTAACTTTAGCAGTAATAATACCACCATAAGTAAGTTCTTTTTTTCTACAGATATCAACTGATTCTATAGGTTCTGATACTTGAAGATCTGAAATAGTAACGTACATTTTTTCTCAAGCTATATCCCAGATATTTTCAACATCTGCGAATAGTTTTCCTAAATATACATTTACGAAATCGTCGTATCATTTCTTTTGCAATTCCAAAAGATCAGGTAATTCACCATAACTTCTTGGAGTTGTAAGATAGATTCTACCATCCTTTTGATAATAATCTTTAAAGATTTCTTGAAGGTGTGGTGGAAGTTCAGAAGCACTAGCTTTAATAGGAGCAGCTTTTTTAGGAGCAGCCACCTTTTTTTCAGCTGTAGCTTTTACAGCAGCTTTTGTTTCTTTCTTTGCTGCTGGTTTAGCCGCAGTTTTTTTTGTTACGGCAGAAGAAGACTTACTTGTTTTAGCAGCCTTCTTTTCTCAAGATTCTTTTTTATTTACCATAGGTGTTTTTCTTGATAGAAAATAAACAAAATAGTTGGTTTAATACCTTTAGAGATTAACTGAAGGAAGAACAGCTTATTTCAAAGACCACATCCATTGTTCAAGCCTTCGTCTCCAATCTTCTCTATTTTGTATTACTATAGCGAATTTTAACAAAAATTTTTTCTATTAAAAACGCCAAAAGACAGAAAGGTTATTTCTGTCTTTGAACTGTTAATTGATGTCTTCATTTTGCTCTTCTGCGAGCAAGGATTCTTCTACCAGTCCATGAATTCATTCTTTCTCTGAATCCATGAGTTCTAATTCTTTTAGTCCACTGATATTTCCTTATTCTTCTTAATTTACTTGCCATGTGAATGGGATACTAATCAAATAAAACACTATCTGCTAATAAAGCTAAGTAATCCTAATGTTCTAGCTCTAATGATTTCCTGCCTTACTTTCTTCTGAGTCTTTACAGAATTTCCAGTATAGAGTCTTGGTTTAATATCTCCAAATCTTGTAAGGTAGTATCTTAAGATAGGAATTGATTTCCAGTTGATATATTTAGCATTTCTAGCATCTGCAAAGAAATCAACTTTTTGACCATATTTCTTATCTTTTAATTCATCAACTACTTTATCAAATTCTCCTTGTAATTTTTCAAAGTGGAAGAATTGTTGATCATTAGCCATCTTGTAGATTTCATATTTAACAACACTGCTGTTATATAGAAGTGCAGATCTTACTTCCTTAACTTGTTCTGGATTAAGGCTTAGTAAGTATGATACAAAATAAGCTTTTGTATTTTTGTCCTTGAGCTTAAAGCAAAGATTTTGAATACCAATTTCATCTTTGTCTTTTACCTCAAATTTCGCTTCAAGATCAGCTAAGAACGCTTTTCTATCTGCCTCTGATGTGTTAGCATTAAGCAATAACACCAATTCGTAATTTTGCATTAACTTGCGAAATAAATAGATAAAAAGATATTTTAGATTATACGCCGACTAATTAGATAGCAAATCTGTAGAATTTCTTAATTTCAAATCCTGCAGGAATTACTTCCTTAACTTTCTTTGATCCATCTCTAATATATTCTTGTTCAAGAAGAACTACATCAGCAAATGCTTTATTAAGTTTTCCCTTAACAATATTTTCAATCATATTTTCAGGTTTTCCTTGTTTCTTTAATTCTTCAGTGAATTCAGCCTTTAATTTTTCTTTTTCTTCAGCTGGAACATCATCATAAGTTAAGTAATCAGGATCAAGAGCAGCTACTTGAAGAGCTAATTCTTTAGCAACAGCTTCGTCTCCGTTATAGTAAACAAGTGAAACTACTTTATCACCTGGATGAGAATATGCATAAGCATTTTCTGAAGTGATGTGTAATCCACCAACTTTCATGTTTTCTCCGATTGATCCAACAGCTTCAGCTACTAATGTATTAATTTTTTCAGCTAATGAAGCATCAAGTTCTTCAAAGCTAGAAATTTCACCATTAACATCCTTTAATTCATTGAAGATTTTATCGAATAATCCCAAGAATGTTTCATTTTTAGCAACGAAATCTGTTTCACAAAGAAGTTTTAATACATAAGTTCTTCCATTATTATGTGCAACTTTAATTAATCCTTCTTTAGTTTCTCTATCTGCTTTTTTTCAAGCTTTAGCAATTCCTTTTTTTCTTAGAATTTCTTGAGCCTTATCAAGATCTCCTTCAGCTTCAACAAGAGCATTTTTACAATCTCCTAATGGAGCAAATGTAGCTTCTCTTAATTGCTTTACCAAGTTAATATCAATATTCATGATATACAATAAATATAAATAAAAATACAAATGACTTACCATTTATTAAAAGAAACGAGCTTTATCGTCTTTTTTAATAAACAATAATCCTAACCTAAACTTTCTGGTAAATCTGGCGTGTTTTCAGGCATGTTTGGTGTGCTTTCTGGAGCATTATTAGTGTTTTCAGGCTCATTATTAGTGATTTCTTGAAAATTATCAAGTGAAATTCAAGTATCACTTGCAATATCTCAATATACTCTCTTTTTAATTTCAAATAATCCTAATAACCATCCTCCTATATCAGCATAGAGCATCTTCCATTTTTGTTTTTCTAGCACATTAGCACTATAATCTCACTTCCATGCTTTCATAACAAAAATAACAGCAACTACCAAGTTAGCTAAAACTAACAAAAAAGGTATCCATCTGATAACTGGAATCCAAAAAACAATAAGCCACAACAACAAAGAAAACATCAATACACAATACCATCCAATGGCTTGCTTATAATGATAGTATTCAAATACTGTTAACTCTTCTTTGCCCGAAAAAAAGAACAACCCTACTAAAAGGTAGGCTACGATTGCTCTTTTTCTTTCGGACGAACTAGGTAAGTAGATATTTTCTTCCATAGTATTATTTAAGAAGAGATACAAATAAGATCCTTATTATAATAGGATTGTTTTTAATACAAAATCAAGTGCTTGATAACTATTGATATTTGTTGTAACAATTTCATCTTCTGGCCAATATCTTGAGAAGTTAGTTCCAGCAACAACGATTGCTTCTAACTTACCTTTCAAGTTTTCTACTTCATCGATTAAAGTAGAAAGCATATTTCCATCAACAATAATTACAAGTTCAGGTCTTTTCTTGAGTTTTGTAACTCCTTTATAGACTTTATTTGCTCTATCAAAATTTCTTTTGTACACAAGTTGCTCTTTTTTAGTTAATGAAGTATAAGCTTCACTATCCATAAACTTTACCATTTCATTGATAGAATCAATTCTCTTTTTATAGGTATCGAAGTTTGTTAAGAAACCTCCAGAAACTTTGTAGTTAAGGAAAGATACACCAGCCTTTTCAGCCAAAGCTTCAAGTTCAGATGCATACATTTTCTTTTCACATACTACTAAGATTTCTTTACCAGCAGCTTTAGCTTCTGCAACCTTCTTTTTTGCGTTTTCAAGTTGTTCAGCTATAACTTCAGGATTGATTACTACAAGTCCATTAGTAACTTCTGACCAGTATTTACTAGTCTTAGGATGAGCTTCATTCTTAAGTGTACCAATATGAGCTTGTGCAGCCACAATATCTTGAACAGATACAGACATCCGTAGTGATAACATTAAAATAAAAGAATCAAAATTTAATTTTGATTAAATGTAACTTTTAAAATACTATTTGAAAGTTACAGTTGCTCCAGCTTCTGTAAGTTTAGCCTTAAGAGCTTCAGCTTCATCAGACTTAGCATTTTCTTTAATGATTACAGGAGCTTTTTCTACTAATTCTTTAGCAGATTTAAGATCTAATCCAAGAGCTTCTTTTACAACTTTAATCACAGCGATTTTTTGTGCTCCAGCTTCTGTAAGTTCAATATTCATAGCATCAGAAGCAGCAGCTCCAGCGTCTGCACCAGCAGCAGCTCCAGCACCACCAGCTACAACCATTGCAGCAGCAGTTACTCCAAATTCTTCTTCTAAAGCTTTTACAAGCCCGTTAAGTTCAACAGCATTCATTTCTTTTACAAGATCGATAACTTGTTGTTGATTTTTAGTTAATTCCATGTTTTAAGTTAACATAATAAATAAAAGGAATCTCGAATAGAAAAAAGTCTATTCAGCTTTTTTTGCAATTTGGTCAATCACACATGCAACTGACTGTAAAGGATAATTGAATAGGTATGCCAATTTTGAGAGAAGTTCTTCTCTTGATGGGATGTTTGCAAGTTCGTTAACGTATTCAGCGTTATGCCACTTTTTATCATACCATCATCCTAAGAATTTAACGCTAGCATTATTTTCTTTATCTGCAGCAAATTCTTTTGCATACTTATTAACAACCTTCATAGGGGCGTATTCTTCTCCATTTGCATAGAGAACAACTACAGATCCCTCAAGTTCGCCTTCAGCTACGTTTTCGTAACCAGCTTCTTTTAGAGCAAGCATAAACAAGTTCTTTCTGATAACAACATACTTACCTTCAGCAGCAAGAACGTCTTTTCTCATCTGAGTTGAAGTCACTACAGGAATTCAACTTTGTCAAAGAATTACAACGTTTTTAGCATTTTGTAAGTCTTGAACGTACTGTTTAACTAACTCTATTTTTTTCTCTTTTGAGATTGTCATGAGTAGTGTAACACCTGGAAATAAAAAATAACTCATTGCCAGAGTTATTCACTAATAGAGAATATGTTACTATTCACATTAACATAAGAATAACCTCGGTAGGGACAGTTTATATCCATTACTGGACGACCTACGGTCTACGGCAAAGATGACAGTAATATATTTTTTATGCACAGAAATTCAAGAGAAAATTGAGAAAAAAATCTATAATTGATGAGATTTTCATCTTAAGCTCTAAGAATTCTCATTCATTTTTTAGGTTCTCTTACTGTATATCAGACACAATTATGTTTTGGAAGTTTTTTACCTTCAGCCGTATATTTATTAATTGGATTAGATATTCATGATGCTCAGAGTGTAACTAACTTTCCATTTGAAGTTTTTCAAATCACAATTTCTACGTGTCAAATATCTCTTTTAACATCAGGATCATAATGCCATGGCCACATCAACAAATCTCATGGTTCAGCATCAGACATTGCTACTTCATTCTTTTTATATTTAGCATCTAAGGACCAAGTATTTTCTTTTTTCCACTCAGGTAATCACATACTATATGCAACAAAATGTGAGCAATCTATTCCTTTTGTATAATCTGTATTGCCTAAAGTTCATCATAGATGATACTCTGTTCAAATCAACTTTCATCATTTTTCAATCATAGATTTTACTTTATTCTTTCTTTCAGGAGAAACATTTAATTCTCGAGTTTTTAGTGCCATATTTATATCAATACGTTCATTTAGGCTTTTTAAATTTTCTTTTGTCGTTTTAATTATAGGATTTTCAGGCCTTTTGATTGATTCTGGGACACACTCTCCTGGCATTGTTTATTCTTAACTAATAAAAAATTATTAATTTTATTTCAAAAATAGTCTCCATCACTCGAGATATCATTTTCGTAATCATCTTACAATTTTCCACTTATCTTTTCAAGCATATAGTCAAGCTTTAACTGATAGCCATATACAAATTCACCAAGTACTCCATAATAATAGAATTGCTTTTTCTTGAAAACTTGCATGTTTTTTTCACCAAAGAAAAATATTTTTTATCTTTTGATAAGCTGAGTTTTCGTTTCAGATCCGCGCTTCCTCTAATATTGTTTTATCTCTTTCTCGATGATGAACTTTTAAATCTCTAAAAACTAAAATTGGATATCATTTTTCCCAAATACTATAAACGAAATCCAAATCCTCTGCTATCCATGCAAATTCTTCATCATAACGAACTTCTTGCATAATTTCTTTTTTTCAGAAGATTCAATTTCAACTAAACATTTTTATTTCAGCATATTCCTCATTATCCTCCAAAAAGTGAACTTGAGGACGTGCTTGCCAATATCTATATCAAGAGAATCATTGATTCTGTATTTTAGTAGTATCTCTCCACATTAATGTTGGAGTAATAAATACTTCTTTTCAAAACCACTTAAAGAACTTCTCATAAAAAGAATAAGCCGTATTTAAATAGGTCTTATCTATCTCATTATCATCATCAAATAATTGTATATATTCTCATTTTGCGTGGTCTATTCAATAATTTCTTACATAACTTGCACCGCCATCAGCATGTGGGACAAAATCACTATTTTCATGGGAATAAAATGCAATATCTAACTTTGTATCTTTAAATTCATTTAAAAAATCTTTTCGCTCAGTTCATTTAAATTCTCTATCACAAACAACAACGACATCAAATGTTTTTAATGTTTGATTTTCTAAACAAGAAAAAATTTGCTTTAATAGTTTAATATTCGTAGCTCTAGAAGGAATAACAACTGAAATTATAGGTTCAAATATCGTCATACAAGCACTGAGATATAAACATTACTTTTCATATATTAAAATAATAAGAACATTCAATAGCAAATCCTTTTATTTTTTCATAATTACTTGCTTTTTCTTACCATATTATTATATTATATATAATTTATATTGAATATGTCAATATGAGAAACATTATTATAATTTTGGTTCTTGTATTCTTACATTCAATTAATTTGAATGTGTTTTGACATGACAATATTGTTGAAGATTCTTATTATAATAGTTGAGAAGTTATCATTGAATACAAGATTTCTGATTTTTTTAATACCAATACAAATATTGAATATTATTGTAGCACTGAACAACAGAGTAAAAGAATTCTAGAAGAGAACTGATTAACAATTAAAGAAACTTTATGAAATATTGCGTTAGTTTCATTTGATACTAATAGGAATATAGAAGAAGTAACATCCCTTCTTTCTTCTGATTCAAATATAAAAACTATTGAACCAAATTTTCTTAATGAATTAGCCTCAAATTGAATATCTACTAATGATTTTTTCTGAGATGAACAATGGGGAATGAATTATATTTCTTGGCCTGATGCCTTCAGAAGTTATTGAAGTAAACTTCAATGATGATCTCAAGTAGTTGTTTGAGTTATTGATAACGGAGTTAATTACAACCATGTAGATTTGAAATGATCTATTTGGAATCCTAGTTCTTGTAAATTATCTTGAAAATCTATTAGTTGCAACCACTGATATGACTTCTACAATAATAGCTCTACTCCACTCCCCGTATGAGATAACCACTGAACACATATAGCTGGTATTATTGCCGCAACTGCTAATAATACTAAATGAATGGCTGGTGTAAATCCTTATGCCAAAATAGCATCTTTAAAAGTTACAGATAATTATAAAAGTCTATCAACAAGTTTTGATGATTTTTCAATTTTAAAGGCTATCGATTTTTCAATAGACAATGGAATTAAAATTATAAATGCAAGCTTCTGAGGTCTTGGATATTCTGAAACTATGAAAGAAAAAATAAAAGAATTCTGAGAACATTGATGATTATTTGTCACAACAGCAATGAACAATTGATCAGATATTGATAGGAATTGAGCTGTTTATCCGTGTGCTTATGATTTAGATAATATTATCTGTGTTACTTCTGTAAATAGTCGATGAAACAGATCTAGTTTTGCCAATTATTGAAGCAAAAGTGTTGATATTGCTGCACCAGGTGAATGAATCCTATGAACAACTAACGATTCTAGTGATATGTATACTTATTTTGAAAATTTCACTTCTTGCAACTGATGGTCTAGATGAAATTGTTGATACGATGAAACTTATCAATTTAGCGAAGGAGCTATTTCTCCAACATATAATGTTTGATCAAATTCAACTACTCTAATAAGATTTGATGCTTCATGCAACTGATGATCATATCTAAATGTTGGTATTTATGGTAACTGAGAATATCAATTAGTTGCAAACCTTTGATATGTTTCTAGTAGTAATAATGAATATAAAGTAGTTGTACCTCCAGGATTATCTAGTTTCTCTTTCAAAATTGAGAAAGATAATGGTAGCACCTGCAGTATTGATAATGTTGGTGTATATTCTGCAAGATATTATTGAGGAGAAAGTGATTCTTATGATTTACGAAATTGAACTTCTATGGCTACGGCTTTTGTCTCTTGATTAGCCTCACTAGTTAGAACATTAAATCCTGATCTTAGTCCACGTCAAGTAAAACGGCTTATTCTAGAAAATTGAGATTCTAATAGTAATTTCCAATGAACTACTGTTAGTTGAAAAACCATTAATGTAAAAAAAACACTTGATGCTGTAACTAGCACTCCTCGCAGCAACTATTCTAATAGTTATCAGAACAAGAATTCAAACAGTTACTCATCTCAAAATACTGTTGATGATTTTATGGCAAGTATGTTTGGTAATAGCAATTATTCAAATACTTACAGCCAACCACAATATTCATCTGAGATGCAAGACGCATTTGATTTTGCAATCAATAATTGATTAATTAGTGCATCATCAATTCGTTCTGCAGATATGGATTGATATTTAACTAGAATATGAATGGCTAAGATTCTTTCACAATTTGCCATAAATATTGTATGAATGAAACCTGACTATAATAAATATAACACTTATTATGATGTTTCAGAAAGTTTGGATGCACAATATGATAATTGAGCTCTTCTAGCCTATCAACTTTGAATTATGTGAATAGATACTCATTATTTTAGACCATACGATTATGTTACTAGAGCAGAATTTGCAACTGCTGTTTCTAGAATGGTTTACAATACCGAAGATTGAAGAAATAATAGAGCCTATTATGAACCACATCTTAATAAATTAAGAAGTGAATGAATATTAACAAATATTGATCCTTATAGAATCGAAAAAAGATGACTCGCATTAGTTATTCTCAATAGGATTGCCAATAATTACCGTTTTATAAATTATTAATAAAAAAGAATATTATTGAATAAGACAATGGAATTCATATATTCCATATGTTTTATTTTTTGCTGCTTTATGAGTAGTTTTAGAACACTAGCCGAAATACCTCTTTGAGTTAAATGGATTTCTGTTTCCCTATTTCTTTGTATTTTAGGACTTTGAACTTGAGATACTTTTTATTCTATTTATATAGAAAGTATCGTTACTTTTTGATTATGAGTAAGTATTTTCTGAGCATTATATTCATTCACAAAATTAATAACTGTTATTCCTATTGGAATATTAAACGATCAAGGTAAAACTGATGACTTACTTACTCTGGG
>CAMJIH010000012.1 GCA_946405785.1 uncultured bacterium | reverse complement strand
TTTGCTTACTGGTTTAATATGAATGTTCTTTCTCCTTATTTTAAGGATGAAAAATCAAAGATGAATAAAGAAGATAGAACATCTCTTAACGCTGATATGCTTACTATTAACTATGGAGATACTATTGCAGGATTTAAATGACTTCAAGAGCAATCTCGTTATAAATATGAAGCAACAACTGCTACAAAAACTACAACAACTACTAATACTAAACAACAACCATTAACAGATATCTTCCGTCAAAGTTATCTTCCTGCTAATTTCAATCTTTACTCTGTTGAAGAAGGAGAAAGTGAAAATACTATTGTTGTAAATTGATTAGATTTAAGAACTAATTTCACAATTACTGCAGATCTGAAATATGAGAATCTACAACTCTTTGTTACTAATATCGAAGTAAGTACAGAAGAAGATTCAATAAACGAAACTCTTTCAAATTTTGTTAACAGTACTATTAATGCATCAAAGAGTAAATATTCATTAAATCAAGCTCTTACACTTATTCTCGATAACAAGGATTTTGCAGATAAGCCAACAGATAGTGTTGATCTTTGTGATCAATTAAAAGCTGCTTATAGTTCAAATCTTCTTTCTTGTGAAGGTACAAAAATTGAAATAAGATCAAATATTACTGAAAGTAACAATAAAAGACAGACAGTTCTTTATACTTTTACTCTCAATAATAAAGGAGCATTAATCGGTGTTAAAGTTGATCATGAATTATTAGAGAGCCAAATTCTAGCATCTCTAGATCTCTCAGATATTAACGCTTCTTCTACATTATACATGATTAAACGTATAGTATCATATCAACTTGAAGATAATGAAACTGGATATGGACTAAAAGAATATCGTTGAATTACTGAAGTTATTGAAAAATTCTTATGAAATGGAGCACAAGTTGAACTGGATAATGGTACTGTTAAAGTTGTCTTCTCTGCTGGTTGAGTAGACTTTACTGCCAATTATGATTCTATTAGTCGTGAACTTAATCCTATCTCTATTATTGTTAGATGACGTAAGCAACCAATCATCGTTCAAGGATTAAAACTAACACTAAAAGATGAGAACTTAAAAGAATTAAAGGAATTCCTTAACGATCCTATTTCAAAACTTAATGAACTTAATCCTGCTCTAGTTGAAAGATACTATCCTTGATCAGTAAAAAAATAAGATATAGAATTTAAGAAAAATAGATGTGTTTAGTCACATCTATTTTTTTGTTATCATTTCAATTTTCATTCAATAGTTTTCGACATCTCATCGATAAGCAACTTTAATTCTTTTATGAAATTATCATTTGTTTGTAAGAACTCATGATATGTCTTATTAATTGAAGCGATTCTTTGTATTGCCATAAGAGCAGATGTATCTTCGCTAATTGGTTCTAATTTTGGAACTTGAGGTGTTTTTGACATTGATGTATCAGCATAAGTAGATAGCTTAACATCTCACATAACATTAAATCAGTTTTGTGTTATTTGTAGTATTTCATCTTCAAGATTCTTTTTCAATTCCTCCATATCCTCTTTCTTTGCTCCTCTTTCTGTTGTTGGCTTTTTAAATTGCATTCAAATATTAAAGCTAACAATATCTGAGAATTTTATATTATTCATTGAAGTATCTAACCATTCTTGTTTCTTCATTTTTGGTGTTAATTCTCAACTCTCAAACAAAGCTTTTACAACATCACGAATTTCTGCAAGAATTGTTTCTATACTCATTACATATTTTGTTGATGTTGATACAACAACTGGTTTACTTGGGATATTACAGATTCTGATCCTTAATGCTCATTCTTGTAAGAATTGATATTCAGTATCTTCTGGCAATGCTTTTGAAGAATACTCAGCACAAAGACATTTTGCTTTACAAATAGCCCTTTCGTCAAATCTCAATCAATCACATTTATCAACACAACTTTGTAACTCTTTTCTTAATTCATCAATAACAGCAGGATTATCTGATGCTCATTTTTCTCATGGTACATCATCTGGTTCTTTAGCATTCTCTCATGTTAAAGGATCTTTTGACTGTTTTTTTATGTCCTTACTATTATCGATAATATCTTTAAGTAACTCATCTATGTATTCCTCTGAGACTTCAAATGGAGATGGAATATCCTCACCTAAGTCTTCCTCTTCTTCTGCTTCTAAATAAGCTTCTTCTAATTTAGGACTTCATGATACTACACATTTATTTACATAAGCAGTATTTCAATTATTAGTTACTGTTTTTTGTTCTTCTGTTCAATTATTAATTAAATCATTTATCTCATCATCATCCGTTATTTTAGGTAATGAATCTCATCATTTTTTTCATCATTTATCTGGTTGTGGATTTCCATCTCATCAGTCACTCGGTTCTCATGGTTGATTTCCATCTCATGATGGATTTGGTTGACCTTTCTGATTATCTTTTCATTGTTGTTTTTCTTCCTCTTTTTGATTTTGTTTATCTTCATCATCTCCTCATCAATTACCATTACTTCATTTACCAAACTGTGGCATTTTATAGAAAATTACACTTGTACTAGTAACCGGTTTAACATCTTCATAAAAGATTTTAGCTAATTGTCACATATCATAGAAAATATCATAACTTGAATCATCAAGTGTTCAATTATAATATTTCTCTACTCATAGGTTACTTTCTTCTAGTTCTAAGCTTCTTCTTTTTATTTCTGTTCAATCAAAATAAGCGTTTCTAACCTCTTCATCACAAGATGTGTTTGTTAAATTTTTATTTGCTCATAGCATACATGTTGTTAACTGTTTACATCATTGATCTCTATCTTTTAATGTTGGCCATTGTCATGAAGGAACAGATTTTATTATTTCATCTCTAATATATACTCATGTTCAGCTTGTATAAAAAAGGATTCCTAAAAGATATTTTTCTTTTATATTACAATTTGGGTATCTTGACTTTAAAACCCCTTTTACTGACTCCAATCAATATAATGCTTTTGCCTGATTTTTTGCTTTATATCTTGAAGCATTATCTCAAAATATATCTGTTGTAAATTTATTTGCTGCAGCATCATATTTTGAAGAATCATATGATGTAATTGCCTTTGTCCATGTTGATAACATATTTGCAATATTATTTGTTCCCACTCTTAATCGGTATCTTGGAAACTCCTCTCTTATTCAAGCAGAAGAAATTTGAGGAATAGTAAAAAGTATTCCTCCCAATATAAGAGTTAATAACATTTTTTTTCAGCTATTCTTTTTATTTATCATATTGAACATTTCTTAATTTATGATAAAGGCAATATATAGGAGTTACTATTTTTACTAGAGATTTATCTCTCATTCTTAATAAATCTTCTTCATATGCAACCAATACAACATGAATAGGATATGATACTGAAATATTTAATAGTTCAGCTACGCTTTCTTCTATCAATGACAAGAATTTATCTGGTCATGAAAGACTTTGTATAACTTCTGCTTGTATCTTGTTAGGTATCTCATCTTTTTGAGACAAGATCTGTCAGTAATAACTTGAGAAAATAGAGTACCATTCTAATTCATTATATACGACATCAACAAACATCTTTAATCATCACTGAATCTCTCAAGCAATTCAACAATATGTAAGATTTTTTTGAGCAACATCACCTGAGCATACTAATTTATTATTCTCATCTGTAAAAACAGCATCCATATTAATATATTTCAAATTCTTTAACGATTTCTTGAACTGTTTTAACTGTTTTTCTATCATCTTACATGTTTGGTTATGATATCCATTACCACAATAATCTTCAGTTTTCGCTATTCCTAAATAATCCATTATAAATTGATTTTTCCAATCTTTTAAAGTATCTGCACTAGAAAATTGTGCAACATTTCATTTTATACCAAAAACTGTTGCTTCCCTTATTATAAACAATTCTGAAAGAATTTGTGTAAACAAATTATCTGCTAATTCTGCAACATCACAAGTTTCTTTATATGAGTTACCACAATTTGTTTGGAATCATATTGTTTTAAATGAGAAATCATCTTTTATAAATTTGTCCGCATCTTCAAAGAATTCAAATTTAGATTTTTTTCAATTAGAACACAATGAAGCGACAAACAAAGACTGTTTTAATGCTAATTTTGAATCCTCATCTAATGATCATGTCATTTTATCACAAAACGTTGTAACAATATCATTTTTTGTTACGTTATTAGGCACTACTCCAGAAAGGATTTCATCAACCCGATTTTTACTTTGTGCAACACTTGATTCATAAAAAAAAGAAGAAAAAGCCCATCCTATGATAAGGATACCAAATAATCGCATATATGTTATTCTTCAATTTTTTTTCATGAGATTATTATTAATAAAAAGTTTTTATTTTACATAACAACAGCTATTTCATTTATTTCAACATTGTGCTGTACATAAAGCATTTAACCATTTTCTTAATCATTCGTCTTTATTTCAAATAGATTTTATAAGGTCTTCTATTGATTGTAATAACGTTACATAATCTTTTGTAAGATCAATATTATTTGAATTACTTACCAACGACGACATATTTCTCTTTGATTCATTAATTACATCTAACATTTTTTGCATTTGGATATAAGGTTTCAATCATTCAGATTTAGATTTTCTTCACGATTCTGCATCCCATCAGAAGAATGCTGAAATACGATTTCATACATAAATATCACCACTAAATTCTTGTCTTAATGTTTTTGCAAGTTGTTTATTTTCCTTATACATCTTTTTGTATGTTGCAACTGCTCATACAACTCATGAAACCGCTGTTTTTACTCACTTAGATAATTTCTTCCATTGAGATTTTAAGTTAGTATTAAGCGAGATTATTCATGCTCACTGTGATTTTGTTAACCTTGAAGCTTCTAATCAATATCTATTTCTTAATATCTCTTTTTCTCTATCTGAAAGCGACAAATCACTATTTTTCTTAAATCTATCTTTTACAGCTGTCCAATTTCATAATGCTTCTTTTAAATTATTATATGATTGTTTAATTTGTTGAACACTTGATTTTCATTGAGTATTAGTATTCTTTGTAAGGATTTGAAGGTTCTTCTTTAATGAAGCCCAAGAAGTATTACATTTAAATCCAAATGTTCGTCTTGCACACTGATATTCTGTTGATAATTCATCATACCATTCTTTACTAAATTGAAAATCTGGATGATCATCATTATAATTTTCAAAAAGAACTTTAGAATCATAAGCTATAAACCATTTAACAGCACTGTTTAGTTCTGCTAATTGCATAAGAGCTTTCATGAAAGAAACACCGTCTCAAAATTTAGCTCATTTTTTGAATAGTCCTGCATCAACATATTTTTCTACTATTTTATTAAGTGTTTCTGCATTAGCTATTTTCCTTCATATATCTCAAACAACTCATAACTCATATGCTGTTTTACTTAATGACCGTTCTACATCTAATAATTTTGTTCGGTCTCTTACTATTGGTCTATCTTGAAATAATATTGTTAAACCAATTGAATTATCTGCTAAAGCTCAAACAGCTGCAAGCTCAAACAAGAATACTGAAGTAATAAGCGAAGTTGCTGTTCTTGTTGCTGTTATATCTAAAACCCTTAAAGCTATTCATGCTAAACTATTATTAAAGTCTTCAGCTTCATTTAACTTCAAAATTTCTGAAGTAAAAAGACCCCCACCTCATTCTTTAAGAGTTTGTTTGGTTGTTTTAGCTTTACTTGCAACTAATAAAGCTACTGCTTCTTTTTGAAATTCAAGATATGTTGTCATGTGAGGTGATGTTGCTGTACAAACAGCAGGTGATCCATCACATTTATTATCAGTTTTTTCTTCTGCATAGGTTTGACTAAAAAAGATAGAGGCTGTGGCCTGTACTATTAGTATAAATATTAATACTTTTGAGATTTGTTTTTTCATTCATTTATTTTGATTAAAATTTTCTTTTCTACCAGTCCACTTCTTCTCTTTTTTTCTCCTTGCAAAAAAGGGATTTTTCTTTATATACTAAATTTAGTTTTTTTATCAAGTAAAAGAATAGATATTATGGAGCTTGCGAACTATGAACAGCAAATGAAAAAAGCTATCGCATATTTAGAGCAAGAATTCATGGGGTTACAAGTATGAAGAGCAACTACATGACTTGTAGATAATCTTAATGTTACAACAGATTATTGAGTTATGAAATTAAACGCTCTAGCTCATGTAACTGTTATGGATAATACAACACTTAAAATTGAACCTTGGGACAAAGCTAGTTCTAAAGGAATTGCTAATGCTATTTATGAAGCAAATATGTGAGTTGGTGTTGATAATCAATGATCTCATATCTTAGTAAAGATTCCTGCTTTAACTCAAGAAAGAAGAGATCAGATTGCTAAACAAGTAAAATCTATGTGAGAAGATACTAAAACTCAGATCAGACAATCAAGACAAGATGCAATGAATGACACTAAAAAACAGTTTGTTGCAAAAGCTATTTCTGAAGATGAGCACAAAGCTAACGAAAAAAATATTGAAGAATTAACTAAGCAACAATCTGCAAAAGTTGATAATCTTGTTAAATTAAAGGTTGATGAACTTATGAAAATTTAGAAACTTTTGTCTTTATTCTTAAAAACTTTCATTCATGAATTGGTTAAATATTTTACGAGCAGAATTCTTATATCGTCCTGTTTTTAATCTATTAATTATATTCCTCGCACTTTTTTGAGGAAACCTTTGAATAGCTATCGTATTATTGACTATACTTGTTAGACTTTTACTCCTAAAAAATGCTATTGCATGAGCAAATATGAGTAAAGGAATGTCAAATATTCAGCCAAAAATGCAAGAAATACAGGAAAAATATAAAGACGATCCACAGAAACTTTCTGAAGAAACTATGAAACTTTTGAAGAAAGAAGGATCTGCACCTTTGAAAGGATGTCTTTCTATGCTTATCCAATTACCTATCTTTATTGGATTATACTTCGTTATTAGAGCTTTCGCAACTTGAGCTATTTCTACAGAACATACTGATTGGCTTTATAGCTTCTTTTGGGGATTCTGAAATAAGTACTTAGATCCACAAAATGTTAATTCTATGTTCTTGTGAATAGATCTTTTTGAGAAGAATAGTTTAGTTCTAACAATTGCTGTTGCATGTTTGAACTTTATCCAATTCTGGCTTACAAGTCTCACTCAACAAAAAGCAACAAAAGCTCAACAAAATGTTTGATGAATGGCTATGCCAGATATGTCTAAGATGATGTGAACAATGAATATTATGATGACTATCATGATGGCTTCAGTTGTTTGGTCTATCCAATCTTGAGTTGGTCTATACCTTGCAACAACATCATTATTCAGTATTGTTCAATATGTGATTCAATATCGTGTATTATTAAAAGCAAAATGGGATATGTTATTCCATAAAAATAGACCTATTGTTGTAGAAACTAAATAATTTTATGTTTATTATTAATGAAAAATGGCTAGTAGAACAAACAAACAGGGAATTGCCAAAAAAAAGGCACAACAAGCTAAACAAGCAAGTAGAATTAGAGGTAGCAGAAGATTTGACTATCCAAAAAGAAAATTAGAGCTTGAAGAAGCTAAGGAATTAGGTGTTGTTGGAGTTTATACAAACCCTAAAGGATCTACTTATAACTGGTTTCTTAGAGGAAGAAAAGTTTGCTGGGAAACAAGATTAAGAACTGATCCTGATGGATATAGATATATTAGAACTCCTGCTGGATGATCTGAAATGGTTCTCGCTCCTGCTTCTTGATGGACAAGAGTAAAGATGAGAAAAATGGTTAAAAGTAGATAATTTGAATTTAATAATCATTGAAGGCTGAGTTACTTTTTGTGTGGCTCAGTTTTTTAAAAACTTTTCTAATACTTGTTTTTTTATTCAAAATGAATAAAATCACGTTCACTATTTTGGTGCTATTTATTTATTCGTTTATAACTTCATTATGGATTTTGATCCAAAAAAGAATTATTATGAGATACTTTGAGTTTGAGAAGATGCATCTCAAGATGAAATAAAAAAAGCTTTCAGAAAAGGTGCTGTTAAACACCATCCTGATCGTTGAGGATCTAAAGAAAAGTTTCAAGAAATTAACGAAGCTTATCAAGTACTCTCTGATGAAAGAAAGAAACAACAATATGATCTCTATAGAAAATGAGGATTCGGAGCATGAGGTTTTGGAGGAGGTCAATGAGGTTTTGATTTCTGAGGTTTTGGTGGCGCTTGAGCAACATTTGATTTCTGATGATTCGGAGATCTTCTTTGAGGAATGTTTTGAGGAGATTTTTGAGGAGCTTGAAGAAAAAGGAAAGCTACTCAATGAGAGGCTTTAGAAAAGCATATCACTATTACTTTTGATGAAGCATATCTTTGAACAAGAAAAAAGATTGCATATACTAGAAAAGTTAAAATTAATTGAGTTAGTGAAGAAAAATGTTCTCACTGTAATTGAACAGGAAGAGTATCACAACAAGCTCAGACTCCATTTGGTGTTTTCCAAACACAATCTGCATGTCCAAATTGTTCTTGAACATGAGTTATTTATAAAAAAGATTGAAAAGTACTTACTAATTGATGACTTGAAGACAAGAAAGAGACTTTAGATTTAGAAATTCCTGCAGGAATTAAGAACTGAAGTTTCCTTAAATATACATGAAAATGAGATGATTGAATTTGAAATATTCCTGCTTGAGATTTATATGTAAAAATTAATATCGAAGAATCTAGTAAATATGCTAGAAGACAAGATGATTTGTATACTACTGCTGAAGTTTCACTCTTTGATGTTGTTCTTTGATGAGAAGTTGATGTTCAACATCCTGAATGAAAAATTAAAGTTAAGATTCCTAAATGAACTCAAATTGGTCAAAAAATACGTGTTTCATGAAAATGATTTTGAGAAAAATGATTATTCAACAAAAGATGAGACATGATTGTTGAACTAAAAATTAATATTCCTAAAAGATTAACTAAAGAACAAGAAAAACTATGGAAAGAACTCCAAAAAGCTAACTAAAAAAAACATCTCATGAGTCGATACTTATGGGATGTTTTTAATCTTTTTCTTCTGAAGATGCTGCTAAATAAAAATAGAGCACCCAGAGTATGATAACAAGTACTGATACACCAGATAAAAGCTCTATCTCTTGGGTTGGGAATGGAGACATCTGCAAAAAATCTTTCTTAATCATAACGTTCCAATATCCAACTAATTCATATGTTGAGCAACAACAAGAAACAAGAAGTAGTATTTTTACTGTGTATAAAAAAATTTTTATGATATTTTTTTTCATTTTTTGGTATTTTTTTGTGTTGTCCACTTATATTTTTAGATATTAGTAAAGAAATGTCAAATGAGTTTTTTAATTATTATTGAATAGTACGTTAAAATTCGTAAAAAAATTTGTATTATTCTTAGATTTGTTTATCCTTATATGGAATATAATTTTTATTATTCAAAACATATGTTATGAATAACAAAACAAACAAAAAACTATTAGTGTTATCTGTTCTTTTCATTCTTTTTTGAGCAGCTATAACACTTGCCAATTCTAATAACAATAACTTCCTTAATGTAAAACCTGTACTTAATCGTGCTATTCAAACGATTCAGAAGATTGCATTTAATGTGGATGCTATTAGACATCCAGAAGCTCTTGATAGAGAAGTTATTGTTGAATCAAACCATGGTACTGTATTGATTCGTTGAAGAGTACGTGCCTTAGTTGATTGAACAACAGGTTATCTTGCTCCTGATTCAACAGGATCTTCATTATTCTATGGAAGAAATAATTATCTTGAAGGTACTGATTCATATATTGTCGGTTGAGAAAATAACAAAATTACTCATGATGTTAGTGAAAGTGCCATCATCTGAGGAACTAACAATACATTAATTACATGATCTAGTATTTTTATCCTTTGAGGTTCTGGTAATAGTATTACATGAGTTAATAGTTATATTGTTTGATGAAAAAATAATCATATTTCATGAAATAATTCTTATATCATTTGATGACGTGACTCTACAGTAACTGCAGATCGATCCGTTGCTGCTTGAAGTGATATTGTTATTGATAAAGAACACGTTTTTGCATGGAAAGATACTAGTGATGATGTAAAATTAAATCCTAAAAAAAGTGATACATTCATTTTGTTTGCTCAAAACTGAATGTCTATTTGATACGATATTCCAGAAAATGTTTTACCTTGAACTGTTAATATTAAAGGAGTATTCCAGGTTTCTACAGAAAAGAAAGCTTGTGGTATCAATATTGCGGGTGCTATTCAATATATCCCTTTAATAACTTGAGATGTAGTTGGAGAAAAAACTTATGCAGGAGAACTTTATTGATGTTACTGTTCTTGTGATTGATCTGAATGGGTATCAATGATTCCTTCTGCTTTATGTAGAACTATTTGTCCTGCTATTACTTGAGCTGTTGATGACGATTTCCAAAATTGAGTTTGTAGATATAAATGGTCAGATCAAGTATCAATATGGTGATTAGATGAATCTCAAGCGTGTGACAACTGAGAAGCTAAAGATTTTGCCCCTATTATGGATGGAAAAAGTGAGTACCCAGTAGCATGGCACCGAAATTGTGCTGGTAATAAAAATTCTACAGGTTGTCCTAGTACCCAACGTGATAATTCATGTCGAGACTGAAAAGAATGTTGAGCTCTAGCTCAACATCAAACTTGAGAATGTTCTAAAAATCCTAAAATAGCACATTATGCTGATTATTACAATAAATGTGCTTCATGATATCCATCTAAAATACATTATGACTGGAATACTGCATTATACACCTGGGATTGTTTGGGTATTAATGGACCAGATTCTGGTACTAATTGAGACTCATGTAAAGCTTGTAAGGATAATTGGCAATGGGATGATACTGTAAATAAATGTGTTAACAAAAACTGAAGATGTAATTCTAATTATAATGGAAAAAATCTTGGTGAGCTAAAAGCTACTGGAAGAGAATTGTGTGAATATGTTCAAAATTGAATCACTCCAGTTGCTAAAGAAACATATAAAGAAGATGGATCACAGGAATGATGGGAATGGATATGTGATTGAGAACAATCTGATGCAAAATGTCATGCCTCATATAGGGTTGATCCATGAAGATGTGAATACTGGTGGGATAGTAACATAAGACGAATAAGAGAAATTTCTCCTCGTATTGGATGTTGGAATGGAGAACTTACTTGACTTACTCAAAGAGATGAAAATAACCTTGTACATTGGACATGTGCGTGAGTAAATGATGAACGTTATGAGAATTGTCAATGATGTCCTTCTTGATATAAATACAATCGAGATAATCATGTTTGTGAAAAAATATGTTGTGAATATGAAACATGATATACATACAACATTTTAAGTTGAACTATTACATTAAATACTTGTCATACAAGTCTTACTTTAATGGATAAAAACTTGTGAGCAACTGAAGTTTGGTATTTTTGAGATGAAAACCTAACATCAGAAAAGGTTTGAAATTATTATCAACGATGAAATAATTATTGATTTTCTGTAAATTATGGAAATAACAAAATTGTAGAAGCAACAACAACAGATAGACCAACTTGGAATAATGTTTATAATAGATCTTGATATTATTGAGAGAAATTTATTGTTTCAAACCGTAATGAAGATCAGTGTCTTTCATATAACTACTGGACTAGACCAGATGGAACATGTACAATTCATAGGGATATTTGGTGATGAGGTATAGATTGATGGGTTGCATGGAACTACGGTAATCAATTTGGAATGGATACAATGTATACTGTACATTCAAATGATATAAAATATTTCCTTTATGAAAAAGAACATGATCGCAAAAAAAGTAATGTAGTATGGTCTGATTATGTATTAAATACTTGAGCTCTTGCTAGAAAGTGACCATGTCCAGATTGATGGCATGTTCCTTCTGCATGAGAATGGTGAGCATTACTTGATGGTTTCTGTAAAATATACCCACATTATTGTATTGATTATACTGATCCAAAAAGACAAAGAACAAGTCTTGAAGGATGAATTCTTACTCATAGTGTTAAAGATGAAAATCTTGGAAATACCTTTAGTAAATACTTCCATCTACCAAAAGCAGGAAGAATTATGGCTGATGCTGTTTATCATGGAGAACTATGGAATAAATCATTTGAAGCTTTCTATTGGTCTTCATCTTTTATATCTGATTCATATATTTGATATCTTTGGTTTAACAAAGCACAAATTTATGCAACAAATACTAATGGAGAAATGAAACGATGAGCTCCTATTCGTTGTTTCAAGAATCCAAAAATTATTGATGATAGTAAGCTAGAAAATAAATGTTCTGAATAATAATTCTTTAAATGAAAAATCTTGATCTTTCTTATTTTCCAGAAGCTCCCTGAGTATACCTTTTCAAAGATAGAAAGGGGAGTATTCTTTATATTTGAAAAGCCAAAAATTTAAAAAAGAGAGTTTCACAATACTTCACACCTGGTAGTATTTGGAAACAAGAAATGGTAACACATGCTGAAAATGTAGAATTTATTGTTGTTGAAAATGAAAGTGAAAGTCTTTACTTAGAATCCAATCTAATAAAGAAGCATCAACCACCATTCAATAATATGTTAAAATGAGCTAATGCTTATGCCTATATAAAACTCACAAAACATCCGGTTCCTCAAATATTTGTTACTAGAAAGAAAATTAATGATTGAGGCACATATATATGACCAAAACATCATACAAAAGATTTAAAAAAATTTCTACAATATTTAAGACAAATCGTTCAGTATAGAACTTGTCCTTTATCACAATTTAATCAGTGAAAAGTTTGTTCTGACTATTATTTTTGATTATGCAAATGACGATGTTGTAAAGAATGACTTTGAAATCCTGAATATCCAAAACTAATTACTAACTTCTTTAAAGGGAATACAAGGCCAATAGAAACAAAAATTAAAGAACTTATTGAAGAAGCAATTAAAACTGAAAATTTTGAATGGGCTGCAAAACTTAGAGATATCTATCTACAAATTTGAAATTTTACTGAAAAACAATCTGTTGAGTATGTAAATTCATTTAGTTGATATTTACTTCAAATTCGTGAAACAGGGCCACGAAGGACCTATGTTTTGTTACACTTTTTTGAAGGGAAAATGATTGATATTATTCGCCACCATTTTGAAAAAGATGAAATTGATGAAGATACAATGATTGCCAGTTTTGCCTCTGAATTTTGAGAGTTCCATGATGAAGGATGATTTTATAGTACAGTACGTTTCCCATGAAATAAGGAAGAAAAGCAACGTATTCTAAAACTTTTTGATGATTTCTTTGAATCTTATCTCTTAGTAAACACTATCCAAGGTAGCTGAATTATGAATGATCTACTCCAAGACATACAAAACCGTTACCAATTAGCACAATTTCCATATCAAGTTGAGTGTTTAGATATATCACATCTTTGATGAGATTGGACAAGTTGATGACTAAGCGCAATAGAATGAGGACTACCAGATAAAAACCATTACAGAAAATACAAAATTACTACATCTAAAAATGATGACTATCTTTCGTTAAAAGAAGTACTTATTAGAAGATTTAAACTAGATAAAAAAGTTAACAAAGAAGATTGAGAAATACTTCATCTCCCTAATGTATTTATTCTTGATTGATGAAAATGACAATTAGGAATAATTGATGAACTAATGAAAGAATATCCTAATTTACTAGCGATTACAAAAAGTGTTCAATTTTGCGCATTATGAAAAGGTGAAGCAAGAAAAAAATCTTCAATATGAATAAAGAGTAAAAAAAGTGAAGATACTATTGGAGAAAAGCTATATGTTTATAAAAAATGAGTAATAGAGGAGTATGACTTTGTTTATGATGATGCAGATAAAATACTCATAAAACTAAGAGATGAAGCACATAGATTTGCTAATAGTTATAGGAAAAAACAAGAAGAACTTGCTTTTGCTGAAGCAAAAAAAAGTTTTAAAAAAAATAAGGAATAATACCCTATATTCGACTAGCCACGACCGAGGATTGAACTCGGCTTTCATCCTTACCATGGATGTGTTCTACCGAATGAACTATCGCGGCAATAAAAAAAGCCACAAGGCGGAATTGAACCCCCAACCCCCGCTTTACGATAGCGGTGCTCTACCTATTGAGCTATTGTGGCAGTGAAAAGAAGATAATAATTTTTTTATTAAATGCAAGTATAGAGAATAAGTTCACCTCTAAACAAAGCTAAAACACCAGTTGGTTTCGTTAAAAATATTTAAAATTTTCAATTTTGTGTTCAATAACGAATATTTGTTCGTTTAGGAAAAATATTGGCTAATTTTTTTATAACAATACGGATACTTCATAAAATTTTTTTGTAAAAAAAACTGATCATCAGACCAGTCTATTTTAATCAATAGTACTGAAAAGAGATAAAGTAATGAACAAAGTGTTTAATTTTAAGTGTTTGATTAGAATGGTGGTCTATCCCCACCTTCCGGTAGGGATGCCTTGTTACGACTTAACCCCAGTCACTGATTTCCTCCTTAACCCACATAGTGAGTCTTCAAAGAACCTCAGCTCCCATGGTTTGACGGGCGGTGAGTGCAAGGAACAGGGACGTATTCACGGCAGCATGGCTGATCTGCCATTACTAGCAATTCCAACTTCATGTAGTCGAGTTCCAGACTACAATCCGAACTAAGGGTAGTTTTAAAGATTTGCTCCACCTCGCGGTATCGCTTCTCGCTGTACCTACCCATTGTATTATCTATGAGGCCCTAGGTGTAAGAGGCATGAGGATCTGACGTCATCCTCTCCTTCCTCTCGGTTACCCGAGCAGTCTGCTTAGACATACTAACTAAGCACGAGGGTTGCGCTCGTTTCCAGACTTAACTAGACACCTTGCGGCACGAGCTGACGACGACCATGCACCATCTGTGTAAAGCTCCGTACAAGTACGGATATGCGACTTTCACCGCAGACACAATACATGTCAATCCTAGGTAAGATTCTTGGCTTAGTATCCAATTAATCTAGATAATCCACTGCTTGTGTGTTCCCCCGCCTATCCCTTTGAGTTTCATTCTTGCGAATATACTACCCAGGCGACTTGCTTAACTCGTTAGATTACGACACTCCTGCTAATAAATTAACAAAAACATCTAGCAAGCATAATTTACGGTTCGGACTACCAGGGTATCTAATCCTGTTTGCTACCCGAACTGTCGTCCCTCATCGTCAAGTATTCTGTAGTTAGCTGCTTTCGCTTTCGGCGTTCCTTCCGATATCAACGCATTTCACCGCTCCACCGGAAATTCCACTAACCCCCAGATACTTCCAGAATTACAGTATCCACCCCCTTCCCACGATTGAGTCGTGGTCTTTGAAGACAGACTTATAATTCAGATTACGGACACTTTACGCCCAGTAAATCCGGATAACGCTTGAGACCTACGTATTACCGCGGCTGCTGGCACGTAGTTAGCCGTCTCTTATTCTTGACATACCGTCATTCGTCTTCTGCCAAAAAAGAAGTTTACACACCGTAATGCTTCATCCTTCACGCGAAATTGCTGCATCAGACTTTCGTCCATTGTGCAAGATTCCCCACTGCTGCCTCCCGTAGGAGTATGGGCCGTATCTCAGTCCCATCGCGACCGGACATCATCTCAGACCGGTTACCCGTCATAGACTTGGTAAGCCGTTACCTCACCAACTATCTGATAGGACGCACCCCCCTCCCGAAGCGATAAATCTTTCCTCCCATTGGGATTTCACCATCGTGAGCATATTGGGAATTAGCTACATCTCTGTAGTTATACCCAACTTCGGGGCAGGTTAAGCACGCGTTACTCGCTCGTTTGCCACTAACCTTACTACGTATTACTACGACGCAAGGTTCGTTCGACTTGCATGTGTTAGGCATTTCGCTAGCGTTCATCCTGAGCCAGGGTCAAACTCTTCAAAAAGTTTCACACTTTATCTCTTTTTAGTACTATTAATGATCTCTTTTCTAAGGAATCCATCCTTAGTAATGGTAGCACTAACCTACTTTCCCAGCTCTGATAGAACCAGTATCATCGACCAGTATATGCTTAACTTCTGTATTCGGAATGGGAACAGGTGTTTCCATATACCGCATCAGCACTACCGTTACTAATAATGAACAGTGTTGACTTATAAAGATTTCTCATTTTAATTCAACACATTTTTCCTTAATCCTCACAATAACATAATATATTACCTATTTCTTAGAAAGAAGATAAACCCGCTCGATCAATTAGTACATCTCGGCTCAACCCCTTACAGGGCTTACACCTAATGCCTATCAAACTGCTAGTCTAGCAGCGATCTTACCTTCATAAAGAAGAGGGATATCTAATCTTGAGACAAGTTTCCCACTTAGATGCTTTCAGCGGTTACCTTTTCCGAGCTTATCTATCCAGCGGTGCTCCTGGCGGAACAACTGGTACTAACAGAGGCTCGTCCAACCCGGTCCTCTCGTACTAGGGTCAGCATCTCTCAAATATCCTACGGTTACAGTAGATAGGGACCGAACTGTCTCACGACGTTCTGAACCCAACTCGCGTCCCGCTTTAATGGGTGAACAACCCAACCCTTGGGACCTTCTACAGCCCCAGGATGCGACGAGTCGACATCGAGGTGCCAAACGGAATCGTCGCTATGAACGCTTAGATTCCATTAGCCTGTTATCCCCGGAGTAACTTTTATCCGTTGAGCGGATCCCCTTCCACTTGGAAGATCCGGATCACTTTCGCCTACTTTCGTATCTGTTCGACCTGTCAGTCTCACAGTCAAGCTTGCTTATGCGAATACACATTCATCACGGTTTCCATCCGTAACAAGCAAACCTTTGCACGCCTCCGCTACTTTTTAGGAGGCACCCGCCCCAGGTAAACTGTCCAACTGAAACTGTCTCCCAACATAGGGATTAGAACTGCTACAGATCATGGGTGGTATCTCACTATTGGCTCAGCCCCGACCAAAGTCGAAACCTCAAAGCCTCCCACCTATACTGAGCACAACATGCTACAATCCAATATCAATCTACAGTAAAGCTTCACAGGGTCTTTCCGTCTAACTGTAACTACCCGGCATTTTTACCGGGAATGTAATTTCACCGAGTCTAAGGGTAAGACAGCATGGGGATGATTGTGCCATTCATGCGCGTCAGAACTTACCTGACAAGGAATTTCGCTACCTTAGGACCGTCATAGTTACGGCCGTCATTCACCAGTGCTTAACCCTCGAGCTTGCACAAGAGAGCATAACATTCTGGCATTGGACAGGCATCACCCGTTATACATCCTCTTACGAGTTAGCAACGAGCTGTGTTTGTGATAAACAGTTCCCCCCATCTCATTCGCTGCGATCCTGATTACTCAGGACAGGACTTATTTCGAAAGTACGTCCGCTAATTTGCCAAGTTCCTTACCCATTAGTTATCTCGACTATCTTAGTATCCTCTACCACCCCACAAGTGTCTGATCTGAGTACGGGTTAAATATAGATTAAGTTTAGAAGTTTTTCTCGGCACCAAAACGATAAGAATTTCTAATTCCGAGGAATCAAATTTCGATCAAATTCAGTATCAATAGTTGTGGATTTTCCTGCAACTACCTTTATAACAAACGCTATAAAAACCTTATTCTTTCGACTCAAATCCTTAATGAGCTCTTACAAATCTCGATGCGTCACTCCATCACTCTATATCTAAGTACTGGAATATTAACCAGTTATCCATCGACTTTCCATTTCTGGATAAGTCTTAGGTCCCGACTAACCCTACGACGATGAACGTTGCGTAGGAATCCTTAGGGTTTCGATATATTGAATTTTCATCAATAAGCGTTACTCATGTCAGCATTTTTACTTCTTACTAGTCGACCACACCTCACAGTGTAGCTTCATCCCGTAAGAACACTCTCCTACCGCACAACATATTGCTATGTTGGCTTTCGACTTCGGTACAATGCTTAGCCCCGTTACATCTTCTGCGCACCTTCACTAGTCCAGTGAGCTGTTACGCTTTCTTTAAAGGATTGCTGCTTCTAGGCAAACCTCCTGGATGTATAAGTAAAAGCACCTCATTTTCCACTTAGCATTGATTTAGGGACCTTAGTCAGAAATCTGGACTGTTATCCTTTTGACTACGAAACTTGCTCCCGTAGTCCCACTCTGTAATATTCCTTAAAGCATTCGAAGTTTAGTAAGGTTTGGTAATGCCTCTCGACACCCCTAGCCTTTCCAGAGCTCTACCTCTTTAAGACCTAAATTACAGGCTGCACCTAAATGCATTTCGGAGAGAACCAGCTATCACGGTATTCGATGAGCTTTTCACTCCTAATCACAGGTCATCGGAAGGTTTTGCAGCACCAACCCGTTCGGTCCTCCAGCACAGTTTCCTATGCCTTCAACCTGCCCATGACTAGCTCATACCGCTTCGGGTCTATTAATGATAACTAAATTCGCCCTATTCAGACTCGCTTTCGCTACGGCTCCACCTATAACTGGCTTAACCTTGCTACCACTAATAACTCGCTGACCCATTCGTCAATAGGTACGTGGTCACCTTGCGGCTCCCACTCAATTGTAAGCAATAAATTTCAGGTTCTATTTCACTCCCCTACCCGGGGTTCTTTTCACCGTTCCCTCACGGTACTATGCGCTATCGGTGTAAAAAAGTATTTAGCCTTACCCAGTGGTCTGGGCAGATTCATACCAGATTTCTCGTGTCTGATATTACTCAGGTATTGTTACAAAGCGGGATCATGTTTTCAGATACAGGACTTTAACCTTCTATGGTATGCCATCCAAGCACTTCTCCTAACAAAATCACTCTACTTTCGAGTAGTTCTAGCTACTCATGAACAACCCTACAACCCTCCTATTAGCAACGCCTAGAAACTTACACTAATAGAGTTTAGGCTCTTCCCTGTTCGCTCGTCACTACTAAGGGAATCTCATTACGATTTCTTTTCCTCCACTTACTGAGATATTTCACTTCAGTGGGTCTTGTCAATTTTGTACTCCGTTATACAGAGTAGGTTACCCCATTCAGAAATTCTTGACTCCAAGCGGTCGTTGGCACCTCATCAAGACTTATCGCAGCCAGCTACGTCTTTCTTCCTCTTTTTTACCCAAGGCATCCTTTTATTGCTTTTAAATAGATTTATCTACTAAGAAATAGTGTAATATATTATGTCATTGTTAAGGATCTCATCTGCAACCCATCTTTTTTGATTGCGAGGATTATAGTACACATCTCCCCGTTAATTGCAAGAGATTTTTACGATTTTTTTTATTAAGGTTTTATTTGGCCTTTTTCTCCTTTTTGGGTCGCTTCGTTTTTTTATTTCTCAGAAAAAAAATTAAAATTTGTCGTTTTTGCTAAATGTCAAAATATTGTCAATTTTGATGTTTTACCCTCATTCGTATGCCGCATTTCTCGTCAATTTTTCATTTTCTTCGTCTTTTAGTAAAAATATTGCCTATTATTTTTAGTAGATTTTTTTTCTTAGAAACATAATCTTTTAATGTTTATCCGTTTTTTTCTTATGAGATATCTCTTATATTATATAGTATTCATCAATATCATTACATTTACTGTTCGATGAATAGACAAACGAAAAGCAAAACACAACAAACGAAGAATTAGTGAAAAAACACTACTAATTCTTAGTATTTTATGATGACGAGTCGGTGCTATTTTTGCTATAGACACATTCAGACACAAGACAATAAAATCTCGTTTTGTTCGAAAGATTTATCTTGTTTGACTTATCTGGATTATATTACTTATATTATATAGTTTACTGTCTTAATCCTATATATGTACTTTTCATTTAAAGACACACCTGAAGATTTTATTGTTAAAGAGATTCTTGATTACAACTTGGATTGAGTTTGAGATTTTTTCTATATCTTTTTTGAAAAGAAACATATAAACACTATGGATGTTATAAATTCTATCTGTAAAAAGTTTGACATAAAAAGGAATAATCTTTGAATTACCTGATTAAAAGATAAGGACTGAATAACCCAACAACGACTCAGTATACAAAAAAAACACTTAAAACATTGTTGATGAGAAAAAGAATTCTTATCTTTTATAAAATCAATAGACTGAGTCGAAAACATTCTATCAACATGATGGCACAGCACACCTCTTTCAGTATGAAAAAATAAATGAAACCAATTTACAATAATATTAAAAAAAAGAGAAACACTTCCAGATTTATTGAAAAATAAAATAGAAGAAAATCTGACCAATAGCCTATCACAATGAATTCCAAACATTTTTTGATACCAAAGATTTTGAAAAGGAAACAAGAATTTTAAAAAAGTTCAAAAGATTTTTTCGTGAGAGAAACCTGTTTTTAATAATGACTATGAACAGAAATTTATGTTTCAGACATTTGGTAGTCTTTGGTTTAATGAATATGTAATGAGAAGATGGGACGAAAAGAAATTCCTTGTTGATTGAGATATTATGGTAAATTGATGGAATGCTTTTTGAACCCAAGTTTCTCTCTATAACAACAATAAATTATCTCATTTTGATTACCGAAAAGAAAAAGAGCTACACGAATGAAAACCCTTTCGAGAACCAAGTGAATATCTCCGGAAAAGTGATTATATTGAATGAAAACGGATTCCTACAGGACCTGTACTTGGTACAGAACAACTGGTTTGCAAAGAATGAACACTATGAAGAAATTATGATGATCTTATTATAAAAGAAAGTAAGTTTCTCGAGGGATGAGAAACTATACTAAAAAAAATTAAGATATACTGATACAGAAGACCATTGTGGATTCTACCAAAAGATTTGGAATGGGATTGGAAAGACTGAAATCTTATTCTCAAATTTTTTCTTCCTACATGATGCTATGCAAGTAGCTTCTTATCCTTTCTCTTAAAAGATATTGATCCAAAATGATGCGAATCAAACAATTTAAAAATCTTAAGAATCAACCAAGATTTATAAGTATTTTCTTTTATTCTCATTATGTCATTCTAAAGTATCTGCATAATGTATTATTCCTTCACCATCATGGAGATAATATATAGCACTTGTTTTTTTGTAATTAAGTAATGCGTTTATTGTTTCTGCTGTTGGTGAAGATATTGGAGTTGGTGTTAATCAATAGTTTTGTCTTGTATTATATAAGTTACTTGCATCAT
>CAMJIH010000011.1 GCA_946405785.1 uncultured bacterium | reverse complement strand
AAAGCAGGCTATTCTAGTGAAGAAAAGACTGCATACACGTGGGCTTTTAATAATTGAATAACAACCATGTCCACAATAGATAAAGCTGATATGAATTGAGAAGTTACAAGAATTGCATTAGCTAAAATGATTAGCAATTATGCAATTAAGACATTAAAAAAGAAATGAGATACAACTAAGAAATGTGTATTTACTGATGTAACTAGTGATTTGGATAAACAATATGATAACTGAGTAACTAATGCTTGTCAGTTATGATTAATGGGACAATGAATAACTAAATTTAGACCTTATGATAAAGTTACTAGAGCAGAATTTTGAACAATTCTTTCAAGACTCCTCTATTGAGATAAGTATAATTGATGAGATCCTTATTATCAAAAACATCTCAACCAATTAAAAGGTGAATGAATTATAACAAATATTTCAAATCCCGATAAGAGAAATGAGACTAGAGGTAATGTAATGGTTATGCTTAAAAGGAGCAAAGAATGATGAGTAAAAACTTCAGCGAGTGGTAAAATTCCAAGTTATGATGAATTAGAGCAAGATACCTCCTTTAGTTGTCATTTTGAGGCATTGTTTGATGGTCAAGATGACTATGATGCTTTTTTACCAAAGAAATCTGTAATCCTTCCTTACAAAGATTGATATTTTTGATATGATTATGATGGTCAAGATTGACTTTGATTTTATATATATTATCGTTTATTAAGTGATATGTGTAATCCTTATATAGTTTCAGATGTAATATTCCGAATACCATATCATGGTGGATATGAAACTTATAATAAACTCTATTATTATGATTCAGATGTTTATTATTCTGATTATTCTAATATCGTAAAAACATTAAATTGTGATCCTAAAGATCAAGAGTGATGTCTTAAAGAGGCTGATAAATATGTATATAATTTACTTGTTTGAAATGAAACTAATGAGTTTTTTACATTGTGGATGGATGAGTTAAAGAGAAGAATAGATAATCATCAAGTTAAGACAGTTACTAAGTATTATTGATATACTAATACTGAACGGTCTAGTTTGTTTTATCAATGTTTTGATGAGACAAAGGAATCTTTTAAAGATATAGGACCATGATGAGATCTCTATACAGATGAAGCTAGAACTCGAGAAAAAAGGAATTTTTGTATAAATAGTGTTGCTAGTAAATATTGTAGGTATAAATATATTAATGCCTGTTCTAATTGAGTTGATTGTGAAAAAATAAAGCAAGAAGCTGATAAGTGTTATGATATTACTGTAAAAACAGAACTAAAAACTGATGAAAGATTCCCTTGATATGGAGTGATCTATTGATGAACATGAGCTTGAGTTCAAAGTATTGTTTGAGGTAAAACAATTTATTATAATGAAGCATTTTGAATTAAAATTGAATTGTGAGAAGAATATAGTTGATGAGTAATTGATAATGATTATAGAACTTTTATGACGCCTCCTCATTATTACATATTTGTTTATAAAAAATGTGATTCATGTTCGAGTGAAATATTAAGAACAGAATGATATTCTGAAGTGTTTCAAATAGATGTATTAGATAAAAATACAAAAGTTGACACTTCTAAGTTTGATTGAACCTATCCGCTTTTTACTTGAAGTAATAACAAACATTATTTTAGACAAGTAACGTATGATCCAAGTGTTAAAGCTCCTATTACTTCATTCTTTGATGTTAAATAATATTATTTATTTATGAATAAAATTATGAAAAAATTTATTCTTTCCTGTTTAGTACTTTCTTCTTTGTTTATTGGCTTTACTAGTGCAAATTTTTCTAATGAACAGAAATTATCATATACTTGGGCTTTTAATAATTGAATAACTACTCAACCAACAATTAATAAAGCTAATATGAATTGAGATATTACTAGAATTGAATTAGCTAAGATGATAAGTAATTATGCTATAAATATTTTGAATAAAACTCCAGATGCATTGTTTGGTTGTCATTTTACTGATATTGCTAATAATTTGGATAAACAATATGATTATTGAGTTGATAATGCTTGTAAATTATGATTGATGTGACAATGAATTACTGAATTTAGGCCTTATGATAAGGTTACAATAGCTGAATTTTGAACTATTCTTTCTAGGCTTATTTATTGAGGTAAGAATAATTGATGACATCCTTATTATCAAAAGCATTTGTATGATCTAAATAGAGCTTGAATAATGGTAAATATTAAAGATCCTGATTATAGAAATGCAATAAGATGAAATGTTATGACTATGCTTAGAAGAAGTGTTGAATGAGGTGATGCTAAAACTTCTTTAGATTTTTATAAGTCTGAAGGTTTTACTATTCTTAATTGATGAACAACTAAAGTTGCTCAAAATTTTGAATGAAATAAAGTGCTCTATTATAATGATAAGTATTGATTCAGTATTAGATTATGAGACGATTTTCATAATTGATGATATCTTGATTACTTATCTTCAAATTGATGAGATGGAGTTTCTTTTTACTATATTGATTCTGATGGTGATTATCGTTGGTCGTTTACTATACATCCTATTGAAAAAGGAAAAGATCCTTCTGTTTATGATAAGAATAATAAATATGATTTTGTAATTAGTTGTGAAAAGAATTTTGATTGAGGTCGTATTATAGGTGATTTTAATACTTATTATGTTTGATAAATATAATTTCTTTTAAATAAAAAGTACTAACAGATGTTAGTACTTTTTTATAATTGTCTGTTTTATTTTAGTTAAAGATGTTTTTAATGCTCATAAATACATCATAAACGGTACCAAATACTACATTTTCTTCATCTCATTCTAATTTCTTAAGAGCATCTTTGATTGTTGTTAAATCTTTTTCATTGTATGTTTCTATTGATCTATTAATTACTTTAGAGAATTCGTCGTTTGTTGAATTATTATTCACTAAGAACTCTTCTAGTGGTTCATTTGTATCATTATGAATTCACATTATTGATAATTTACAAAGTCTTGTGATGGCTTTCTTTTCATCCTTAGTAAAGTTTTGTTCATCAGCGTAATTCTCACAGGCTTCTGATACTTCGTTTAATTCTCTATTATCTGTTAATTGAGGGTATACATCTAATAAGATATTTGTCATTATTGCTATTTCTCATCTAGTTAGAGATCTATCTTCCACTTTTTTAACTTGTTGCTTAATTTCTTCAGAAGTTGTAATATTATTTGTTGAAGTATCTGTTTGTGTGTTAGTTGTTTTTTGATCTTCTGTATCTGCTGAGTTGTGCTCTTGTTCTGTAACTTTAGTTTCTTGTTTAGTTGGAGTTATTGATTGTCCTCCTCATGCTGAAGGTGAATTTTGTATCCATTGAGCTGTTAGTGTTATTTTTATTCAATCTTCTGTAGTTACTCATGTTCATTCTGGAATGGAATTAGTATAGATGGTTCAATCTTCTGACTTCCATCATTTAAATGTGTATCATTCTTTTGATACTGTTGGTAGTTGTATCTCTTCTCAATATGTTGCATTAATATCATTTGTTACTCAAGTTCATCCGTTGATATCAAATTTAATTGTATAATTATGTGGACTCCATTTAGCAAATACATTTACTATTTCTCATGTTGAAACTGTTTCAGGATTAAATTCTTCTATCAATCATGTATAGTACCATCATCAAAAAGTATATCATTTTTTATTTGGGTCTTGTATGTTATCAATATCTGTTTTATTATATTTAACAACATCTATTAAACCAGTTCATTCAATTATGGCGTAATATCAATATCATGGGCATCATCAATTACTACTAAATGAAACTGTATCTCATTTTATTTTTATGTTCCTTATTTCGTAATTTGGAACTGTTGGATAATCAGATGGACTTATTCGCATTATATCTTTTATATATGGCCCTGAATATACAGTTATTCAATTTCATCATCATAATCAGCACCGATCATTTGGTCTTCATCTATATTGAATAGAAACATTTATCTCGTCATTTCAATTTATTGAAATAGATTCGTTATAAGATTCAGAGTATCAAACAAATCATTGTTCACTAGTTGAATAATGTAGTCGTTTTCATCAGTGTGTTATAAAATTTCAATTATCATCTATATTTGGTGTGTGTGAAATTCTTGTAACTTTCCCTTCTTTTCATTCATTATGTGATATGATTGTTGCATGTAAATCTGTTGCTAATTCAGTATTTGTATTAAGATAAAAATTTATTTTAATTTTTTCGCAAGATTTTCAATCTAATGATTCAATATATCATGTATTACATTTAAATTTGGGATATAAGTTAGTATCTCAAGTAATTATACTATTTGTTCAAAATTCAAAAATCTCATTTCCATTCATTTTTACTCGTCATAAGAATTTAGCATTTTCTCTTACTTGGTCTTCTGGCTTGTAAGATTCATCTATTGTCTCTCGCCATTTTAAATTATTGTATTTAATACTTTCTCAGTTCTCTAAATTAAATGTTAAGTTATTTAATTTTAAATTATCCTTAAAACAGCGGACCGATAAACCATAAGCACGATAATAAGAACTTTGTGGCTCAATTATGTTGTTATTGTATATGTATAAGTAATATGCGTTGTCATCTAAATATGGAGATGAAGTTCGATATTCTGCATAGTTACCCTTTCATTTAATGTTTCAATCTTGAAAGTAACGATAACCTGCATATGGAAGTTTTAATTTTAAAGCTAAGCACTCTCATATTCATTTTCCGGAACATTCATTTTTATATAATACTTTTGGTAAAATAAAATTTATTGTTTTCCGTTCTAATGTATCTGGTATGTGATATCATTTAGGACATGGTCATTGTTTATCAATATCTGAATTGGTTGCATTCTCTCATCACCATAAATTTTTATTATTTTTTTTAGTCCATTTAAATGGTGAAGTTTGGATTTTTTTAAATGTATTGCTGTAATAATAATTATTTGGTCAATATTCATCTCAATCTACTCTGTTATCATTATTTGAATTAGTTATGTCTGAATATTGTAAATTTCAATTGTTCTTAAATCAATAATTATTTCACCATTGATAATAGTATCATAATTTACTGTTGCTTTCTGTAGTTCAAAGAGTTCCATCGGCAATTTCCTCAGCTCACATATTTCTATCCATTATTTTTACTCATGGTAGTCATATTACACTTAAATCTAAATCATTAAATGGCAACCATTTAGCATATGCAGTTGTTGTTTGTGGATTACTTATATCAAATTCTTCTGTTTGGTTTTCAGCTGTTGTATACCATCATGCAAACATCCATCATGATTGTTGAGATTTATCCTCTGTTTCTCTATCAGGAATTTGAATATTGTTTATTGGAATTATTTCGTCTCAATTATATGTGTATTTAATTATTTTTGTTTTGTTTTCTCTCATTCCTGAGAATGCTCATCAATTTGGATTAAATTTTACTAATTTAATTTTTTCGTTATTGTCTTTAAAACAACGTATTGTTAGTGAAAACATTCATTTTGGGTAATATTTATCTGTTTGTATTGTTCAATCTTCTTTTTTTATTAGCGTATAAAATCAGTTATAATCTCAACCAGTCCAATCCGTTGATGACCAGTAATATCAGAGATTAGAAACTGTTGAACCAAGAAAATTTCAATTTTGTTTTGCTCATGCATACGGAAGTTTAAAATCTGTAGCAAAATCACTTTCATTATTTTTTATTAAACTATATAATAATATTAAATTTTCCCATTCAATTTTACTAGGTGTGTGAAATCATGTTGGACATATCGTAGTTGAAAAACTTAAATAATCTCAATAGTCTCAAACATTCTCTGCTCATACATTTTTATCTTTTAATGTTATTGAGTGATTATATTTTTCTGAAGTGATTGTTATTAATTTATTTTCATTGTCATATTCTATTTTTGGATCTGCTTCTTCGTTTGTATTTATTTGGTCTTCCTCTTGATTTCAAAATAGATTAACAGCTTCTTGTGATTGTTGAAGACTAGTTACTCAACGTGAATTTTCAAACATATTCATTGAATCAATTAATGTATCACTAAGAATTTCTTGTGCTTGAATTCCTACTTCACCTGTTGCATAAGTAAAACTTGGTGCAAAAGTGGAAAATAATAGTACTGATAAACTAAAAATTCAGAATAGTTTTTTCATTTTTTTGTGTGTAGTATAATAAAAACCTTGTACATATATTATATATCAAAAGTCAATAATTTGCAAAAAATCACTCTGTTTTTGAAGTATTGATTTTCTGAATTTTAGACTTTTATTATTAATAAAATGATACCAGGGATAATTCTTTATCCTTAAATTTTCTATTATGCGATTTATCTGAAAAAAAGTCTGAGTAGGAGTAAGTATTGAAGATACTAGATGAGTTAAAAAACTTCCTATCCAATATTGGTTTCCTTGGACTGATCATACTTTTTTTGATAGAGCTAAGATTGAACAGGATTCTTGAGCTATTGATACGTTAGTTGATACTACTCATTCAATGGTAACAAAGAGGTGGTCTGAAGGTACTTTATGATGACAGGTTTATCCTAATGGTATCGGCTTTTTCCTAAAAGCACTTATGTGATGAGTAGAAAGTAGTTGAGAAGAGGTGTTTGAACATGTTTTTACGTTGTTAGAATCTAATACTCATCCAACACTTACTGTAGGAGTAAATACTCCCATATGATGAAGTTCTTATGCTCTTGCTATGATAGAGAGTATGGATTTTACAGCTGAAGTTTGAGGTAAATTTATAGTATCTATTAATTTAAAAGCAAGGGAATGAGAGAGGGAAGCTAATCATGTTGTTAGTTATAATGATGAGAAATGATTCGTAGCTAATATGTTAAAAGTTTTCATTGCTGATGATTTGCAGCATTTAGATAGTGCTCAAAATATTTGTTTACAATCGATTACTATCTCATTTAAAAAAGAGGTTAAAGATATTGAGTGTATATCTTCATTAGATCCTATTGATTATATTAATAGTTCGTTCTCTATTGAAGGTAGTATGGAATTATTATTTCAGGATAACTCTTATAAAGAAGATTATTTACAATGAAGATTTAAAGCGTTAAGAGTTTTAGCTGAAGATACTTTGTATCCTTATTCAGAAGATAACTACCCTACTTTTATGATAGATTTATCTAAGGTTGTTATTACTGATTGGACTCCTGCTTTTACTTTGGATGATATTACCAAGCAATCAATTTCTTTTAAAGGACATTATGATTTAAGGACTAAAAAGGCTGTAGAGATTTATCTTAAAAATACTCAAGCGAGTTATTAATTTTTTATTTATTATATTTTAGACTATGAATAATTTACAAGCTACTTTTAAAGTAATTAGTGAGGATTCTTTAACTAAAATACAGGAATCCTTATCTCTATTAGAATTGAGTGATGAAAAAGAAGAAAGAAAATTCAGAGTTGTTGCTTCTACTGAAGATGTTGATAGATCATGAGAGGTTATAAAATTAGATGGTTGGACTTGGGAAAACTTTATGAAGAATCCTGTGATTATTGCTAATCATGTTTATAAAATAGAAAATATTGTTGGTAAGGCTACTGAGATTTATGTTAAGGATAATCAATTAGTTATAGAATGAATATTTTCATCTACGAATCCTTTAGGAGTATTATTAGCTGATCTTTATGATGAAGGAATGATTAAGTCTGTGTCTGTATGATTTATTCCTAAAGCTAGAGATGAACAAGATAATAAAATTATTACAGAAGCTGAATTATTAGAGCTCTCTTTTGTTGCTGTTCCATGTAATCCTAATGCATTAAGTTTAGATCAAAAACACTTATTAGAAGAGACTTGAATGATTGAAGAAATGACTTCAGAGAATAAAGAAAATGAAGAGGTATGAAGCTCTTCATTTTATGAAAATTGTTGTGGCGATGGAGGTGTGAATGACTCCACCGACGAATCTATTATAGTTAATAGCTCAGAAATTACAAATAAAGATGTAGTAAATATTTTATCTGATATTAAGTGACTTTTAGAACTCTTAGTTGAGGATAAAATTAAAAGAATAAATGATTCACAGCTTATTGCTGAGGAGACGTTAGAATGTGCTTCAAGAGCGATTAATGAATGATTAGAGAAATATAAAAAGACGTTAAGAACCTAGTTTTATATTATTTTATTATACTTTTTTATTTGCTATTTATACAACCTATGCAAGAACAAACAAAAGAAATGCTGGCTGATGTCGTTGCTAAATCACTGGAAGAAGCAGTGCCTTCTGCAGTAGAAGCAGCAATGGATGTTAAACTTAAAGAACTCTCATTGAGTGATAATCCTGATATTAAGGAGATGAAATCACAAATGAGAGAATTAGTAGAAAAATCTAGAATGTGAGCATGAGATGATTTATCTACATTACAAAAAGAATTCGTTAAAGCATTAAAGATTTTAAAAGAATGAGATCTTAATGCTATTAAAGCTATGAATGTTTGAACACCTGCTGATGGATGATATTTAGTTCATCCTGAATTTGAAAAAGGTGTTTATAGAATTATGGAGAGATATTGAATCTGGAAAGATTGTGATATTTCTAGAATGAATTCTAATACTAAGTATTTTATTCTAAGGAAATCATGATTACAGGTTTTTTATACTGATGAAGCTGTTGCTTTTCAGGATACTGCTCTTCAATATGAAAGAAAAGAAATGATTGCTAAAAAAATCTGAGCAATCTTAAACGTTACATATGAGTTAATAGAAGATGAAGCTGATGCTGATGAAATTTGGAATAAAGCGCAGGAAGAATTTGCTCAAGCTTTTGCTTATTTTCTTGATAAAGAAATTTTATTAGGAACTTGAGTTTGAGCAGATAACTCTAATATGGTTTGAATAACTAATTTAACAAACGTTAATGTTGTTACTTTAACTTGAGGTATTGCTTCTCTTAATCATGATGCTTTGATTGATGCAATTAGAAAAGTTCCTTTAAAATATAAACAACATCATAAGCCTTCTTGGTTTATGTCTCAAGATGCTATTGCTGTCATAGAGAAACTTAAAGATGAAGATTGAAGACCTTTATACAGAACGTTAGATAATTGAGAAAAAGGATATCTTTTATGATACCCTGTTGTTTTAACTGATGTAATGCCATCTTGAGCTATAGCCGTAGATACTCCTTTTATCGCTTTTGGATCTTTAAAGCATTATGCTTTAGGAATTAAAAGATGATTTACTTTTGAGTTCGGTTATAGAGCTTGAGGATGGGAGAAAGATGTTAGTTCGCTAAAAGCCTCAGCAAGAGTATGCTGATTAGCATTATCTGAGGATGCTTTCTCTGTTATTAAGACTGCTGCTAGTAGCTAGTGGCAGTTTTAATAACCTGATAATCGGAACATTATTTTGATTGTAACACAAGTTAGTATAACAAGGATAATTCACATAATAATATAATATTTCCAGATTTTTTTCATTGCTTGCTTAAATGTTCATGCTTTAGTCTTGTTACGTGTTATTAGGTAGATTAAACCAGTTAGAATTATTACAGAAAGAAGCCAGATAATAAAAGTATTAGCAGTAACTTCTAGAATAAAAGCTGTTTCACAACTTACAGGTCAGCATTGCTGTATATCTGTTCAATAGATGTGTTGTTGTGTTTCAATTTGTTCTGGAATTTCTGGAGTTTCTGGAACCTCAATATGTTCTGCTGATTCTAAGTTTTCATCAGGATTCCATGGCATTGGTGGTAGTAGATCTAGTAGCATTTTATTTTAGTATATTTTAAAGGGTTAATTGGGCAAAATACATGAAACAACATGCAACTATTGCACAGAAAAGGAATACAATTATGCATGCTATAAAAGCTTCAAATAATGCTGTTCTAAATGGGTGCTCTGCTTTTTTAGAGCGTAGTTCAAAGTATTCAATAATGGTAAAAACTGCTAGTGCTGCAAGGAATATATAAAAAGCATTTAATAATATTGTTGGAGCTTGATGACTAATTGTACAACAAGAAGAAAATTGAAGGGTTTCTTCCTTTTCAACTGTTGCATTATATTTTTCAAAAACTTTTCATCATTTTGTTTCTCATATTATTTTTATAGTTCATGATATTTCTTCTGGTTTTTCTTCTGGTAATATTTGAAAACTTGGAGTTTCATCTTGTGTGTTGTTTTCTGTTTCCTTTTGTTCTATTATTTCATTCACAGGGATTCTTTCTAATGGTAGAATGTCTAGGATCATGCTTATTTGTTGAAGTTAAAACGTTTTATTAGTTTGAGTATACAAATTTATTTTATTTAGTAAAGAATAAATACGATGTTATATAAAGTTATTAAATGAAGAATTAATGGTAAAGCTATTTGAGAAATAGTTGATTTAAAAGAAGAGATTTGAAGAGCTTATTGAGTTGAATATGTTATTCCTATTGAAGAAAAGAGTGAAGAAAAAGTTAATACATTAAATCCTGATTTCGGTAATGTCCCAGTGAAGGATTTAACTGATTTTGAAAATAAAGCTTTAACTTCTAGAAGATGAAGAAGAAAATGAGCACCAGAACAGAACTTATATCCTTGTTAAAAGATCTTCTTTGAGAAAATGATGAGGATAAAATAGCTGTTTATATAGATTCTGCTCTTGCTTATATTAATTGATATACTTTTCAGAATTATCGTTTATCTTCTTTTGATGATATTCCTGTGGATATTATTTCTGTTATTATTGAGCTAGTTAAGAATAAATATCATGAAAGAATTGGTGTGCAATCTGAGAAATTAAGTGATTATTCTATTACTTACTCCACTATTGATTTGGATTTAAAGTTTAGAGTTCTTTTAGATAAATATAGAATTATTTCTATAGAATAAAAAAATGAGTAGGCATGAAATCATACCTACTCGAAACTCAAATACTTTAATCCCTTTCGCTTGTCGCTACTCAGGAGTATATGAGGCGGATTCCACATTAGCCTTCAGTAATACGATCCTTGGGGAATCACTTGAAGGAATCTTTCACAACTGAAGGGACTCAGCAACACCTTTTTAATTTGCCTTATCCCAGAAGGCCTAGAACTGGTCCAATTACGTGACCTACCGTAACCGTGTGCCTCTAAGGGGGTCTCCTCTTCTTTCCTTGCAATGCAACCCAACCAGCAACTGCTAGCCTCATGCGAATTGTTCCTCTGGTCTGAGGTACAAAGAAGAATTGAAGTATCATAAATCCTCTTACTGGTAGTATAATAATTAGGGATGTTGATTTCAAATAAAAAAGCTCCTGGAATTATCTCAATTGCAGGAGCCTCCAACACAAAAACTGTATCTAGACAGTCACCAACTTATGTTGTATGTTGGAATTAACAAGTAGTGTTACTATAAATATTTTGTATCATTATTCAAGTAATGAATAATTGTTATGTGGAAGTTAAGAGATTAGTTTATGAAAATAATGTGGCTAGATGAAGATCTACAGTTTTTTCTGTTATGTGATATTTAACAGTAATTAATGAAGAGTCTAAATTTATGTGAGATAAAAAGTTTGGTAAATTGTATAAATTATGTATTACTTCACTAGTAGATATTAGAGAATCTGATGATGTAGTTATTGAGTGAAAAAGCTACTCAGTTAAATGAGTAGCTCAGAGAAAATGTTGAAACTTATGCTTAACTACGGTTATATTGGAGAAAGGAATCTAACTATTCAGAAATCATATCGTGTAGCTCAATCCATGATTTTTCATTAGGATCTCATAGGACTTTTCAGGTTTTTTTATCTAGAACTGTACAGTGTATTAGACGTCAGTTTGAAAATTCTAAATTATATAGGAAGTCTTCTCAAAAGCTTGTAGGAAAATTCTTAAATGCGTAATATTGGTTAACAGCTATTTCTGCGACATTATCAAGGTATCATGGATATGAATAGCTATCTCGATCGTATTCAGTTCAAGATAGTATAAAATTAACATAGCCTACTCTTAAACTATCTCATACGTATGTTGCTCAATTATATTCATATATTCATGATATTTGGTTTTCAGATATCGTGCTTACCTCAAATTCTTCTTTTGGCATAAAATATGGAATAATATGTCAATCTAATTTAATCCATTCAAAACATAAGAAGAGGTAAAAATGCAATAATGTAGTAACCATGATAATTCAAGTCATAATCATGATAGATATAAGTATTTTCAATGATTTAGAATTTGGATTTTTTTGTTCTTTCATTTTAATTTAATGATGTAAATATTTATTTAATTATAATTAGAAATTTATTTTAATCAAAAAATATTAGATTAAATGAATGTTAAACTATCAATAGAATGAGATAAAGAACTGTCTTCAAAACTTAAGAAATTATCTGAGAACGACTTGTTATCAGCTAAAAATAAAATGCTTATATCTGCTGCTAACTTAATTGTTTGAGAAGCTAAAAAACTAGTTCCTTGCTCTAGTTGAAGTCTTAGAAGGAGTATTTCATATAAGTTGTTTAGAGATTGTGTGAAAATATATTCTGATGTTCATTATGCTGTATATGTGCATGAGTGAGTAAAACCTCACTTAATAAGTCCTGTTAAGAAAAAATCGTTATATTGGGAAAATAATTGATTGTGATTTTTTTCTAAAAGTGCTTATCATCCTTGATCTAAAGCCAATCCTTTTTTTGAAGATGCTGTTAAGAATTGTAAAAATGAAGTAATCAATAAATGCAATGAGATATTACAGTGAGTAATTAATAAAATGTAAATGATAACTAGGTGTAATTTTGAAATTTTTATTTGATAATTTCTATTTATCATATTATGATTAATGAATTAAGAACTTCTATTTTAGAAGATTTACAAACTGTTAATAATTTGGCTGAAATCTATGATTGAATTCCTGAAAAATTTAATTGATTTCCTTCTGTGTTTTTTAACTTTGACAGAATAGAAAGTCAGGTTTTAGACTCTAATCATCATGAAAGAGTATATTATTTTACTATTAATATCTTTCAAGAGACTACTACACTCTCCTCTATTTTGGCTGAAAGAAATCTTTGTTACTTATTAGACCAGATTATATCTGTGTTTGATAGATCTGATTTCCATGGGTTAGCAATAAAAGTTGATGCAGTTGGCGGTAATATATCAGCTGTTGAAACAGAGATTTGACCTGCATTACATGCTTCAATTGTCTTATGAATACATACAGGTTTTGCTTTATGTGATTATAAAAAGATCTCTAACTAGTAGAGATCTATTATAGAATATAGAAATTGTTATGAGTTTGCGAATTCATGCATTTTAAGGATCATTAGTGTCTGGTATGGAATTCAAATTCACTCAGCTTTTGCTTTTATTTTTGCAATATCTGAAGATAGAAGTCTTAGATTTACTGCTTTTTTTGATTCTGATTTAACTTTATATGAACTGTATCTAGCTTTTTCTTTTTCTAATTCTTCTTTGGAAATAAAGAAGGCTTTCTCTGATGTAAACAATTCGTCCATTGCTAATTCTTCTTTATCAAGATTTTGATTGTCATATTTAGATGTTGCCATTTTTTATATATTATTATCTAAAAGTTTTTTCATTTTTCTGCTATAATATGCTGTTCTAAGATATACATATTTGTCATCTTCATCAAATGGTACACAACAAACATATCACTCGTATACTAGTATAAACATTCTTTGGTAGGGTCTGCTTGGTACTTGCCTGATTCAGATGTATGATCATTCTTTTATCATATGTATTATTATTTCTAAGTCTATTCATCTTTCTTTTAGTACTTTTTCTCTTTTTTCTTGCTTATATGTAAATTCTTTCATCTTATTCTTGCTGTTCTATGTTTAAATATAGTATAAATATTATACAAATAATATATATAAAATCAAGATTTTTTTATCTTTTAATGATAAAGAGATATTGGGAACTCTCACTTCTTTAAATATTTTAATTTTTTATTAATTATAATATCATAGTATTCTTTATTAGGAAGCGTCTGAACTTGATGAGTCAAGTACTATCATTTCATCAGTCGATCTAACAACATTTAGTGCAGCTCTCATAAACATTAAAAGTATGTTACCTCTTTTTTCAATAATGTTAGGATTTGTATCAGAAATAACTAGTCAGTTTTTTAGATTTGTCATATGTGGTTGATAATAAGGATTTCAATCTTTAGCTCCATATAATAATCTAGAAAGTGCCGTAGCAAATTCTGCTCTAGTTACATAACCATTTGGGTTGAAATTGGAAACTCATACTCACATAATTCATAGTTTGCAGCTTTCTGTGATTCAATTACCATATTGTTTATCTAAGCTGCTAGAAACATCATTGAATGTACATCTTTTAGATTGATCTGGAAACTTTAAATATAAGTTTTTTGCAAAATTCGACATCATTTTTGCTAATTGAGCTCTTGTTATGTATGAATCCATATCTGCTTCTTTAATACTTTTAGTTGTTGTTAATCAATAGTTATAGGCAAATGTATATGCATTATTCTTTTCTCTAGAGTATCAGTTACTTAATATTTCTTCTTTCTTTCAATCTAAATACCAATCTCAATCAATCCATTTAAAACCTTTTGGATCTAACTTAACATTAACAATGTAGTATAATGATTTTTCTTGAGCTCCTTTAGCTGTTAATTCAAATTCTATTTCTGAGCTGCTTCTTAGATATTTTGATAAAAAATCTTTAGTAAGATCTATTGTATATTTTTTATTGTTTATGGGTACTGTTGCTAGCAATTCATATCCATGAAAAAATTTATCTAATACAACGATGCTTAATGTATTTGCTCATCCGATATTAGATCGAGTTAACGTTAATTTACTGTTTTTTATGGTATATCAGATGCTGTTTTTATCTATTTCTCATCAGTTAGCTAATGTAATATTAGAAACATTTATGAAAAAAGCTGAAAATAAAAACATGAATCAAACTATGAGAAATTTCTTCATGGTTATTTATAGTAGGATAAAAGATACTTTAGTATTTATTAATAATATTAGAAAATACAAATTAAAATTATTGTTTTGTATGAAAAAGGTGCTAGGTAAACCTAAGCACCTTTTGTAACTAGTCTTCAAGAATCTTGATGGGTTTCACTATGACTGTATCTTTAGGATTGATTGGTGATACAGTTAATTCGTTCGGCATGTCTTTATTCATTGCTACTTCAAATGCTTCAGCATACGTGTCTTTGTTTAGAACAGTGTAATCTGAATAGATTCGGATTCTAAACTTCATTGCTGTCCTAAGTTTGAATAACTGCTCGCTTTCGTTAACAGGGGCGAAACTTGTCTCTAGTGAAACTTTTAGATCAGGTTCAACGTCTTTCGTTGGACTTAGCGGAATTAGTAGATCTAGTTTCTTCTCCTCTTGTTTTGGATCTGGAGAATCGATTGTAAATCTAAATAAAGCTTTCCTCATAAAATTAATTTTTTGGTTTTATTACTATTTGTTTAGATTGATGTTATATTAAATCGTTAATGAAAATTCAACTAAAAGGAAGAGGTTCTAGATTCTAGAACCTCCAATCATAATCAGGCGACGATCGTTTACCCAGTTGTCCAGGGTATCAACCTGGAAACAAATTGCTCCCTTCTTGAACTCGATGATGGTATTGTAGGGATTGCTCTCATCGATAGTGAAAGCTTTGTACCAATCCTTGTGCGAGTTCTTGTTAATCTTAGTGTCTTTACCACAGACGATGATCTTGTTGCCGAAGACCGTATAGCGGTTGCTGTAGTCATCCACATCTAACCAGAGTGAGTACTGTCTTTTGCCTGAACTTGTACTAAATTCGAATGTCGTTTTTTTAGCCATACTATTAAATATTTGTTTTTGTTTATTAATAACATTACTATAGGAATCCTATGTATTAAATTCAATACTTTTTGACAATATTGTAATATAAAAATTATAATGTCAATAACTTGTCACTAAAGTCTACCTTGAGTTTGAATTTTATTTGATAGTATCTTTATTTTTGAGATATTGACAATATGAAAAATTGGTTCAAAAATATATTCAAAAAGTCTAATTCTGTTTCTAATTGGATTCCATATTCTTGATTTTCTTCCTGAGAGGTTAAATTAAGAAATTCTGAATATGTTCAGTTTTTTATATGATGGCAATATGCTGCTATTACTGTGATTTCTGATAGTATTTCTTCTTTACAGTTTAGATTGGCTGATAAATATGATAGTGATCTAAATAATGAATATCTTGATTTAATTAGTCCTGATTTATTAGGTAGTATTGCTACCTTTATGAAGCTTTGTTGAACTGCTTATGTCTGGAAGATTAGTTTAGGTTGAAAAGTTATTTGACTCTCTATTCTACTTCCATGGTCAATTGAACCTGTTGTTGATTATCTATGAAATTTAGTTTCTTGGAAATATTGTTCATGATGAAGATTTATTAGTTTAAAGGTTGAAGAAGTATTAGTATTTGCTGAATTTAATCCTTGTCAAAGATATCCTTATATTACTAGATGATACTCTCCTCTTCAAGCTTTAGCAATGAGTATTAAGTGAGAAAAAGAAATAGAGAAATGGAATTATTCGTTATTAACTCATGATGTTCCTCCTTGAATGATATTAACAACCGATCAATCATTATCAGCAGAACAGGTAAGAGGAATTAAAGAAGCTTGGGAGAGAAATCATACCTGATCTGCAAACGTTTGAAAATTAGCTATTCTTCCTTTTTGAATTAAACCTAGTAGTATTCAATCTTCTCCTAAAGAAATGGAATTTATTTCTCAACAAGAATGGGATAGAGATAAGATATTAGCTATCTATAAAGTACCTAAGGCTGTGCTATGAATATGAGAATGAGTTAATGTTTGAAATGTAAAAGCTTTTAATCAGATTTTTTCTTTGAGATGTATTGAACCTCTTAGTAAGAAAATAGCTAGAGTTTTTAATGATAGATTATTTCAATGAATATGAACTTTTGAATTTCTTAATGTTTTGCCTTCTGATGAGGAGGAAGTAAGACAACATTATTTATCATGATGAATTACTAAGAATGAATATAGAATAGAATTAGGATATAAGCCAATTGTATGATGAGATGTCTTTGTTGATTGAAGTAAATGTACTATTGAAAGGATTAAATCTAATAGTATAGATTATAAATCAATCGTTAAAAGAAATATGAAACAGAAATTCAGATAGAGAAAAAGGTGCCACCGCTGTGACACCCCTGTTTGAAATTTCAAAAACGTGATTATTAACAATATTGTCTAATTGTGAAAAACACATATTTAAATTATATTTATTATCAAAAAAATCAAATAAAAAAAAGAGCCACCGCTGTGGCCCACGCTATTATTCTAGCGAATTTCGAATTTTACGTGTATTATTAATTATAGAAAAACTGAAATCCAGAATCCTCTCGGACTAGCAATACTATAATTATTTTTATTTCTGATTTCAACTATTAATTATTTAGCTGGTTCTCGTTTACATCTTACTGGTGAAACAATTGCTCATTCTTTTTTTAGTTCAGCAAAAACTTTATCTACAATTTTTCTATCTAGTTTTGTAAGTTCTGCTACTTTACCAGCATTAACTGGTTCTCAAGCTTTTTTCATAGCTTCTAATACTATCTTCTTTTCTTTTTCCATGTGTTTGGTTTTAGAGTATAAAAGATATCGTGCTTATATAAATATTTTTAATAAAATCAAATCGTATAAATTTTTATTATTGAAAAAGAGAATGATTTAACCATTCTCTTTAACTCTTTTAACACTCTCAATTGAGAATCCATCTGGAGCTTCTATAACTACTCCATCAAATCTGGGTTCGATCAGGAACCGGATGTTCCACTTTCCTAAGGATTCTTCCTTTAGAATCTCGAATGATGAGCAGAAAGCCGTGAACTTCTTTCTCGTACGTTTAACTTTCTCGATATCGATAAGTTTTATTACGAGTGTCGCCTCGTTATCGATACCTTCAGGGAGTTTCTTTCCGAGGTAAAAGAAATGCCATTTACTCCGGATGACTTTTAATTGATACTTTTTATCCATAATTTTTGTTTTTTTAGTCTTTTTAAAATAATTATTTAGAACCTTTATTTCAAGTTATTAATTTTTGTTTTTTAACAAAAATGGAGAACAAGTGTTTCTTGCTCTCCATAATTCTTATTTGTCTTCTTTCTTTTTAAACAGTTCAGGTAGGCAATAAAGCATGCCTATTGTCATCGAGTACTCTTTTTCGAGGTATTCATTAGTTAGTTCCACTATTACTTTTCTTATTCCGAGAATAAGGACTAAAGCGAGAATTAGTAACATAAGGTTTAAGAATTCGTGCCGTTCATCAACATCTATGTAGAATGTTCCATTCTTCGCATACATATCCTTTTTCTCCGAAATCGAATTGTATCTTGTTTTATACGATCCGTCAAATTTGGTTAATGTCGTTAAGGGATATGACCTATTCAGGTAATAAACACGGAATCCTGCATTAGTAGCTTGGATATTAACTTTGTCAGTTACGTATTTTTTACCGTCGTAAACATCTCCTTTTTTGAAAGTAAGTTCTTTGTTGTAGAACTTGATTTTGCAATCAGGGAATGTTTTTTCGGCATAGTCGTTGTATTCTTGTCCCTGGATAATATAGAATCCATCTACCTTTTTGATAGAAACGGTTTGTGCATCTGGTGTGATGCGTTCTGTAGATCCAAAGCAGTAACTAGTGTAATAGTAGACTGAAAAAATAGCAAGAAGATTGAAGACTGTTATGATCACCTCTAAGGAAATGAAACATAACCAACGTAGACTTTTAATAATTATTCTACGAACTTTTTTGGGTGAATTTTCTTTTTTTTCCATAAATTTTAGTATTTGTTGTTTATGTATTTTTACGTTTATACTATATGTATTTATTGCTTAGATGTCAATATTATTGTTTTAGTTGATATTATGATATTTCAGTTTTTTTGATTTCTTTATTTTTGGTATGAGATTTTTTTATAATCTAATTGTAATTAGACTATTTTTTGCTACAAATTAACTACCTTTTATATTTCAATTTTTATTATGAGAAAATTAAAACTTTTATTAGTTGGTTTATTTTCTTTGTTTATTATATCTTTATCTGCATTTGCTGATTCGCCTACACTTTGGGCAGATGTTACGTCAAATAAGGTAATACTCAATTGGGTTCCAAATCAATATCATGATACTGTTGAAATATATGCTTATAATTATTCTAGTCAGACTAAAGAACTACTTTGAAAATTCCCTGCTGCTGATAAAAAACATGAAATAGATTTAAATTGTGATTATATGAAATCTTATACTAAAGATTATTATTCTTATTATATTTTCTATTGAGTTGTTAATAATAATAAGAGTTCTGACTTAAGGTTTGAAATAAACAAATCTATTTATGATAATTTGTGATGTGGCGGTAGCTCATCTTCTAGTTCGTCTAGTTCAAGCTCTTCTAATAATTCATCATCTAGTTCTAGTTCAGATTCTTCATCTAGTTCGAGCTCGTCATCTTCAGATAGTTCTTCAAGTTCTTCAAACTCTAGTTCAAGTTCTTCTAATAATAACTCATCATCTAGCTCTTCTAGTTCATCTTCTAGCTCATCTTCTAGCTCATCTTCTAGTTCATCTTCTAGCTCATCTTCTAGTTCATCTTCTAGCTCCTCTAGTTCAAGCTCAAGCTCTAGCTCTTCTAGCTCAAAATCTTCATCAAATTCTTCAAGTTCTACTTCTAATAAGTCATCATCAAATACTAAAACTAGTTCATCGTCTTCAAGTGATAGTACTGATTGACCTTCTTCAACTTCTGTAATATATAACATTCCTAATTGATCAAATGAAAAGCTACCAACTATTTCACATTTTTTTAGTAAAGATAGAGATATATTAGCTTTTACTTGGAACAAAAAGGAACAACCTAAAGATATGGAATTCAGTCTTTATAATTTTGTTACTAAAGTTTATGATAAGCAATGGATTGTTCCTGCTAATGATTGGAAACTTGTTATTCCTATGAGTTGTACTTTTCTTAATAACTATTTTTCTGGATGAGATATGATTTTTATATATAAGTATAAGTGATGAATTGCTGAGAAAAAGTATTCTATAAATACTTCTTTCCCTAATAATTTTGATTGTTCTAAAAGTTCTTCTCCAGTTGATTTGAAGATGGCGGATATTTCTCATTCATATAATATGGATTTTAGTAAACTTACTTTAACTCGATCTCCTTTGGCTACTGATGAGAAAATGAGAATTAGTGCATATGATTGATTTAAAAATGAATATGTTGTATTATGAACAGCGAATTTTTCTGATCAAAAATATGTTATTCCTATAAGTTGTTCATTTTTGAATACTTATGCACCTAATACTAATATTATGTTTAAGTTTGATACTGATTGATGAACTTCTGCAAATTTTTACTATGTTGTAAGTGCAAAACTTAATTCTTGCAGTAGTTCTAGTGATATTGCCAATATTGATTTATCATCTAATTTCTCTCATCAAGTTACAACTGGTACTTCAAAGTTAACTTTTAGGTGGAATTGAAAAAGTTGAAATACTAATAAAATTAAATTTAATGCATTGAATACTAGTACTTCTGGTTTTGATTATGTTTGATCAGCGCCTTATGGTAGTTGAAAATATGAAATGGTTGTTACTTGTGATTTTTTAAGCTCTCATCATAATTGAGAAGAAATTGTTTTTGAAATTTCTCCTTATTGTTGAGATGGTAGTCGTTGTTGAAAAACACTAATATATTCTGTCGCTATATCTAAAGATACTTGTAGATCTACTACTAGTGCTACTCCTAATAGTAATTCTAATACTACTGGTTCTAATTTAAATAGTTCAATTAATAGAAATACCTCAAATATTAAATGAGTGCCAATAAAATGGTCATGGTTTGATTATTGAAATGCTCAAGAAGTACAATTAAATTGATTTACAAGAGAAAAGAATAATGCCTATAAATTTGCTCATCAATATTGAATGACTACGTATAGTTCTATTGAATTAGCTAATATGGAATGACCTATTACTAGAGCTGCTATGGCTAAAGTTATTGCTAAATTTGCTAAGAATATTATGTGATTACAACCTGATAAATCTAAGTCTTGTTATTTTAGTGATGTTACTGAAGATTTAGATAGAAAATATAGTAATTGAATCACTGAAGCTTGTCAGTTGTGAATTATGTGAATAAATATAACAAAATTCAAACCTTATGATAATATTATAAGAGCAGAATTTTGAACCATTTTATCAAGACTCCTCTTCTCTAATTCGGATTGAGATCCTTATTATGAACCACATCTTCGTTCATTAAGTTCTCGGGGTATTATTACAAATCCAGATCCATTTAAGATAGAAAAAAGAGGTAATGTTTTCTTGATGTTAATGAGGGCTACTCAGAGTGTATTATGAGAAATTAAGACATTTGATATTGATTGATTTAATACTACTACTGTTGTTGAGAAGAAAGAAGAGGTAAAAGAAGAACCAAAAGAACAATTAGTTAGGAATAGTTCTGATGAGGATTTTTTGATGTCTATAGTTCAATGAATTAATCCTGCTCTAGTTGAAATGGCTAGAAACATCTATAGTTGAACTTATGTTTATACTAATATTAGTTGAGCTAATATGGCTAATGCTAATATTTGTAGCGTATTAAAGAATTGAGAAGATATTGTTTCTTTTTATTGGGATCCACAACTCTTTTCTAGAAGTGTTGAAGTTCAGCTTTATGATGAAGCTAATACTAAATATGTTAATTTAGGTACTTTCCCTATGAGTCGTTGATATTTCCAATATCGTGTTTCTACTTGAGTTAA
>CAMJIH010000010.1 GCA_946405785.1 uncultured bacterium | reverse complement strand
ATACTACAAAAATAAAAAAAATGCAAATTTTTTTATACTTTTTTTGCACTTTTTTATTTTGTGGCTTATAAACTGGTAAATTTTTATGTGATTTTTTGTATTTTTTCTAAAATTTTATGATTTTTACTTCATTTTTGATCTTATTAAACACTCTGTTCATTGATTTTGAGGTTTAAATAATTATATTCTACTCAGCTTTTTATTTATATTTTTAATTGTGATGAGAAAAATTTTGCCACTTGTTGCATTACTTGCAGCTTCATCTTTATTTTTAACTTGATGTAATAAAACAGAAGTTGTTGATTCTGTTGATGAGACACCTGCTGTTTACTCAAACACATCTCTTGATATGTGAGGTATAATTTCTGCTACAGAAAATCATTTCCCAAAATCATATACTTATTCTAAATATGATTTTGTTAAGAGTGAAAATTTATGAGAAGGTAGTCATGTTTATAACAGAATGGATCTTTGATATCTAACTCCAGAAAGTGAATATATAACAGATAGAGAAATCTTAAGTTCATGAATCGAAGATTGAATGATCTACACTCTTATGAAAGCTACAATGAAAGATGGTCATGAATTTGAAGTATTATATATTAATGATCCTGAAACATTAAATTTTGTTGCTGCAAATATTGAAGATGAAAATATTACAACAAATTACCAATTTAGTTATGAAGACAACACTTCATTAACATATTCTGATTTGGAATGAATTGCTGAAAAAGACTTCCCTACATCAGGTACTTATTCTAAATATGATAGAACTACTGAAGTTGTAACAACTTGAGATGTAGTTTTCCCAGCAGCTGCTGAAAATAATATTACTAATATTACTCCTGATTTCCCTGCAGTTAAGGAACATACTCAAGAAAGTTCATGAATCGAAGATTGAATGATTTATACTCTTGTTGATGTTGTATTTGATGATGATTCAACATGAAATATCTTATATATAAACGATCCAGTAACATTAAACTTTGTTGCAACTACAGTTGAAAAATGAAATTATTCAATTAATTATCAATTCACTTATTAATTAAAAATATTAGTTTATAAAGCAGGATAGCAATATCCTGTTTTTTTATTTTAGAAAGACTCCTTGCTGAATACAGACAAGGAGTCATCAAGTTACCCTGAAATAATACCTACTGATAATCTGATAGACATAATCTCACGATTGATCTTCAAGTAGAAAGCATAAATAAACATTTTTATTAATTTAATTAATCGTATGTAACAAATTAATATAAAAATTTTTCAATATTGCAATGGGAAACTGATTGATATTGACTCTAATTATAATGTATTAGAATATCTTGTTATTAAAAGGCAAAATGTTATATTATATCGGTTAAACAAAAACAAAACAAAGCTTATGGTAACCATCATTTCACTTTCAATTCTCGCCGTCTTTTCGTTAATTATATCAATGGGCCTATTTATCATTGGCCTTGTTAAGAAGGATGGTAATTGTACCTGGTTCGGAGTTGTAGGACTCCTGATTCTAATAGCTATGATTACATGCTATTTTATGGAGTGGATAATTCCGATGATCGTAGTTATCGGATCATTCGGTACTGCTCTGACTTTAATGGGGACTTCTGGTGAAGAATCTGAAGACTCTTATAAATTTGGTGTGATTTACCTTTGTATTGGCCTTTTTCTATTCTTTAACGCATTTTTGCTTTGGTTTCAGACAGGTCACTATACAAGTATGGCATTTACGGCGTGGTTTTTCTGTATAACATTCGTGATAAACATCATGAATTGTGATGTAGAAAAATATACTCCAAAACTCTCATTCTTATGCTTAATTCTATTCGGTCTTACAGCTATTTATCTTTGGATGTTCCATGGATTAAAGTGTATGCCAATATTCTGGTCTGGCACTTTTGCAGCATTATTTGCTCGCAGTATGTGGTGGCTAGTTTACGGAAGAAAGCTTGAATCATATCAAAGATTTGATGCTAATTCTGAAGAATCTAATTAGAAAAATAGACTACTAGGTTTCTCTAGTAGTCTTTTCTATTTAATGAAATATGATATATCTACATCATCTCGTGAATCCACCCTCTTAAGTAGTTCTCAATCCTCTACTCCTCTATTCCAGGGCTTATCTAATAATATTCAAGGTATTCATGCACTATTAATATCTTTAAGATTATTTACACTGTCATCAATCAATATTTCAATTCAAAGATCTTTACAAAGCTTTGATTTTGAGACCTCGTTTTGTTTAAATTGATTCATAAAAAGAAAACCTGAAAATATTCATGGGAAATGGATATTTACTCGTTCTATCGTTTTGTCTTTAAATTGTTCAGCTCTTGCAGTAACTACATAGAGTTTATGTCACTGTTTCTTTAATTCCTTCAATTTTTTAAGAGCTCATTTAACTGGTTTTGTCTTGAAAAAATCATCTGATGCAAAGAATCAAAAGAATTGTTCGATTCCTATTTCTTTTGTGATATTTAATTTCTTAACATCTCGTAAAAAATACGAATTAATATCAGTCTTTTTTATATTTTTTCATTTAAATACTCAGCGTTTAAGTATCTCATCAATTGTCTCGGATAGTACTTCATCACAATCAACTCAAATTTTTGCCATTAGAAATCTTAAAATAAAATGATTAAGAAAGCTCCTAATTAAAGGAGCTTACTATATTATTCGTCTTTTCAGTGACATTTCTTATATTTTTTACCACTTCCACAAGGACATGGATCATTAGGTCTAACTTTTCATTGTGGTTTTATTACTTCTTGTTTAGCTGGTTCATCAGCATCAACAACCTCGAATACTTCAACATCATCATCTGAACTTGAAGATGTTTTTTCAAATATCTTAGCTCTAGCATCTTCTTGCGATTTTTGTTGCTGAGGTTTTCTTACTGGTCACATACCACGAGAAGCAGAACTTAGGATTTCTATAACTTTTTCTTGATTATTCTCTTCTTGTATTAATTGAGTTGCTTGTTGTTGTGCAGCAATAGCGTCAAAATCAAGCTTTAATAGATATGATGATGTGCTATTTATTATATTAGCTAATAATTCTTGGAATTTCTCAAATGATTCTTTCTTATAAATTACCAATGGATCCATTTGAGCATAAGACATTAATCCAACTTTTTCTCTTAGATTTTGCATCTCATCAATATGATCTATCCATAATTTATCTAAGAAATGGAGATGAACTTCTCTAAAGATTTGGAACAATATCTTAGTATCTATTGTTGAGAAGACTCTATTAAAGTAGCTATCTAATCTTTCTAATAACATAGCCTTAAGTGATTCATAATCCAATTTAGATAATTCAGCATGTTCAGGCTGTGTGATATTAAGTCAGAATTCTTTATTTAATACGATTAGAAGATCTGCGACAGATTGACCTGTAGTTTCAGCAGTAGTAATCTGAGTTAAGATAATATTCTTACTTTCTGTTAAGAAATCTTCTTCAAGTCATTCAACATATTTCTTTTGAAGTTCTTCACTATCTTCAGCAGCAAGAATTTCATCTCTTATCTTATAAACTCTCTTTCTTTGTTTATCAACAACGCTATCGTAATCAAATAAGTGCTTTCTTATTCCAAAATACCATCATTCGATTTCTTTTTGAGCTCTAGTTATATTCTTAGAGAATTGTTTTTGTGTTAATTCTAGATTCTCAAGATCATCTTTAGATAATAACATTGATGCAAGTGATTGGAATTTCTCTCATCACATCTTTCTCATCAATGTATCATCAAGAGCCACAAAGAATACTGATATTCCAGGATCTCCTTGTCTTCAAGCTCTACCTCTAAGCTGATTATCTATTCTTCTTGATTCATGCTTTTCTGTACCAAGGATAAATAATCAGAAATATAGATCTTTTTCTACAGTAGCTTTAGATGAGTCAATTGCAGATGGAGTGAAAGTTAATTTAGCATATGGAGTTGTATTATCTTTTCTCTTTTCTGATTTAGCAATAGAGATTGTTCCGTCTTCAACTTCAACTCATTTAGCAATATTTTTATCTCGATTATCTTTTAATCAATATTCTTCTTTAATAGCATTTTCTATCAAAGAAAGTTCAAATTCTGAATAGATTTTGGCTACAAGACGTGCTCAAGTTTTAGCATTTTTTCTGAAGAACTTGACATAGTTTTGAGCCATCTTTTCATTAAGTCCATCTTCAAGCTTAATATCTGTTCATCTACCTGCCATATTTGTAGCAACAACTACTGACTTATATTTACCAGCATTAGATACAATTTTAGCTTCTTGTTCATGGAATTTAGCATTAAGAACAGAATGTGTAATAGCTTCTTTTTCTAGTATTTTTGAAACATATTCTGAAGTAGCGATATCTGCCGTACCAATAAGAATTGGTTGTCCTATTTCATGGTAGAATTTAATGTAGTCTTTAACAAACTTCCATTTTGTATGTTGATTGAAGTATACTTTATCATGCATATCAACTCTGATTATTGGCTTGTTTGTTGGAACTATAACTACATCGAGTTCATAGATCTTATTGAATTCTTCACCTTCTGTTGATGCAGTACCAGTCATTCAACAAAGTTTTTTATATTGTTTGAAGAAATTCTGATAAGTAATAGTAGCAATTGTCTGTGATTCTCTTTGAATTCTTACAGCTTCTTTAGCTTCAATAGCTTGATGTAATCCTTCAGAGAATCTTCTTCATGGCATAGTACGTCCTGTATGTTCATCAACGATAAGTACCTCACCATTTGAAACGATATAATCTTTATCTTTGATATATACTGCTTTAGCTTTAAGAGCGTTTTCAATATGATGGATTTCTTCATATCACATATCTTTATAGATATTCTCAACTTTTAAGATCTCTTCAAGTTTAGCTATACCTTTTCAAGAAAGCTGTGCTGTCTTAGTTTTTTCATCGATATAGTAATCTCCATCTTCCTCTTCTTCTTTTCAATATTCATCATTCAAAATTTCTGAAATAAGTCCTTTAGAAACCTTCTTTTTATGAGAACATGGAGTTAGGTAATTAACAACTTGTGCATAATATGTATATTTTTCTGTTGGTTCTTCTCTTGGTTGAGAGATAATCAATGGAGTTCTTGCTTCATCAATAAGGATTGAATCTATTTCATCAACTATTGCATAATTAAGAGGCCTTCGAGTTAGAGATCTCTCTTTCATTGATTTAACAAGATTATCTCTTAGATAATCAAATCATAATTCTGTATTTTCTACGTATGTAATATCTTTAGCATATTCTTCTCTTCTTCATTGAAGTGGTGTTGATTTAACTACTGATCAAACTGTTAAACCTAGCCATGTATAAACATGAGCCATCCATTCACTATCACGAGAAGCAAGGTAATCATTAACTGTTACAACATGTACTCATTTACCAGTAAGTGCATTAAGGTATACTGGAGCCACAGCTACTAAAGTTTTACCTTCTCATGTTTTCATTTCAGCAATTTTACCTTGATGAAGGATAATTCATCAAATGAGCTGAACATCATAAGGGATCATATTCCAAGTTAATTCTTGTCCTTTAACTTTAACTGTTGTTCCTACTAATCTTTTACATGCTTGTTTAACAACAGCAAAAGCTTCTGGAAGGATATCATCAAGTGTTTCTCAGTTCTGTAATCTATTTTTAAATTCTTCAGTCTTTGCTTTTATTTCATCATCTGATAGTTTATCAAAGTCTGCGTAATAATGATTTATTTGAGTAACTATAGGAAGAATAGCATCAATTTGTTTCTTGTTATAATCCCCTCCAATAAAATTTAAAATCCAATCAATCATACACTTATTCAATAAATAAAAATTCGAATTTCCATCAATTAGTCTTTATAGTAATTTGACTTAAGAAAGCAAATATTTATTGGATTTATCTTGCTTTAAATTCTTGACATAAAATTATTTTTAATAACAAAAAAGACGGTATTAAAACCGCCTTCTTTTTTATATTATTACTAGTTAAAGAGACTTTTGATTGACATAAACACATCATAAACAGTACCAAATACTACGTTTTCTTCATCTCATTCTAATTTCTTAAGTGCTTCTTTGATAGTTGAAAGATCTTTTTCATTATAGTTTTCTATTGATCTATTAATCACCTTAGAGAATTCGTCATTAGTCGCGTTGTTATTTGCTAGGAATTCTTCTAATGGTTTATTAGTATCATTATGAATTCACATAATTGATAATTTACAAAGTCTTGTAATAGCTTTTTTCTCATCTTTTGTGAAATTTTGTTCATCAGCGTAATTAGAACATGCTTTATTTACGTCATCTAATTCTTGTTTTCACTCAACTAGTTGTGGATATACTTCTAATAAGATATTAGTCATTATGGCTATTTCTCATCTTGTTAGTGATCTATCTTCTACTTTTTTAACTTGCTGTTTTATTTCTTCTTGAGTTGTAACATTATTTGTTGAAGTATTTGTTTGTTTATTTGTTGTTTTTTGATCTTGTATGTCTGCAGAATTGTGTTCTTGTTCTGTAACTTTAGTTTCTTGTTTAGTTGTAGAGATTGGTCTTCCAGATCAGCCTGATGTATGAGATACTGGAGATGATACTAAATCGGGTTCTGATGGAATAATATTTTGAACAGATTCAACATAGATATCTAAATCTGATGTAATTATTAATTCTAATATATTTTCAATTTCTTCAAACTCTCCGTTATTTTTCAGATAGTAATGATTTGTATATCATTCTTCTTGTTCTGGAAGTTGATTGAGATTTATTTTTTTATCTTTTTCAATATCTGAGATGGAGTCTATAATTATAGTCTCATCTTTTTTGTTTTTAAATGTAATAGTTGCATAATAATTATCAATACAGAGGACATTTATTGGAGCATTTTTTGGTATGTTAGCATTAACATTAGTATTTCTATAATTTATATAGTAATTTTGTACTACTGTATCATAAACTTCAATATAATTATTACCTATTCATACGAAATTTATTCAACTTATAAAAGATGATGTTCGTATTGCTCTTCAAGCTTCGAGATTAAATCATAAAAGACTTTGTCGGTTAGAATAATTACTTAATATAATCGGGCTTCAGTAATCGTCGTTAATATTTTCTTTAGGATTACAATTTGGATTATTGTAACATGAATAATTAACCAATGTTTTCCACTCTCAATTACTTGCTACATGCCATCAATCTTGGCATGGTCATTGTCTTCAAAATCAATTATTCCAAGCTCAAAACTGATTATCAATATCATCATTTGCTCATCACCATGCATTATTATCATTTGAATATGGTTCTCATGAAGCATTTGCTCACCATTGTATTCATCCGATTAAATTTGTATCATATTTTATGCTCTTATTGTTCCATACTACTTTCCTAATTCAATTTCCTAAATCAAAAATTCAGTTATTATCATTAACTACTTCTCAAATTAATGTCATAGTAGTAGTAATTTCTTCATTATCAAAATCGAATCATGTTAATTCGTTATTATCTCATGTAATATACCATTCTACATGATATCATTCTGGTATATCTATATTAGATAATAATTGTCATGTTAATGACTTATCAAATGATTCTCAATGTTCAAATTGTGTAAGGATAGTTTCATCTCAGATTTTTAGAGTGAGTGTTTCTAAGTAATTATCTTTAAAACAACGAATTTGTGCTCATACACTATTGTTTCAATTTGGATTTTCGGTTATGTCATATGGTAAAATTCATAGTTTGCTATCTTGTCAAAAAGACCATCATGCTGTTCCAGATGTTCTGTAATCTGAGTATGAATTTGTAACAATTTGTCATTGATTTTCTCATATTCTATTTATGTATCATCAGTATGGCATTTTTAATATATCTTGGTATACTAAATTTGTATCTCCATATCCGTATTTTTGAAATCAGTAACAATCTTCTACTTGTTTAAATTCTCATGCACTTGGTATGTGATAATTATCGTCGCAATTTCATTTTCTGTTTAAAATATCTGTTGCTTTGTGGTTAATAGGGTCTCGTCACTTATTTGGATCCGATAAATCATCAACAAATCTTCGTTCGTTTTTATTAAATATTGAATAATCAATGTTGTTTATATCTTCTATAGCATCATTTCATCGCTGATAATATCCTCAAATTTCTCAAACATTGTTTGATCATTCATTTCTATCTTTATAACTGATTCAGTAGCTAAAATCTGTTGAATAAGCAGTTATAATTTTTTTTGTTTTATTCCATACAAAATGTTGGTTGTTATTTATATATTCAATTTCATCTACTTCTTCTACTCAAAATGTTTTTGTTTCTGGAGTACTTCTAATTTGTGTTATGGTTTCTTGATGTTCATTACTTGTTTCTTCTAGAAATAAATTCAACAATGAAGTCAATTCTTCAATATCAGCATTTGCATACGTAAAACTAGGAGCTAAACTACTAAATAACAATACTCCTAAAGAAAAAATACTTAATAATTTTTTCATCTGTGTAGCATATTTATGTAAAATCCTTGTACATATATTATATATCAAAAGTCAATATTTTGCAAAAAATCCGTTGAAATTTTAAGCTTTTTCAATTATATTCTTATTATAAATAAAAAAACCTAAAAAACTTACTGTTATGAAAAAAGAAATTATTTATTGGTTCTGCAGCATCATTGCATGCGTCTTCATGATGAATGCTTTGTTGTACTTTGGTCATGACGGTGCATTATTACTAACTCTAGTGATTTGTGTACTGTGCTATTTGTTCCACAGAAGTGGCATTAAACGCCCTCTGTTCTCTTCACTTCTTTGTGGCGGATTCGCTATTAGTACATTCTTCCTTATGATCTTATCATTACCATTAATGGTTAATACTTGGTATGGTAATATCTTTGCATCCACATGTGGTATTCTTAGCTTAATGTTTGTATTCATTGGTGTCACTTTTGATACTGAAGAACGAGAACGTTTTGTAAGATATAACATTATCAATACGTCATTAAGTGGCTATACTGAGGGAGATTACAGGTTTCCAACAGATGAGGAATTAGCAGAGATCCACAAAAAATATTGCTAGAAGAAGATTTGTAAGCCTTGAGTAGTTTTTCTGCTCAAGGTTTTCTTTTATTAAAAAAATCCCCGTAGTGGGGATTCCTTTATAATCTAATAAATAAATTAGTATATGAATTGATAATTTGTTGTTTCGTTTCAGTTCTCTACATTAGCAGCAACAAAATTATGTGTGTCTGGATCATTTATATACAATACAGATACTACTGTATCATCTTGTAATGTTACATTTGTTAATGTATAAATCATATCGTCTTCAATTCATGAGCTAATAATTTCTCTATTAGCCATTGTTGCATGAATTGGTAATAACAATGTATGAGATAAATCTTCAGGATATTCGTATGATCATGTAGTAGTTTCTTCACTTTCTGAATTATATATTGTATAAGTATATCCTTTAGGGAAATTGTTTTCTTCAAAACTCTCAATATCTTCTTCAGTTAATAAATTGTCTTCTATAACAAATTCATCAGCTATTGTGTTCTTCATAATATCTCATTTAACGCATTCTCATCTGTAATATGATCGTTCTTCACAATATGATCAATCATCAAAATTACAAATTCATGCTCAATCAATTAATTCTAGAGTTCATCCATTTTCTTCACAGTATTGTGAAGCTGGATTAGCCAATCCTACATCTGATTCTTTTTCTGTAGTACATCCTACTAAAACTACTGCTCATAAAGCAATAAGTGACATGCTAGCTATCTTTCTTGTATTCATAATAAAATAATATTAGTAAATAAAAATGATTTCTGATACTATATTTTAATTTATTTAGTTTTCAATAGATTTTTCATGAGAATAGCTTGAATTTTTCTTGTAAATCTTTAGTATCTCTCGTCGGTGGCATGACGACCATCATGGATGAATGGTAACGCCGAAGATATTTAGGGGAAATTATCTGTCATTAGTTACAACTAATCCAAAAATTTAAAAAACTCTCCCAGGTTCTAAGGAGAGTTTTTCTTAAAACTATTAAATCTTATAAAATACTTGAATTTAGTTACCAAGTTTTATATATTATGACTCGCTAAAACAAAAAACGTATGAATATAACAACAGGACAGGCTCTGATTGTTTTACTCACAGGATTTATATTCCTTGTGTTCCTCACGTCTGAGGATGTAGTAAGTCAAAGGCTATTCTGCCTTGCGGATGAAGGAATTGTCGTTATCCCGATTCTAACATTCGAGGTTTGCAGGATGCGACTGTCAGAGACCGAGGCGGACGGGTTTCCGCTGAAAATCAAACATCCACCTAAGTGTAATGCTCCGTGTAAAGGTAATGACCTGCGGAGCTTTTTTTATATTGAAATTCTTTTTCTAAATTCGTATTATAGAAATGAAAACAAAATAACCAAAATTTAGGCTTATGAAAATATTTTCACTCTGGATCGGTCTCGTTTGCTGTGCAATTGCGAACGGTGTTATCTTTGATTATGTAGATGAGCCTAACAAGACCATCTGCATGATGATTCCAAGCATTATTGCTTTAATTCTTCTCGTTGTTCATCGTATTTACACCAGGAATTGGACCAAGCCAATTGATGAGAATCATCCTAGCTATCCGACCGTCTTCACTATTTCAACTGGCGTAACCTTCTTTATTTTGATGATTACATTGTTGTCTGTGAAAACCAATGATGCATCATGGGGCGCTGCTATTGGCGTCGGTTCAGCCTTTGTATTCTTCTTTATAGCCTGGTTGAAAGAGATGAAGTATTGTAGAATTCTCTAAAGTAATTATTTAAAATTAAGCGTCTAGATTCTCTAGGCGCTTTTTGTATTGACATTTAATATATCTATTATTATATATTTATCGTTTAATTTCATTTGAAGCAATGCTTGATAATATTGATATTTTTGTTGACCCAAAGAAAAGGAACAAAAACTTTTCTACATTAAATCTTGAGGAGGTTGAAGTGCTAAAATCTTCTGAAGATGCTGAATATATAGCAAAAGAATTTGATAGAATTTTTCTTAAACTTCAAAGACTAATAAGTTATTCTACAAGAAAGAATAATTCATTAAAAAATGATTTGGAAGAAGATACAAATAATTTACTCAAGAAATTCCTAAATTATCTTAAATTAAAAGCTCTTCCAAGAAAAATTAAAGATGAGCAACATGCATTTTTTTATGATATTTGTTGATTTATAAATTTCTTCGATAGTGATACTTATTTTACGAAAATTCATAATGGCTTTCCAAAAACAACACTTAGAGAATACAATGATAAATCTATTCCAGAACAATTCTTTCAGATGTCGTATTGAAGAGAATGGTGATTAAAATGAATGCCTGAGTGATGAAGTTGTAGTTATTGGACAGTATTGCTCTATAATTTTTTCAACAAGTTAAAGGAAGCTTGATTGAATATGGATATTAAATTTTTCAGATTTAAAAATCTTGACGACAAGATAGTTAATTTTCCTGCTATGAGGCATTCATGATTAGTTATTAGGTTTCAATGAGAAGATTATTTAGTAGATCATGAATGAATCCAAATTTGATGAAGCAATGAACCTATTATTAGAAAGTTACAACCTTATATAGATTTAGCAAATAACGTTGAAAAGAACGAAGAATATGCAAATTTCTTTGAAAATCTAAAACATTGAAATATGAAAGAAACTGAAAAAGTTATATTCTTTGATAATATCAATGATTTTATTTCTCATTATGAAAAAAATCCAGGATACAAAAGAGTTGCTTTCTACATCAATCGTTGAGAGAATGAGAAGCCAGATAAAATTAATTTTGAATTTGTAAATAACTGAATATGAATTGCAGCTAATTGACACTGGCATATTTATTATTTAAAGGACAATAATATTAACAGAAACTGATTCCCTGGAAATCTTGTAAATAAAATTGCTTATGAAAAAGATAAAAATTGATTACACAAAATAACAAAAGAAAGCAAAGAATTATTTAAAGAATTCTTTGCTGCTATAGAAGATAAAATTAATGCAGATATGCTTTACCAAAATTTCACTTCAGATTGAAGACGAGAAAACATTATTGCTGATTATGGATGAAAGAACGGCGTCTATATGTTAAAAACAATGTAGTACAATTAAAAAATCAATCATACAATAAAGCTTATAAGTGAGAATACTGTTAATACGACAAATCCATATGGCCATGATTTTTTAAATGCGGTTCTTTGAGGATGATCATCTCAATTCATACAAGCCTTTGCGTAGGAAATGGATCAAAAGAATAATGTTGAGAATAGCCGTACTAGAAAAATATATATTACTACTATAAGTATATTTTCTGGTTTAGATCGAGAATCGTATAAAAATTTAATAAAACTTAATCAGACATATGCGACTCATATCCGTGGTAGTACTTTCAAAAAAATATCTTTAAATGTTGATTTTTTCTTCTTCCTAAAAAAATGAATGGTTAGAATAAAAACTAATACTATTATAAGCCATATAACTACAGCAATTTTATCACTATATGCAATAATTTCGCTATACGATAAAGATCAATTTGATCATGTTAAAACAGCAGTTTCTCAACTCATACTATTTTCTATTTTTTATATAAACAAATTAGCCAATAATTTCTTTACCCATATATGGTTGTAATACCTTAGGTATTCTGATTTTTCCATCAGCTGTTTGATTGTTTTCAATTAATGCTATTAAAACTCTAGGAGTAGCAATAGCAGTATTATTCATTGTATAACAATAATGAATCTTTCCTTCCTTATCACGATACTTAAGATTTAGTCTTCTAGCTTGGAAATCTAGGAATGCTGTAACTGAATGTGTTTCTCAGTATGAATTTCTTGAAGGCATCCAACATTCAAGATCATTAGAATTATATTTTCAGATTGCTAAATCTCAGCTACATAGTTGTAATACTCTATAAGGTAATTCAAAATCAGATAATACATCCATTGAATTTTGAAGAATTTGATGATAATATTGATCAGACATCTTTTCGTCTTCAGGAAGGATGATTACTTGCTCAACTTTTTGGAATTGATGAACTCTATATAATCATGCTGTATCTTTTCAGTATGTTCATGCTTCACGGCGGAAACAAGTTGAATATCAACAATATTTTTTAGGTAATTCATCTTCTGATAAGATTTCATTCATATGATATGCTGTTACAGGAATCTCAGATGTACCAATAAGCCATTGATCATCTCTTTCCATCCAATAAGCATCTTCTTCTCATCCAGGGAAGTATCCTGTTCAAATCAAACATTCTGGATTAACGATATTAGGTACTTGCATAGGAATGAATCATCTCTCTACAAGCTTTTTTAAAGTATATTGTAGAACAGCTTGTTCAAGAAGCATACCATCTCACTTTAAGAAATAACTTCTTGCTCATCATAATTTAACTCATCTTTCGATATCAACCATATCATGCTTCTTCATAAGCTCAATATGATCCAATGGTTGAAAATCAAAATGAGGAACTTCTCAATATGTTTTAACAACAACATTTTCACTATCATCTTTCCCTTCTGGAACATCTGAATGAAGAGATGTGTTAGGCATTTTAAGTAATTTTGATTCAAGTTCTTTAGCTATTTCTCAGTGCTTATTTTCTAATTCTTGAATTTTAGTTTTTAAATTTTTAGCTCATTCATAATCTTTTTGAGCAGCTAATTGTTTTTGTTGAGCTTTAGTTTGATCAACCTCTAATTGAAGAGCTTTTCTTTGATCATCAAGAGCTAAAACAGCATCAACATCGATATTCATATGTCTTTTTTCACAGATTAGTTTATATGCTTGTACGTCATCACGAACCTTTTTTAAATCTATCATTGTATAATATTTGAAAATATAAAATAGTATTATTTAATGTAATTATTCTCTAGAGTATCGACATTGGTGTTTCTTAAATAGTAAATGGAAAGTATTTTATATGTAGTCTTTTTATTAGATTATTCAACTATTTCTTCAGCATAATGAATTACAACGTATACCATGTTTGTATTTTGATTAACTTGGAATCAGATTCAAATACGTTTGAAATGAGGCATCATAATTGCCTTATAGTGTGTTCAATTCGATCATTCTTTAATAAAGCTATCGAATACTTTTTTTGTTGATTCTATTAATTTCTGAGTACAGTCTCAATTATTGCATTTATAATATCTATATCAAACACTTTCAGAAAAAGCTGCTTTTCATCAAGTCTCTTTAGGAAAATAGATATTCAAGCTATTGAACCAATCTTTTATGTTATTGTAATTATAATATCAATCGCTATCAGATCTTTTATGAACTCAGTCTGTGATTCATTTTTCAACCAAGACCTTAGCCCATGTATTTGCTGATTTTTCTAGGTCGCTATGATATTCTAAAGGTTCTAATCACTGACTTAATCTTTGTTCATTATGCCAATTAAGCCATGTTGTTCTTATTGTATCAAAATCTACGTTTGAAAGTGTCTGATAATTCGTTCAATCAGATTGTTTTTTGGTATATGATACAGATTGTAAACCTGACAATTTTTTTAATTCATTTGAACTCCATTCTCAAATTTCTTTTATGAGTATTTTAGCATTAGCATTTGCATTCCTTTGAACTTTTGGTTCATTAAGAATTGAAGTAATTAGTTTAAGATATTCAGTCTTTTTTTGTTTTGTCATTCAATTCAATTGAGTATTGAATGCTTTTATTAATTTCTCAGACTGTACTGAATAAGAAAAAGACTGGTTAGGGTAGATTAAAAATGAAAGTCAAACAATAAATAATCAGAAAACTAATTTTTTCATTTTAATATACTAATTAAAGAAAGGGATATTAACTCACCAAAATGATGTATCTTTTATCATTATTAGTACTCAGATTATCATTAATAACCAGAAGAATGTCATATTTACATATCATTCAACAACTGAGAATTTCTCTTCTTTAATTCTAAATACTTTTTGGATAATAATAGCCCAGAATCTTCATCAATCCAATGCTGGTAATGGAAGTACATTCATTATAGCTAATGCCATAGATATCATTCATACAAATCATAGGAAGCTTAAGAAGCCTAGATTTTCGAACATTGATTTACCAACATAAACAATTGCAACAGGACCTGATAATGAATTTATTGCTTGTTTCGCTTCTCAATTCTTAATTAATCATCAGATTCTTCATAAGTTATCCATTGTAAGATTCCATTCTGCTTTTATTTCATGTAAAGCAACTAGCATTGCTTTATGAACAGGGAACTTAATTTCTTTTACTTCATAATTTCAAGGGGTAGGATAATATGTAATTCAAAGTTTACAATCTTCTCAACAATCAAATTGTCCTACGTGTTGTGTATCATCTCAAGAATATTGATAAGTTAATAAATTATTCTTTGTATTAGATATATCTTGTAAAACAGTTGATAGATTCTTTAGTGTTAGTGTAACTCAATTAATTGTTTTAATAGTTGCTCAAGTTTCCAATCAGATGCTATCCGCAACACCACCTGATATAACACTATTAACAACAACATCTCAATCAACAAGATCTCAACTTATAAATCATTGTTCTTGTAGGAATGTAGCTGTTGGTGTTATATAACTCTCTGAATAGATTCACATGTATCATTCTGGAAGAACAGCCATAGGCTTCATTCATGTAGAAAAACTTATTGTGAAGATAATCCAAGCTGTTAAACAGTTCATAGCAACTCAAGCTAAAACGATTATTAATTTTTTCCATAATTTAGCTTTAGTAAAACTATCTGGATCTTTATTCTCTTCATCATTTGTTCAATCTTCTCATTTTAGTTGAACAAATCATCACAATGGGATTCGGTTTAAAGTATATTCAGTACCTGATTTATCTGTTCGTAAAGTAGTGATTTTTGGAGGTAATCATAATCAAAATTCCTTAACTTTTACTCAAGATTTTTTAGCTGCTGTAAAATGTCAAAATTCATGTAAAATTACTAACACAATAAATGCTAATATTCATAATATAATTCACCACATAAATATTTAATAATAATTTAAATCTTATGCAGTATAAAAAATTCATTTGTTAAAACAATAGAATTCTATTATCAATCTAACGCCTAATACTGACATATTAAATTATTTATTAAAATGTATTGACTTTAAGTTATAAAATATTTATAAGATTGATGTGCGAATTGTTGTGTTCGTTTTCATGGTGAAGTATAGAAGGTAAAAGCAAAAAAAGTTCTTCGTATGAAGAGCTTTTTTTGTTATTCTCATTTTTTTAACAAAAATAAAAGGAGCAAATTGAATTTCAACTTACTCCCTTGTACGCGTGGAATCACTCTAGCGAGAGATCTCCGCAGCCAGATGCTGGACAGCCGTTGTATAGCTGTATGGCGACGAAGTCGATCGGCGGTTCTTGATGTCGATAAACTTCACCTTGCGTGGCTTGATCTTGATGACCATTGCTACATTGTCGCCGGCGGGCAAACGATCATGGAACTTCTCGTAATCCTTGTCTAAGGGCTTCCAAGCGGGGCCTTCTGAAAATCCTGCGGGGAGACCTTCGTCTGATACCAACACGTACTTTACACCATTCTCTGGTAAATTCTCCTGCTTAAGGAGGTCTGAAAAAGCTATTACTTTCATATTTAATATGTATTTGTTTTGTGCAGCTGTACACCGCTGCCGTTATCACAACACTTTGATGTGACTCACTCTTTATAAATATCTCAGGCTTTAATGTCAATAGTTTATTAAACATTGATTTAAAAATACTAAATTATATTGAAATTTAATATTCTCATACGTATATTATTTTAGTTGCGGTGTATAACCTGCAGCAATTTCAAAACCAATTCTGTTCTACTGACTTCCGTTGAGATAACGCAGGTCAGTTTTTTTTATTTTTACATTATAGCTGCTAGCAATTTAGCAACAACTCATCTTTTTGCTGGAAGATCTCGTTCACTTTTATTGAGCTTAAGATTTGTAATTAATCAATCTGATTTTAATCTATTATAGTAAGGTGTAGCATAAGATTCTCATGATTCATCAAGTTTTCAATACAACATTCTTCATATCACGGTTATTAATTGAGCATTTGTTATAGAATCTTTAGGTCTAAATAGGTTATTACTTCAATTAAATATTCAAAGTTTGCATGATTCTCGTACTGACCATTGTAAATCTGTTCGAGCATCATCGATATCATTAAATTTACAATTATTCTTTCATGATTTTAACTGATTTCAGTTCTTAAGATAGGGGATTGCTGTTATTAACATTTTAGCAGCCTCATCTCTTCTAATTGAATTATTTGGTTTAAATGCTTCCCGAGTATCATGAACGGTAACTCATCTTTTATTTAGTAGAGTAATAACTCAATTATTAGTTGATTTATCATATACTAAAACAGAGATACATCATGAAAGATTCTCATTATTAAAATCTCAAGCACATATTTTAAAAGTACCTCATTTTTTAATCATCAATCATTTTTTATAGTTTTTCTGTCAGTGATCTTGAGTAGCAAATTCAATCCATCAATCTCCTGGTATTGATGCCTCACTTGGCTTTAGAATATATCATCTATCATCATAAATTGTGATTGTAACAAATCACTCATATTCTGGCATTGGTATATTATTCTTAATAACTGATACTGAGATATCAACTTCTTCAAATGTTCAGAAAAAACTTGGTGCAACAACCTTATAAGTATCAGGACGAATTCAGCGAGAAAATGTAGGGAACGTTACACACAAGAAAAGAATACCTATCATAATTTGAGCAAAAACTCTTTTCATAGTTATATCAATAATCGTTATAGAACTATTCTTCAATATTTCAAGTTTCAATACTTCATGTTTCTGCACTTCAAGTCTCAGCATTTAATGCTGCAATTTCTGATTCATCCATAGGTACACATGCTCATTTAACAGGTTTATGAGTTTTTGATTTTTGTATTCATTGTCTTTCAATTATACAGTTATTCATATATACAAAACCATCTTCTCAACAAACTGGTTCATAATCGAGAGGGCAATATAATAATGATTCATTATCACTATATTTTATTTCTTCGTATTTATCTCATTTTTTACATTCTCAGTTCAAGAAACTTACAGCGCTACAGAAAGATCCATCATCAAAGACACAAACATTTCAGAATTCTCATAAAGAGATTTTTCATCATCCAACGGCACATGGATCAAAATATTCTACTGTTTTTTCCTCTTCTTGTTTTTGGCTTTTCCAAAAGAAGATTCATCCTACTAAAAGAAAGCATAACAAAATGCATAATACAGTAATTGTTTTTTTCATTTTTATATAATTAAATAAAAATTATTTAAATCGGTTTTTAATTTTACTCATCCAACCCTTACCAGATTTTTCATTATCATTGTCATTTTCTGGATCTTTCTTAGATTTCTTTTCTTTTTTTAGTTCTTCTTTCTCATGTTCATGTTCAATTTCTTCAATTTGGATCTTATGAACTTTTCTTTCTAGAATATTTTTATCTTCTACAGGTAACTCAACATCTGAGAAATCTTTTATTCATAATTCTGAATCTTCATATTCTTTTCATTCAGCTATCCATACATAACGTTTACAATATTCATTATATTTATGTTCCATTCTTAGAATAAATCTATGAAGATTATCTAAGAGTTCTTTATTATGAATAGCTTGTGAATCCTTAGTCATGAAATTCTTAATATCTTCTTTAGATATTCAAGAAATCTCTGATATTGAATCTAAATCGTAACTAATAGCTTCGTTTACGATTACATTACATAATGTCCATAATCATTTCTTTATTGATCGTTCTCTTGATTCAAATTCTGTTTCCTTAATTTCAGGATGTGGCTTATATTCAGGCTCTTTATCTACATCATCAATGATTCACTTTGATAAATCTTTATAACATTTAAGAATATAAGTGAAATATTGTTCAGTTTTAAATATAAAATTCAAAACATCATTAGGGGATTCATTAACTGTGTTTTCTTGAAGATAAGATATTAAATCACTTTCATTAGTTGTAATATCTCAATAATTTAGATTAACTATTTTCTCAATCACTTTCATTGGGATCACCCAAGATTGCTCATCAATTTTTGCTAGTAATTCTTCTTGCTCTTTTAAATCATCCTCAACCTCAATATTATTTTTTGAGGATTCCAGTTTATCAATTATATAATTATGTTTATAATTTCAGAAAGTTTCTGCGTTCCTTTTTATGATATTTACATAGTTATTCTTTCTAATTTCGAAATCGAAAGCATCCGAAATTGATTCATAAGTTTTTGCAACCATGGATATAGTATATCAAGTAAAGTATTTTTTATATAGTAATATTTATCACTTTTTCAATTAAAACTTATCATCTTTTTTATTTTCATAATTACTGGAAATTTTATTCAATATGAATAGTAATAGAATATCATTTTATTTATCCTAACATACATGGAAAATTTTAAACTAAAACTTAAAGAAATATACGATAAAACACTTATTAAATCTAAAGAATTATACAATTTTTTATTAGCTAAATGTAATGGTAAAGCTTATATATTACGAATAATTTTTGGAGTATTGTTATTATTTATAATTCTATTTTTTGTTCTCATATTTTCTTGAAAAGAAGAGGAGCCTGTAATTATTGAAGAACCTGTTGAAATCGTTGAAGAAATACCTGAGAATCCTCCTCTATTAGATAGCGAAAAAATTCAACTATGTAATGATGAAGCTAATAAACAATTACGTGCAGCATATGATTTTACATGGGAAGTTTGAACAACAACAAATTTTTCTGCAACAGAAGAAGCACATCAACTGAAATGAGTTGCTAATCTCTTTAATGAAGATGCTGTTCTTGCACAATGTAATATTGAATCAGGTAGATTTAGGAATACTGAAGTTAGAGTTAGTTTCTTACCTGAAGAATACTATTCATATGAAAAATTCCAACAATATCAGAAAAACTGTGAAGATTTGTGATGAAAATTAAAATCTCGTTGATGATATGGTCATTGAATGATTTGAACCTGCTGATTTGATGATTGATCTAGTTGTGATTTAAGAGAATTCTATAGATGAAATTGTAAAAAATGATCTATTAGGTCATACTAAAATATTCTTAAAAATAACCTTGTATTTCAGTTCTTTGTTGAATATATTTTTGTTGTAAACAAAACAAATAATCAGCTTATGAAAAGAAAGAAACTAACATTACAAGAGATTTGGAGAGTTCTCATTCTTACTTGGTTTGAGATTGCCTTCGTCGGTTTTATTGCATATATGTCTGTAAATCCGATTAATTACTATGCGCTTGCGTTCGGTGTATTCATCTTCTTACATGCCTTACTTAACTACACTAAGCATGCCGGTCTCATTGAGTCTCGTATTGAACCAGTTGTCCCATCGGTCTTCCTTCCTAGCGCATTCATTGCTATCTTAGCTATGTTAGTTGCTGCGTTTTTCAATGGAGGCACAATTGTTAATCCTGCATCAATTGGATTCGGTGTGTGCGTAATAGGCTATGGAATCTGTTCTTATCTCGAATCTTGGTATGCGTAGTGGTAATTAATAAGAGTCTGTCGCTGTTTTTAGTGACAGATTTTTATTTATATTTAAGTTTTATGGCTCTAAATCTGTAATAAAAAATTGTTTTTATTCACTTTGAAAAATGGTCCCATTTTTATAAAAAAGGCTCAAGTGTGTTTATTTATTGAATCAACCTTCTATGCAATTAAAAGACTATATCGCATCTAATTTAAATGAAGAACAAACTGCTGCTGCTTTGTACACAGATACATCAGCATTAATTATTGCAGGTGCATGAAGTTGAAAAACCAGAGTATTAACCTATAAAATAGCATATTTAATTTGGTGAAAGCATATTCCTGTTGAGAGAATTTTATGAGTTACCTTCACAAACAAAGCTGCTAATGAGATGAAAGAAAGATTAGTTAAGCTTTGAGATGATATTGTAGCTCAGGATTTTACTGAAGAAGATAAAAAAGAGGAGACTAAATGATGAGATGATGATCTTCAAGATTTTATTAACGCTATGCAATCTTGAAGTAAATATAGTTCAAAATTCACCTTAGATCCTAGAAGATTAAAGTGGATATGAACATTTCACTCTATATTTTTGAAAATACTTAAAGAAGATATCGAATCTCTTTGAAAAAAATATAATAAGAACTTCTGAATTCTTGATGCTGATGATAGCTCAAAAATTATCAAAGATATTATCAAAAGACTTAATGTTCAAGATTTATTTAAACCACAAGAAGTAAAGTGATTTATTTCTACTCAAAAAAACAACTGAAGAACTTCTGAAGATTTCTTATTAAGAGCTTGAAGTGCACAAGAACAAAATATGGGTAGAGTATACCAAGAATATGAAAAAGAGCTAGAAAAATCTAATTCCCTTGATTTTGATGATCTCCTACTCCTCCCCTATCTACTTTTCAAAAAAGATGAAAAAATTTTAAAGAAACGACAGAATTCTTTTGATTATATTCTTGTTGATGAAGCACAGGATACCAACTGGATCCAGTTTGAATTAATGAGAATGTTAAGTTGATCTTGAGCTAATATCACATTAATTTGAGATGATTTTCAGAGTATCTACTGATGGAGATGAGCAATAATGGAAAACTTCTTGAATGTTAAGCATTATTGGAATGATATTAAGATGTTCAAACTCCAAACTAATTATCGTTCTAAAGCTCATATAGTAGCTGCATGAAATTCAGTAATTAAGAATAACAAGAATCAGTACGAAAAAAATATTGTAGCTCATAGAGAGTGATCTGATAAAATTACAGTATTCACTCATAATACTGACACTGATGAAGCAGCTAACATCATTGAGTTAATAAAACAAATGAAAGAAAAAGATAAGCTTAAAACTTGGTGACAAGTCGCTATTCTTTATAGGACCAATTCTCAATCTCAGAATTTTGAATCATTGTTTATTCAAGAATGAATACCTTATAAAATCTATTGAGCTTTTAAGTTCTTTGAGAGAAAAGAAATTAAAGATATTTTAGCGTTCTTGAAAGTTGTTAATAACCCTTTTGATAGTGTTTCATTAAAAAGAATTCTCAATATTCCTAATAGAAAGATCTGAGCAACTTCAATTGAACGCCTAGAGAATTCTGCTTCGGAAATGTGAATTAGTTTATATGAAGTTCTTTCATTTGTCGCAGAAGTTTGAGATAGTAAAATACTTGAATCAGAAAGTTGAATTAAACTAATGCCAGCAGCTATTGGTTGAATTGTTGACTTAATGAAGCTTGTTAAGGAACTTCAAACAGCAGTTAAAGAATTGAATCCTGCTGATTTGATTAATGTTATTCTCTCTAAAGTGCATTATAAGGAATATTTAGTTAAAGAAGAATGAAGTGATCAATTAGCTGAAGAAAAATATGATAACGTCGGTCAATTAATCAACATGGCCAGCAAATATGAATTTTGAATGAGCAACCAAAATGAAGAAGTTGTTAATTCTTGAGAAGATTTGTTAAGATGGTTCTTAGAAGAAGTGACTTTGATGGTCGATACTATTGAAAACTCTGATGAAAATTCTGATGCTGTTAAATTGATGACCATTCACTCATCTAAGTGACTTGAATTCCCTGTTGTGTTTATCGTTTGAGTTGAAGAAAACGTATTCCCATTATCTAGCTCTGCACTAGATCCTAAGACATTAGAGGAAGAAAGAAGACTAATGTATGTTGCTATTACAAGGGCTAAAGATGTATTATTCATATCTCATGCAAATTCGAGAATGACATGGTGACAGGTTAAGTTAAATCCTGTAAGTCGTTTCTTACAAGAGATACCAGATGAGTTACTAAAATTCTATGACTTAACAAACTCTTCTTGACCTGTACAGAAATCAAGTATCACAGAATGATCAACTGTTAAACATAAATTATTCTGAACAGGATATGTTTTAGAAGTACGAAATGATTTAGCTATAGTTAAATTCCATAATCCTAAATTCTGACTAAGAAAAATTGAGTTAAGATTCTTGGAAGAGATCTAGTATTGTTTTTCTTATTTTTCTACTTGAAGGAGGGAAGTCAAATCCTTATATTTTTGGTAATATTTTTGACTTATACTTTTATGTTAGTATAATTAAGTAAATTTATATTTCTTTTGATACAATGAAATTAGAATACGATCAATGGCTAGATATGTTAGCAAATGATGAAAAATTAAAAGAAGATTGAGTTGATAAATTATGGAAAGATTTAACCGCTAGAAGAAAGCAAATTAGTAAAGATATTTTTGATCTTTTCTATGCTAATAGATATCTAAATTTTGCTCATGAAGATAGAGATCTTCATTTTGCTGTATCAGAAGATAAAGTAAAAGCTTGGAATAAAAGACATTATCGAAATAATGATACTTATGTTTTTGTTGATAGACTTGTACCTCAATTATTTAAACAAAAGAATATTACTAGATACACTGTAGAAAAAATCGCATGAGTTCTAAAAGGGATGTTATATTGTGATGATGTTCTTTCTAGAAGAGCTGTTCAATCTAGACCATTAGAAACAAAGACTACACAAGAAATTATGAATGAGAAAAAACATATTACTTGAGTTCAACTAGAAATACCTTTTGATTTTGATGAACCAGAAGAAAAAGAAAATAATTCAGATAAAAGTAAATGAAAAACTAAGGAACAATTAGAAGAAGAATTAGAAGAACTCTATAAATATGATCCTGATGAACCTTGGTATCAACGTATATAATTAGTTTTTCAAAAAATCTACAATTCTCCAAGCAAATTTAGTCGCAGCCTCAGGTCAGTTAGCTGTAATTATTTTTCAATCTTGAACACACTCTTCATATTTAAATATTCCTCAGTTTTTTTCTATTTGTGAGATCTGAGTTTTTTGTCAGTCATCCCATCATGTTACTTCTTTTCATTGAAAAATTCATGAATACGAAAGAATTGTTGGAGCTATACATATTGCAGCAACAGCTTTAGCTTCAGTCGCCAATCATAAATATGTCTCATTATTAAAATACTGATTTTCAGCTCAACCTCATCAAACGAATACAAGAAGGTCGTAATCTGAAGCTGATACTTCATCTAATTTAAGTGACTCCTCTATTTCTTTTCAAAACACTCCCATACAATATCATCATTTTCAAGAAGCGATTTTGCATTCATGCCCTTGAGCTGTTAAAGTTTTATAAGTTACTCAAAACTCAGTATCTTGAAATCAATTATTTGCTACAATAAATAATACTTTTGCCATCAGTGTATTTAGATAACTAAAGATCTTCTTGTTTCTTAACAAAATCTCAGCAGAATAAGATGTATTTTCAATTTTCTAGATTCATTAACTCTATTAATTCATCATCTGTCACATTATATTCTCAATTTTTATTATCAAAGATTGTTCGTTTACCGTCAATTTTTCTTAATACAACAAAATGAGAACCTTTATCCTTTTTAATAGGAACTATTGCATAGAAATTATTTGATAGTAATCCATCAATAAGATCTAGAGAAATTTCATTGCATCAAAATTTTCATCACTTACTCATATAACTATATAGCTCTTCTCTATACTCATTAGCAATTTCTTCCTCTTCTTGTGAATTAAGATTTATGAATAATTCATTATTTTCATGAACTATTAGCACATTTGGAAAAACTTTTAATAATACTTTACCAATTTTAGGTAATATAGAAAACTCTGGATAATATTCAGAAAAGATAGATTCCTCATCGTAGTTAACTTCTACGCCTTTATCATTCAGAATTCGATTAATTGAGTAATTTCAGCAATCCATTTCAAATAGTTAGTTTGTAAATACTAATTTAGAACATTTAATTCTTTTAGAATTGTTTCATAACTTGTATAATCTTCAGGATATTTGCTCTTCAAGAATTCTTTTAATAACTCTTGCCATCATCAGAATGACTGTAGTTTTTCTTCATCAGGTTTTCATAATTTTTCTAGTAGATCATTCATTTGAGATGAGTCTTTCTTTAGCCTAAAATCAGTTAATTTTTCTCTGAGTTTAGGATCTAAGACTTCATCAATTTTATCATAATCAAGGTCTTTTACTTTTAGTGTTAGAGAAACATTATTTATAGATAACTCAGG
>CAMJIH010000009.1 GCA_946405785.1 uncultured bacterium | reverse complement strand
GAATGAGATGACGATTCAGATGATGAAACTGAGGAAGAAATTGAAGAAGAGGAAGAGTGAGACGATGACTCAGATGACGAATCAGATGATGAGATAGAAGATGTAGTTGAAGAAGAGGAAGAATGAGACGATGATTCAGATGATGAATCAGAAGAATCTGATGAAGAAGAAACTGAAGAAACAGTTGAGGAAGAAGACGAAGATAAAAAAGATGATGATACAATTGAAATTGATGAAGATACAACTGGATTATCTCAATTGATGGTTCAATTAAAGGAGTTAATAAAACTATCTAAAGAAATGCTTAAGCTAGAAAAAAATATTACAAATAGTGATGAGGTATCAGAAATTGAAATCATCTGAAATAATACAGAAAAGAATATGACTCGTTATATTATATCATTAAATGAAGATAATATTGCTTCAGTAATGATTAAAAAGATTGAAAAAGATTATGCACGTGATGAAGAAAACGAACATACTCTAGAATTTACAAGTGAAGAAGAAAATAGTAACTTAATCGTAAATGTTGATTCATTTAAACTTTATGAAGAACTTATTGATCTTCAAGATCCTGTAAAACAACTTCAAGTAGGAGATAAGATGAAGAAATTTGCATTCTTATTCCAAGGAAAGATATCTGAACTTGAAGAAAAGTATGAAGAAGCTAAAGAACGTAAAGAAAAGATGAAGGCGTTCCGTGATATCTTTAGAAACTTCTAGTTTGATAATAACATATTATATAAGTTATTCTGCTCATGATGGGCAGAATAATTTTTTTTAACAAAAAAGGCTCCGAAGATAATCTTGGAGCCTATACTTGCTTATTAATCCATGATTGGTTGTATTCGATATTCTCTTCTTGCTCGTCGTTCTAGATATTGTCCTCTTTTTATTAGTCCAAATATGATAATACCAGGAATTGCTAAAAGTCCAAATACAAGGCAGATGAAACATAGAAGAAATAATTCGTCATCATCTTGAGGGAAAAATGAAATTATCCAATCTAATGGATAAGCCATAAAATCAGGAAGATATCCAACAACCAACATAACCAGTAAGACAAGCGAAAATACTGCAAAGATCGTAGCTAGTATATAACATAGCCGTGATCGAAATCTCAAAAATGTATCCATTTTCCCAAAGTTTTTATATATAAAATATGTATATTTTTAGAAACAAAAGTCAACATAAAAAATCGGCGATATACCTGTGATTAAGATATTTAAGGTTGGTTTAAGGTTGAAGATTATATTGCATATCGTGGGGGAAAAAGTAAATTCTTTTTCGTATCCTTTCTAAGAAAGCATGTTTTTATATAGTTTATAAATTATGGAAAAAGTTAAAAAGGCTCGTAGTCGAATTCGAAAGAAAAAGTGGTGGGTACTTGCTATATTAGTAGTATGATATTTTTGATTTATATGGCTTAAAGATAAATTCTTCCCTGAAGAAGTTAATTATACTTTTACAAGTTATGATTATACTGTTGAAAGATGAACGGTTTCAAATTCTCTTTCTCTTGTATGAACAACTCAATTTGCAAATGCTCAGAAATTAACATTTGCGAATAAAGGTAGAGTAACAGCAGTAAATGTAAAAGTGTGAGATTCTGTTAAAAAATGAGATGTATTAGCAACAATAACAACAGATGATTTGGATAAAGATGTTCAAAATGCTAGAACAAATCTAAAAAACAAACAGTTATCATTAAATACACTTTTGGATAAATCAAACAAAGAACTTGATATAATTAAAGCTCAATCTAACTACGATCTTCTTTTATTAAAAAAACAAAATTTACCAAGTGATCAGTATCTAGAGTTGCAAAATAAAAAATCTAAAATCCAAGATATTGAAAGACAAATAAAGGATAAAGAGAAAGATATTAAAGAAGCTCAAGATGATTATGATGATCTTGTCCTATGAAAAGCATGAGCAACTAATGCAGAATTATCATTATCTAAGAATGTAAGAAATAGAAATACTACATTTGATAAATTAATTAGAGGATTCCGTGATGAAGCAATCCAACTCCAATCAACAATTGATAGTTATGATCAATTGATGAAAATGTCTAACACATATAATTGAGAACAAGAAAATGTTTATATAGGAGCTAAAAATGTAAGTCTTTTATCAGAATCTAAACAACAATTCCGAGTTATTAATTCTTATATCGATAAACTAAATACATTATATGCAGATTTCTCAAAAAGAGATGTCGGACAAATAACAGAAAATGAACTTCTTGATGGATATGCAATATTCAAAGAACTATCAACAGAAATGGTAAAATGGTGAAAAACAAACTATGATATGTTCTCTGATAGTATCGAATCAGAAGGATCTCTTACAAGAGCAGATATTAATAATTATACTAAGACATACTGAACATCAGTTGAGAATCAATGATATGGTTATATTGATAAGTATAATACAGCTGTTGAATCTTTAGCTAGTATTAAAGATTCTGATACAACAATTGAAGATGCTAAAGATAAAGTAGAAAAGCTTACAATAGAATTAGATCAATTAAAAATTTCTTTACAGCAAGCTAATAATGATCTTGAGATAGCTAAAACACAACATACATTAGATGAAGCTGAACTAGATAAGAAAATCCAAGATGCTGCAGTTGATCTTAAAAAAGCTAAAGAGTGAAATGCTCAACAACAAGAAATTGATTCAATTAAAAACGATATAGATAATATCCAATTCCAAATAACAACATACCTTAAAAAATATGATGAATATAAAATTATCGCAAATTTTGATGGTATCGTAACAAAACTAGATATGCAGGTTTGAGATAGTATTGAAACTAATAATTCAAATTCATCAGACCAAAAATATATCTATGTAGAAACTCCAGATCTTCTAGAAGTTCAACTTTCTATTGATCAGGTAGATATCGTTAAGTTAAATGTTTGAATGCCTGTAGAAGTATATGTTGATGCATTCCAAGATTCAGTTTATACATGATATTTTTCTGAAATTAATACGATGCCTCAAAGTTCAAACGGTTATTCAGATTGAACATACTCAGCTGTGGCTTATTTCCAAAAAAATAAAAAAGAAGAAAATATTCTTTGATGAATGAGTGCAAGTGTTAAAGCTATCTTAAGTCAAGAAAAGGATGTGTTGGTTGTCCCTAATGCTTCAATTATTGAAAAAATGGATTGAGATAATGTCGTATTAAAGAAACAAGATGATGGTAGTTGGAAAGATCAAACAGTAACATTATGACTTTCAGATGATGATAATACAGTAATTCTTAGCTGATTATCAGAATGAGATACAATTAAATGAGTATATATCACTGAAGAAGCAATGATTGCTGCTTGAGTTATGGAAAATTCTGATGCTTGATTTTGAATGCCATGAATGTGAGGAGGTATGTGACCATGAATGTGATGAAATAGATCAAATAGATGAGGAAATAGAGGAGGAATGCCAAGATTCTAATTTAATTAGCTAAATATAAGAATGGAACCAGATTTTATGGTGTTAAAAGATATAAAGAAAACCTATTGATGAAAAGATATGGAACCGGTGTATGCATTAAGATGAGTTAGTCTAACAATTAAAGATTGAGACTTTACAGCAATTATGTGACCATCTTGATGTTGAAAATCAACGCTTATGAATATTGTTGGTTTATTAGATGTTCCAACTTCATGACAATATTTTCTTCGTTGAAAAGAAGTAAAAAATCTTTCAGAAGATGAACAATCATTAGTTCGTAGAAATACAATAGGTTTTATCTTCCAGTGATATAATCTTATTAAGAAACTATCAGCATGGGAACAAGTAGCTTTACCTCTTTCTTATATGTGAGTATCAGGATCTAAAGCTAAAGATAGATGTTATGAAGCACTTAAAATGGTTTGACTAGAATGAAGAGAAAAAGCATTACCTAACCAACTTTCTTGATGACAGCAACAGAGAGTTTGTGTAGCAAGAGCTTTGGTTACTAATGCAGGACTTATTCTAGCAGATGAGCCAACTTGAGCATTGGATTCTAAGACATGATTAGAATTAATGCAACTTCTGAAAAAACTAAATGTAGAACAAAATAAAACAATCCTTTTGATTACCCACGATGCAAATGTTGCTTCATTTGCTCAAAAAATAATCCATATTAAAGATGGACTCTTTGTAAACGAAGAAATATTATAATTTATTTTACTTAGTATGTCATGAGATTCTTTTCTTATGTAGCAGATGCAATTAGGACAATCCTATCAAATAAGATGAGATCTGGATTGAGTACTCTGTGAATCATCATATGAGTGATGTCTGTTGTGGTATTAATGGCAGTATGAGCAGGAACATCAAACCAAGTTCTTGGACAGATGTCGAGTATGATGCAGAACACCGTTACAATATCTCCAGGTGGATGATATAGTACTTGGACTGAAGATTCAGATAGAGCAGAGTATATTAAGAGTATTACTTTTGATGTTAATTTAGTACATTACTTAGAACAATCTTTCCCAGAATTAAGTTGAAAAATAGAATACTCTGCAAGTTATCGTTGAGATACAACAGTTAAATATGGTAGTAATTCAACATATTCTCAGGTACTTTGAGTTCCCAAAAATTATAAAGAACTTCAAGAACTTGAATTAGGTCAATGATCTTGGTTCTCTGATGAAGACTTTGTTAGCCAAGAGATGGTAGCAGTCGCTTCTTATGGACTTATAGATAACATAAAATCTGATAGTGATTCTTTCCAATCATTCGTAGGGACAAAGGTGAGAATGTGATCAAAGGAAGTGAAAATTATAGGAATCCTTGAACAAAATTGAACATTTGAATCATCTGCCCTTTATCTTCCGATAGATACTGTTCAGCAAAGATTAAACCATAATAATGAAATCTCAACAATTGTAGCACACTTGGATCCAGCTGAAGATAACGAATTGTGGCAGAATAGAATAACATATTTATTACTAAAGAAATTTAATTTTAAGAGTGCTGATTTGGCATGATTCTCTGTATTTAGTGCTGCTAAATTCGCTGAACAGCTAGAATCTGCTATGAGTGCATTAAATTATCTTCTCTTAGCTATTTGATGAATCTCTCTCCTAGTATGATGAATCTGAGTTATGAATATTATGATTGTATCAGTAACTGAGAGAACAAGAGAAATCGGTATTAGAAAAGCGATAGGTGCATTGAATGCTGATATTATCTCTCAATTCTTAATAGAATCTGTTATTATTGTTCTGATTTGATGAGTGATAGCAATATGATTAAGTTATTGAGTGGTATACGTAATAAATCAATTCTTAGAAGATGTACAAGCTGAAATAACATTAGATGTTATAACAATGGCATTCTCATTAACTACAGCAATTTGAATCATATTCTGAATTCTTCCTGCTAGGAAAGCTGCTAAGCTTAAACCAATTGATGCTTTAAGATTTGAATAATAAAAAAAGATGCAGAGTTAATCTGCATCTTTTCTACAATAAGTTATTAATGTCTATCAAACCAAGCTCTAACAGATTCAACAATTCCCATTCTTCTGTTCATAGCTTTCACAAATCATTGCATAAGTAGAGGATTCTTTAATAATTCTTTTTCTTCATCTGCTGTTAATCTATGATAAGCATATCATGGATATCCTCAACTTCATCTTAGTACTTTTTCACTAATAACTCAATCAGTTCATCAGAAGTTAAAGATATTTCTTCAGTTAAGAGCATCTCTATTGATGCGTCCAAAATGACCTGTATTATCAATAATATATACATGTCATGTTAATTCATCAAGAACTCAAAAATGAGTACGAGCTACTTTAGAATTCTCTCTCATTTTATTGATTAAGTTACTGTATACAGCTTCAACAATATCTCTTTCAACTCAATCAAAGATTCTTTTTTTATCAACTCTTTTATGAAGAATTTTTCAAAGATCTTTAGAAACGATTGGCTTAGGACAATGAGGTGTGGTAACAGTAAATGTATTTCATTTTAGTTCAATATTGGTTTCTCATACTGATGTTGAAAAATCAAAATTAGTAGTATTACCCATATTGATAATTTTCCTAATTGGAGAAGTCCAAAAAGATGTTGGTAGACTAGCTCTTGCACTTGAACGGTAACCTCTCCATAGAGCTCTTTTAGTACTTCTACGATAAGTATCATCCATACGGTTCATAGCATAGGTGAAGTGTCTTGCTATTCCAAGAATTCATTGCTCTAAACTGTTGTTCCTAAATAAAAGACGTTCATATTGGTTATTGTTTTGAAATATTTGTTCATCGAAAAGAGTTGTTGATGTTCTAGCATATGGAGCAGTTGTTCAATAAACAACAGAATTCAATACAATATTTCAATTAGGAGCAAGTGTTATCTCTCTCATTGCATTAGAACCACTATCAAAGTATTCAAGTTTGATATTCTTTTCTTTTGCTAATTGAAGTAATCCTTTATAAAGGTTATATACCATATGTACTCTTGCTTTACTTGTTGGAATAGAAGGCTCTCTAAGTATTCTACGAGCAAGAGTTACTGGATCATAATCTCATGATTGAAGAGTAATCTCTTCTTGACCTTGAATTTGGATATCTATTCAAATCTTATTATTTTCAGGAACATTAATCTTCATATCATAGTTGATAGGTCAAATATTATGAGGATCTGTTGGTGTAGTTGTTGAAATATTAACAGTTTGATTTTTGATTTCTTTTGTGGCTCCTGAGAAAAATCTCATAAAGTTATCATCTCTGTTACGGAACCATTTTCTGGCTTGCCATCGACGTCTCTTTTCCATGCTTACATCATCTCTTGCTAGAGGAGTTTCAAGTCTAGATCTTGCATTATCATTGTCTCTTCAATTGGCATCAATTTCAACAAGGTATCTATTAACTTGTGCTTTTAAATAAGTTTCATTTGGAAGAGTATTTAGTGCATCATCTAGTATTGAATTAAAATAGTTTTTAGATTCTTCTCTAAAATGATCATGGAAATATTGTCTATAAGTATTTTGAGTTCTTGTGATATTAGGATCTTTGTTCCATGATCTTGAATCATGAGCGAACCAATCTCTAAAGGCAATATAGCTACATCAATGTTCTAAAGTTGCAGATAATTCTCTTCTACCCCCTGTTCCAACTCTGTGAACTAAATCAGGAAGAGTTGCTGTTCTTTGAATTCTATTATAGAATTCTTCTTTTTGTGGATCAGATAATGAATCAAAAACAGGACTATTAATCTTTTTAACAGCACGAGCAATAGCATCTCTTACGATTTGAGCTTCTTCATTTTCAAATCTACTTTGAAGATGGTCAGCAACAATATGTGTTCATGCTATAGCAGTATCATATGCATCAATTTCAGCTTGACGGTCTCATGCATTATGAGGTCATCATTCACTAACTCTAATATTGAATTTTTTATTACATGCTACTTTGATTCAAGTAGTTGATGTATATTTAGCAGTTACTGAGAAAGCTAATGGTTTTGATATATCAAAATCAGCTGGATCTACTTCTAAGTTAGTGAAATTGTAAACTCCTAGAGCTGAATTATAAGTAATACCTTTAAGAGTATAAGTTACTCAACTGAGAGTCATCTCTCGATTTGATCATCTTTTTGTTAATGGATTTCAATTTTCATCACATAATTCACTATCAACTGGAATAATATTACAAAATGCATTAAGTGGAATTGTCACAGCTGGACGAGGAGTAGAGTTAGGCTCTACTGTTTGATCAGCGTAGTTTGCTCCTAGATTAAAGCGATTGGCTAAAAGTACTAAATTGTCATATTCAACTTTTCTTCTATCGATATCTGGACTTGTTCAAGCAGCATTTAAATGCATTCAATATTGTGCTTGCTTTGCAACATCTTCAGGACGAGGAGCTCTTCAAGCACCACGTTCAGCATCAGCATTAGCTTTATGTAAATCGTGTTTTGCTTTTAAGTCATTTACAAGTGGATTTACTGATCATGAATCTAATCTTGTTTGAATATCAACAAGTTTGTTTCTAATATCAGCATCAATGAATAATTCATTTTTTGCTCACAAAACACTGCTTAAATTTAGTGCAGTTTCATCGATGAGACTATTAATTTCAGAAATTTTATTCATTGAATTAATTGTGTTATCCACTCTAATTAACTCATTTTTTGCCGTACTAGTATCCACCATATCACTTTGTATAATATAAAGTCTGATTAAATTATACTTAAAATTGGATAAAAAATCAAAAAATGGTAATTATTTTTTGTGTTGAAAAACCTTTAAAAAACTTGAAAAAATAGATAAAAAAAATAAGGGTATAGTAAGTAATTTTACTTACCCAAATTTTTTATGATAAAAAGAAATTTATTGGTATGACTTTGTTCATTAGGAATATTGTTTCCATTATGTACCAATGCAACTAATCAACAAATAGATTGGACACCAGTTACTAACTGTATGTGATTGGCTTCAAATTTAAGTAATCTTTTGCAAGATTCATCTCTTACAGAAATACAGGCTGTGCCAATCGATGAATCTACTTATATTGATGATTGAGTAATAGAAGATTATTCATCAAGTTATTTTGTTGATTATAATTGAAAAGAAAGATTAATTACAGTGTTGTTATGACCTAAAGATCCTAAATGATCATCTGTGGATTTTAAGTATGCTAAAAAGATTTGAAAAATAAAATTGCCAGTTGGTTTTTCTAATGTTCGTACTCGCATCTATAATAATAACTATTTGATGATACTAATGGAGCATCTTGATTATGATAGAAGAGTTGAAACAGTGGCTTTATTCTATGATCTTACTGATAGTAAAATAGTTCCTTATTACTATTTTACACATACATGAAAAATAATTAAACTTCACGAGCAAGAGTGAAAACTTTTTGTTATATTTAATTCACCATTTGATAAAACAACAGCTCAAAGTTTTATTAAGAAAGATGGAAATCTCCCTTGAATGTTCCCTAAGTTTGCTGAATGAGTAAAATATTGATTAGATCCACAGGAAAAGGTTTCTGTATGTAGAGATTATAACTATTTGCAGATGCCTTCTAATCAGTTACCATCATTTTGGAGTATTATGGTTTTGAATTTGAATAACTTAAAAATATCTAAAGATATTTATCATCTATTCGGAACAATTTCTCAGTTCGCATTTACCGAAAAGGCAATGTATATAACAGTTCCATGAGATTGAGGTACAACTATTGTTCAAAAATTCTGAATAGATCCAAAGATTAATCCTCAAAAATCTGTTTTGATTGATGTGCCAGTTCTAGATTGAGGAGTTTATGCACAGGATATGAGATTAGCGTTTATAATAAAAAGAGCTAGTTGAAAGATAAATCAATACTCATTACTTCCTTTTGATTCTTCATTTACTCCATGACAAGAAAAGGTCCTTTATACATCAGAAGCTGATTTCACAAATGTTGAATATCATTCTAATGCTATTTTCTTGAGAAGTAAGGAGAAGTTAGTTAGTGTTTGAGAATTATCAACTTCATGAATTTCAACACATAATCCAATAGAGTTACCATTAAAAGAACATAAATATTTCTTATTTTGAACATCTCCATTTTCTTTAATAGATGTATCAACTAGTGATTCTAAGATGAGTTTTTCAGTAGTTGAAATGGATAAAACTCAATGAAAATTTAAGCAAATATCTAAAGCAAGATATCCTTGAGAATGCTCATTGATAGGACCTATTTCATGGAATATTAAAACAAGAATACTTCTTGCTCCTGTAAAATTGCAAGGAACACCAGTATTCGAATGATTGAAATGACTTCAATTTTCAACTAAATGAGTTGTTTCTGAGATAATGGCTAGATCTTATTGAGACTCAGCATCAGTTGAAACAGTTAAACAATTACAGGATTATTCATTTTCAGTTACTAATAAACTTGTAGATTTGTTCTTACCAACAAATACGGTTTCTAAAAAGGTTTTCTCAAGATGATAAGTAACTAAAAAAATATCCAAAATATTGACAAATTGTATAATTGATATATAATATTACTGTTTATATTCATAATTTTTTAATCATGGACACAAACAGTAATTCTTTTTTATGAGGAGAAAATCAATTAAAAGAAATCTCAAGTAAAACACTAGATCCAATAGCAACAGAAGTCTGAGAAGTCTTGATTATTTATAATGATGTATTATCAGATAATGAGAAAAAATTATTAAAAGATTATCTTGAGAACTGAGAATTAGAGGGTGAAAATCTTTCTGAAGATTTATTAAAAGCAAGAGATATTATTGATGCATGGTCTGATTCAATTAAAGATTATTGCTTGATAAAGATTAATACTCAAGATGAATTATTAGAAGATTTAACAGAGGAAGAATAAGAATATTTTTAGAAAATTATAGGATATTTTTATTATTCTAATTTTTAGTTATCAAAATAAAAATGCCAGAAAATCAAATTAATAATTGAGTTTATCAACAACCCAATTCAGTGCAACAACAGCCTAATCCGGTGCAACAACAATTCAATCAGGTACAACAACAAATTAAACCATCTCAAATATATTATCATCCATCATGGTTAACTAAAATCTTTGTATGAATACAATGGGTATTGTGAATTGTTATGATATGGGTCGGATTATTGAATTTTTCATTGTTATTCACAAGTTCTGAGAGTGTAAAGGATATTATATTCTGTTGATGAGGATTCTTTGCATACTGAATTTGATTATTATTTGCGTGAAATTTGCTATATAATAATAAAAAATGGATGCATCTTTGAGTATCGTTTTTGATTATGCTTTTTGTTAATGCATTATGAAACGTTGTTATTTGAACCTACTGATTAAAATATTATGATTCTTGTGAATATTTTGACAATGATTGGTTTAATATTATTCGATTTATATCTCAAGCATATTTTCTAGTAGTAACGATCATATGGTTTATTAAATATCTAATTTTCAAAAAGAAATGAAAAGCTAGTCAAAAAATATTAAATCCGACAAAAGATAAAAAGAAATTATCATATATTACACTGATATTTATATTTATGGCTTTGGGTATAGATATTATTTATGGAAAGATATTATTTTTAAATATCCCCAAAGTAGATATTTCAAATTTTGCTCGTTCAAGTCATATTATTTCTCTGCCTGAATGAGAGGATTGAGTTGCAATAATTAAAGCAAAAGAGAAAAATGAAGAGATAAATAAAATTTGGCATTTCTTGGATCGTGCTTATTTAAACCGTTTTAATGTTACAGCAACACAATATTCAGAAAAAAACTTATCATGGAAAGAACACCCTGATGAATGTATTAAGGTTTATTCATGAGGACAAGCTTATTGTTGAACTTGGGCATGGAATGAAAATACAATAAAAAGATTATTTAGGAATCAATTGAATGAAGAATATGTAAAATCAGATGAAACTCTTGAATGAAAAACAATATCATTGTATAGTTATCTTGAGGAAAGAGAATCTGAAATTAGAAAAGAAATATTAGAGTTAGATAGACTCCTTTCTATGGACTACAATGCAAAAGATTGGCTTGTAAATGATTTGTTACCACAAGAATTACAATCATTTTGACGTTGATTTATTATACTAATAGAATATTACAGTCTGAAAAAAGATTGGAATATGGTTGAAAAGATTGTTTCTATTAATTACAAGATTATAGATATTGTTAATAATTTTTGATGATTAATATGAGTATTAATATGAGAAGCTATTGAAGAAAATCTTTATACAAATCTTAATAGTTCTATACAAATTTTTCCGGAAGATGTTAGATTAAATTTGATTAAATTGATTAGAGAAAAAAGTAGTGTATACGATAATATTATTTTATATGTTATGCAATGAGAGCTTGAAAATTGAGCAGCAGTTATTAATGAATTCTCAACTTCATGAAAGAATGGACTATGACTCAAACAATTGTTCTACCATTTCCCATTTTATTCAGAATCGGATACGAAACGTTTACTTGATCACTTCTATAGTATATATTATTACTGATGAGTCAATTGATCACCGTCAGAATATGCGGAGTTTTATGATAAACTACTTAATGGTGAATCGAATTTCCGTTGGTCAATATACAATATACAATGATTATCAGCTTTATCTATAGCTGTACCAAGGCTTCAATGAGGTGTTAGTAAAGTAAAAGCAACATGAGTTCACAAAGAATCTTTGTTAAAAAATTTAGAAACTTGAAAGTATGATGTATGGTATAGTGAACCAGAATGGGAAAAAGATAAATATTATTATGAAACTAATCTTATCGAATAATAATTATAGAATAAAGCTACTACTAGATTACTATTGATAGAGTAGCTTTTTTCTTTATATAAAAACTACTTTAATAGTTGTAAATTAATGGATAAGATATTCTCAAAATTTAATGGTATGAGTAAACAATATGCTAAATATAGACCTCTATATGTTAAAGAGTGTATTGACTATATTTTATCAAAAGAAAAAAATATTAATTGTATTGCAGATATTTGAGCTTGAACTTGAAAACTTTCTAAACAGTTTTTAGATAGAGGAATAGAGGTTTTTGCAGTTGAACCAAATGAAGAAATGCAAGAGCAAGCAATGATTGAAATAGGTGAAAATGAATTATTTCATCTAGTTTTAGCGATTGCTGAAAATACAACATTACCTGATAATTCAATAGATTTGATTACTGTCGGACAGGCTTTCCATCGATTTGATTCAGAATTATTTAAGAAAGAATGTAAAAGAATCCTTAAAAAAGATGCAAGAGTGGCTATATTGTATAATAATTGAGATAGAAGTTCTGAATTAATCCAAAAAATTGATCAACTAAGTAAAAAATATTGTCCTTTATATAAATGATCTAGTTGATGATTAGCTAACCATGAATTAGTTTTCCAGAATTTCTTTACTACATATGAAAAGAAAATATTCCCTAATGATTATCATTTATCATTAGAGATATTTCTATGACTAAATTTCTCTGCTTCTTATGCTCCTAAGAAATGAGAAGAGAATTATGAAATATATAGAGATGAATTAATAAATCTATTTAATAAATATTCGAATTGAAACACCTTAATTATGCCAAATAATACAATCCTTAGAATATGATATTTATAAAAAGCAGTCTTTAAAACAAAGACTGCTAATTGATGGATTAAGTCGCCTTATTCTGGCGTTTTTTCTTTTTTAATCGTGCCTTTACTTTTTTGATAGCCCACGGAATTTCAATGTAAGTTGCCTCCGTCCAATTCCAATCATCACGTCTTAAATATACGAGTGCTATCAGTTGATTATCAGCGATAAGCTCAAATATTTTATCGTCAGTTATGTGCTCAGAAAAGGTATCAATACCAACTCCACGAGACTTAACTTCAATTTTAGTAAGACCGATGATTCCATATTTCTTAGCAACTTCATACAAGAATTCAGAAGGATGAGCTTCAATTTCATCGATAGTTCTTTCTTGTGTAATCATAAGCGTTTTTGTTTATCTAGTTAAAGAGTAGTGATATCGAGATATGAATTCAAGTAAAAATATTAAAACTTGATTAGAGATATGATAATACTATAAAACAGTAGTTTTATTTTAAATAAAAATTAAATGAAAAGATATTTAATTGCATTATGGACATTGGTTTTATCTTTCTTATGAATTGCTTGTTTTGCAATAACAACTCCTAAATCTAGTTTACCTGATTGATTTTATGTTGAAGTATATCCTAATGAGTTCTTGGTGGATGATGAAGTTGATCTAAAAGTTACTGCAATTAAAGACGGTGAAACTATGAAAAGTTATGAATGATACTTCGATATCATGGTCACAAATGCTAATTGAGAAATGTTGCAAAGCGATAAAGCAAAGGTTCCAGATTGAGGACGATGAAGTATAAGATTACAAGATAATGGAGTTAGAAATTATGTAAAATGATTAGTTTTAAAAGAAGCATGAGATTATACGGTAAGCGTTTCAGAATTTACTGAGGATTCTATCAAATGAGAAACAAAAATATCTGTTAAATGAAAAGCAAATAATCCAGTTCCTACAACTACAACTCAAAAAGAAACAGATCCAAAACCAGCACAAACTGATTCATCATTAACTTTCCCAGATTCGTTTTTAGTGGAAGTGTCTCCAAATAAATTTTCAGTTAATGAACCAGTTGATATAGTGGTTAAATCGATGAGAAATTGAGAAGTGATGAAAAGTTATGAATGATTCTTTGATATTATGGTTATTGATGAAAATTGAAATTACCTTCAAAGTAATGCTGTTACATTGCCAGAATGATGATGGTGATCAATAAGATTACAAAATGCAGGAGTAATAAAATATGCTAAATGATTAACATTAAAAAAGGCCGGAACATTTAAAGTGAAAGTATCTGAATTTACAGATGATTCAATCGTTTGAGAGACTTCAATAACAGTTATAGAAAATCCAAAAACTACAGAAACAACAACTCAAAATAATAATTCATGAACATCAAACAATACTAATAAAAAATTATCAAATGATGAAATCATTCAGATGCTTAATAAAAAGTGAATAACAATTCGTAAGAATTGGGAGGATTTTAAACCAAATAAGAATATCAGAAGAGATGAGGCTGCAAAAATGTTAAGTGTATCAACTAAATATCTTGCTAAAGGTGCTAAATTATCTGCAGTAGGTTCTTGTAATTTTGATGATTTAGATGATGCATGGGCTGATTTAAAAAGTGTTGTAAAAGAGTCATGTGAATTGTGATTATTTAAATGAAGTAACCATAAATTTAATCCTTCTAGTTCTATAACAAATGCTCAATTGCTAACAGTTGTATGAAGAATGCTTTATTGAATGCAAGATGAATCATGAGAACATTATGCTAAAGTATACATAGATAAATTAACAAAAGATGGATATCTTTCAGATATGAATCTTACGAGAAGTATGTGGGATCAATATGCTAAGAGATGAGATATTGCTAAAATGTTAGCAAAAATCATAAAATAGTGCATTACTATGCGGAAAATCTTACTTTGCTTGAAACTAAACGATAATTCCTTATAAACACACAAGTTCGTTTTATAATTCTCTTATGAGAATGCAGCCGATATTAGAAAAAATTTATACCGGAACGGCAGATACTGCTGTTTCTGAAATTTTAGAGACATACCAACAAGAGGATTTTACGGTAGTAAATTTTGTATATTTTGCAAATATTGTTTCTCAATCATTGTTTAGTAGTGATAAAGAAAAAACAGAGAAAGAAAGAGAGTATAAAAAAATTTTGTTAAAATCTGATTTTCTACTTCCAGATGGAATAGCACTTCAGATTTTTTATGCTTGTGCAAAACTTTTAAAACGTATAGAATCTCCTCGTCTTTGGTTATCAAACTTAAATTGAACAGATTTTGTCCCTTATTTTTTAGAAGGTGCTAAAAAGAAATATTGACCTCAAAAATTATGTATTCTCCTATATTGAACAAAACAAGAATACTTAGATAAAGTTGAAGAGAAGCTAAAATTTAAATGATATAACGTTATTTATTCTCAAGATTGATATTCAGATTTCAATTGGCCAGAAGCTCAAAAAGCAATGGACGAATATCAAGATACAATAAATATCCTTTTAGTTGCTCGTTCTACACCAAAAATTCCGTTGCAAGAACTTTGGACTAGTAGGAATTATCAAAAAATTCAACAAAATAAACTATTAGTTATCAATACTTGAGGATTGTTTGATTTTATAGCTTGAGCACAAAAAAGAGCACCAAAATTTTGGAGGACAATTAAATTAGAACGATTTTATAGATTAATTACAGATCCAAAAAGAAATGCTAAAAAGGTGAAAAATTCATTAGCTATTTTCCCATATATCATCCATTATTTAATCCTTGGTAAAAAATAATCTTATAAAGCTAGGTGTCTTACCTAGTTTTTTTGTTTGTAATTAAATCAGTCACTTGCAAACTTTATGGAAATCAATATTTATTGTTTGTTTATGAATTCCTTATCTGAGAAAATATGCAGTTAAATCTTATAGCAGTAAGTTATCAAAATATTGGACCATTTAAAAATAAGTTGTTATCTATAATTTTTGAAAAATGAAATTTTCTTATTAAAGCTCCTATTTGAACAGGAAAATCATTTCTATTTTTTGATGGACCAACATATGCATTATATAAATCAGGTACAAGAAATCTTTTAAACATCCAATCACAAACAGGATTTATTAAACTTCTTTTCTCAATTAATTGAGAACTGTATTTTATTACAAGAAACCTTAAGCAGTGAAAAGCTAAAGATTCAACAGTTTCTCACTTGTATACCTGTTCATTAACTGAAGAAGAATTCTTAGATAAAGTTGAAAGAGGCTATCCTTTAAAACCATGATTAGATATTGAAACAATTCTAAAATCAAAAACATGAGCATTAGAAGAAGTTGTTTTTAAGAATGAGACAGATCTTCAACAACAGCTTAATGTTTTATTGCCTCCTCAAGAAGTATTTGTGAGTACAATATTCTTACTTCAGGATTCAGACAATATTTTTGAGATGCAGCCTTCTGAAAGGTTGGAAGTGCTAAAAAATGTTTTCTGACTGCTATGAATTGATGAAAGTAAAGATATCGTTAAAGATAAACATAAGGAAGTTACTTTCCAAATTAAGGCCTTACAAGATACATCAAATTACGAACTAAAATTGAATAGCTATTTATGAACGATTCTTCAAAAATTCTCAGTACTAGAAAATAATGCAATTTCAAAAGATATTGTCGTTAGTTCTAAAGGTCAAATAGAGGAGTTAGAAGCTTTAAAAGAAAAATTAAGTATTAATAATTTTTCTTTGCCAGATGAATGTTCTAGTTTTATTTCTCCTTTACAAGAATCATTAAAAGCAATAGGGGAGGAATATCAAAAGAAACAAGCAACATTATCTGCTTATCAAGAGCAGAATCGTTGATATGAAACTCAAATAAATTCACTTCAAAGAGATATAACTTCAGAAAAATCTGAGATTGAAAATATAGAAAAAAGATTAGCTAATATTGATCCTCAAAAGCTTACAAGTTTAAGAGAAGAAAAGAAAAAACTTCAAGATCAGCAAGACCAATTAGAGCAACAAGCAGAAAATGATAAATGTAAATCGTTTTATGATGATAATAAAGAGCTCTTAAATCTTTCAGAGAGAAGTACTTTTTCTTTACGTATGAATCAGCAATTTATTCAAGAATTAATGGCGCAATGAACTTCTCTTAAGTCTAAGAATGAACTACTTGAAAGACAACTTCAAAACTTAGATCAGAAAGAAAAGCTAGAACAAGAGTCTCTAAAAAATCAGCAAAAAACGTTAGAGGAAAGAAAATTGATGTATGATAATCAATTAAAATCATTGTTAGAAAGACTAGAGAATTTTGAAAAACAAATAGAAAGTGAAGCAGAATTTTCTTGTGAAAAAATAAATAGCCAATGTCCATTTATTCGTGTTATTAACAAGCAACACTTTGAACAAAGAGAAATTGAGAAAAAGAAAATTTTGGAAGAAAAAGAGTCTCTTGAACAAAAAATAAAAAGTGAAGACTTTGATAAAAAATTGGATGATATAAAGAAAAAGTTAGAGAATCCTGAATCTACTTCTCATGATGAGAAAAAGCAGATAAAAGATGATCAGTTAAAGAATACTAAAGCAATGGATCTTCTTAGAGATTTTCTAAAAGTCGTTGATTATAAGAAAATAGATGAGTTGAATGAAACATTTAAAAAGAATGAGAATCAAATAAGTGAGCTAGAAAAACAAATTATTCAACAAGAAGAACTTCAAGCTTCACAAGAGAAATTCCAACAAGAAAAAATTAGATTAGAGACAAGTATTAAGCAAAAACAAGATCAAATACTTACTGTTGAGAATCAGAAAAAAGAGCTACAAGAAAAAATTACTCAATTAGTTTCAGAAATAGATAAACATCCTAAATCTGAAATCTCAGAAGTTGAAAGATCTCTAGAGGAATATATTAATACGATCCAATTATTAAAAAATCTAATAGAGGACTATAATAAGATGCAAGTTAATCTTAAAGGATTAATTGAAGAAGAAAAGAAACTTAAGATATTATACTGAATCTTAAATAAAGACTTGTTATTGTTTGTGCTTTGAGAATATCTTCCTGTTTTAACTGATATCATTAATTCATATTTGACTAGTGTGACTGATTATCAAATCTCAATTAAGCTAAAAGAATCTTCAGAGAAATTAGAATTAGAGACAAAAATAATTGATGAAAAAGGTGAAAGAGATGTTAAGAGTCTAAGTTGATGACAAAGGACATTATTAAAGCTAGTTTGGATGCTTGCAATTTCATCATATATGAAAACAGAAATGTTATTCTTAGATGAGACAGTGAATAATCTTGATATTGATACAGTCTGAAAAGTTGCTCAAATGCTTGATGATTTTGTAAAACAAAGAGAAATGAAATTCTATACAATCACGCATAATAGCGAGATCCAATCTATGAAAATCTGGAATGCAACACTAGAAGTTTGAAAATAAAATTTGATAGATTTTTTGAAGGTCTAAAAATATTGAAAAAAAGTGAAAAATAACTAATGAAAGCTTGAATTTAGTTTACTTTTTGTTAAAAAAGAAAAAGCTTTATATTTTATACTAGACCATAATGACACAAGAACTTTTGCAAGTAAGTGACGTTAAATTTAAGTTTGTTGGAGATGTAACTCCAGTAATGGAAGCTGAAATTAAAAAAGCAGTTGAACATCAACTAGCTAATAAATGACAAACAATTCTTAAGAAAATCTATTCAAAAAATATTGATGCTAAAGTAGTTATTGATTATACAATTGTAAAGAATAAGAGTGGACTTTATGAAGCTGATTTTATTTTCTCATATGATGGAGAAAGATTTGTTGTTGAAAATCACAAAGGATTTAAAGTAGCTACAGACTTAGTTGCACATGCTTTCAGTAAATGGAAGAGAAAGGTTCTTGGATTCTGGGGATTCTTAAAATAGAATTTCAATTAGTAAACAAAATATTGTTATTTTTTATTTATTGCTAAAAATATAAATTATGGCAAGTAAAAATTTTCTTACAAGAGAAGGTTATGAAAAATTAATTGCTGAACTACAGGAATTAAAACAAGAAAAATTACCTCAAGTACTTGAGAGACTTTCAGAAGCTAAAGCAATGTGAGATCTTTCAGAAAACTTCGAGTATAAGTCAGCAATGGAAGACAAAGATTTCATTAATTCAAGAATAGTTGAAATCCAAAATCTTCTTAATGATGTTGAGATTATTGATAAGGAAAAAGAGGCTAAAAGTTCTGATAGAGTTGTTGATTTCGGATCAACAGTTACTCTAAAAATAGAGGATGATGAAAAAGAATATACAGTAAAAATAGTTGGTACATGAGAAGTTACTGTAGATTGAGAATTAGCTATCTCTCTAGAATCTCCAGTTGGACAAGCAATTAGAGGTAAAAAAGTTGGAGAAACAGCTAAAATGAGACATGAAAGTTGAAGAAAAAATATAAAGATCCTAGCAATTGCATAGGATTCTTTTTTGTTGTTTTATAAGTGAGGTGAATTATGTATAATCCTTATGATTTCTATTTTAAAAAAGCTAAAAAAGAAGGATATAAAGCAAGAAGCGCTTTTAAACTTGAAGAAATCCAACAAAAGTTTTTTTTAATTAGGAAATCAACAAAGAATATCTTAGATATTTGATGTGCACCATGAAGTCGGTTACAGTATTCAATTGCTCAATTAAAAAAATATTGAACAAAGAATTATAAGGTAATTGGTTTCGACTTAAAACCAGTAGATCTTCATCTCCCATGATTATATACCTATGTCCAGGATGTCACTGATAAGGAAAAAGTGAAAGCTATTCTTTCTTCTCAGTCAATTGAGAAATTCGATTTCATCCAATCAGATATGGCTCCTAATACAATAGGTTTAAAAGATATCGATGCTATGAGAGCAATAGATCTTTTGGATCAAACATTTTGGTTATACGATGAACTCTTAGATGAAAATGGAGCATTTGTTATTAAAGTATTCATGTGACCATGATTCGATGAGTTTGTTGCTAGAATGAAAAAAAGATTTTGATGAAAAAACATTAAAGTCTTTAAGCCATTAAGTTGTAGGTCACAAAGTAAGGAAACATATGTAATTAAGTTACCTCCTATAAATAATAAATAAAAAAACAGACCCGAGATACGAGCCTGTCTCTCCGCAGAGATGAGATACTTTTACCTCATTTCTACTTACAAGGTTCTACTACACGAAGAATATTATATATAAAAAATTAAAATTGTCAAATATTCTAAAAAATTAATAGATGCTTTATATTGCTAAAAATTTAGTGATTAATGGATGAAGTAAAAAAGCAACTTTGGGATAAGTTGCAAGATGATATATCTGAGCTTAACGAGGGGCTTCAAAGACTACTTGAAACATGAGCAAATAAATGAAGTATTCAAGAAGAAGATGTTATCTCAGAGATAGATGACATGGATGGGAACATTAAGACTCTTGAGAAATTCTATTCATTAACAGAAAAGCTTTGAATTAAAATAATAACAATTGAAGAAGCTTTAGAGCAAGAACAAGAAATAGCAAAAAAAGAAACTAAATTATGAAAACTTAGTCTTTACGGATGAAAGACAGAAACTTCTGTTGATAACCAATATAAAGATTATATTAAACTATATTTTAACGATATCTCAAGAATCCCATTGCTTACATATGATGAGGAAAGAGAAATCGCAAGAAGAATTAAAAAATGAGATGAAGAAGCTAAAAAGAAATTGATTGAATCTAACTTAAGATTAGTAATTTCAATCGCTAAAAGATTCTTTGGATCTCGTTTAACATTCTCTGATTTGATCCAGGAATGAAATATCTGACTTATTAAGGCTATTGAAAAATTTGATCCAGACAAAGAATTTAAATTCTCAACATATGCTACTTGGTGGATTAAGCAATCAATTACAAAAGCTATTGCTGATATGTCTAAGCATGTAAGAATCCCAGTGCATTTGATTGATGAAATGAATTCATATAATAAGGCATATCAATTACTTTTCCAAAAGTTATGACGTGAACCAACTAGTAAAGAAATCTGACAAAAATTAGGATTCCCTATTAAAAAGATTAAGAAGCTAGAAGAAGTTATCTTCTGAAATGTATCACTAGATAGAGAAGTATGAGATGAAGGAAGAGATACCCTAGCAGATCTTTTGGAGGATTCAAATACTCTTAGACCAGATCAAATAGCTGAAAGAACAGCTTTAAGAAATAATCTTGATGCTATTCTATGAATGCTTGATGATAGAGAAGCTAAGATTGTAAAAATGAGATATGGAATTGATGGACCTAAGTTTACTCTTGAACAGGTTTGAGAAGAATTTGATGTAACTAGAGAAAGAGTTAGACAGATTGAACAAAAGGTAATCCAAAAACTTAAAGAACATCAATGATTACAGAAAATGCTTTGAATTGAAGATGATATCGAAAAGATGAATAACGATTCAACAGTATGAAAGAAAAAAAGAGGAAGAAAACCTGCGGTGAAAGAAAAAGATGATGAATATGATGATGACGATTTCTTTGCAGAATACGGAGATGATGAAGATTACGATGATCTTGATGTAAATTTCTCTCCTGATGAAGATGATGAATAATACTTAAAAATGAGAAGTTTAAAGCTTCTCATTTTTTTTATTCAATATTTTCTGTTCTTACACAAGTTTTAACAGAATCAAACCAATAAAATCATTCAGGACATATTGATGATTCTTGTGGAAGTTCCTCAGGAGGAAGTTCTCATTCTTTTTGAGAGCTTCAACATCATACGAAGATAAATTCAAATCAGAGGAGTATTGAAAATAAAATTAATTTTTTCATTTTTTTGTTTTTGATATAAAAGATTAATTTTCTTCTTTTCACATTTCTTTGTTTAATAACATTGTTTGATTCTCTAGAACAAGTTTATCAATAATTTCATCAATATTACCCATCATAATATTAGGTAAGTTAGACCATGATTCGTGAATACGATGATCTGTTACTCTATCCTGAGGAAAATTGTAAGTTCTAATCTTTTCAGATCTATCTCATGTACCAATCTGATTTCCTCTTAAACTTTTTTCTTCAGCTTGTTTTTTCTCAAGCTCAATTTGATATAATCTAGATTTTAGAACAGCAAAAGCTTTTTCTTTATTCATCATTTGTGATTTATTATCACCAATATTAACGATTAATCAACTTGGTAAGTGGTGTAATCTAACTCATGTTTGGTTCTTATTGGCATTCTGTCATCCAGAAGATGATGCTGCATAAGTATCCATAACGATATCTTTAGGATCAATTTGAATATCAACATCTTCAGCCTCAGGCATAATAGCAACAGTAACAGTAGAGGTATGAACTCTTCAGTTAGATTCAGTATCAGGAATTCTCTGAACTCTATGTACTCATGATTCGAATTTCATTAGAGAATATACTGAATTACCAGCAATCTTAACCATAACAAATTTTACTCCTCAAATTTCTGAAAGTTGTTCTTCAACGATTTCAGGTTTCCATCATTTCCTTTGAGCATAGTTCAAATACATCTTTAAGAGCTCAGAAGCAAATAATCCAGCTTCATCACCTCAAGCTGCAGGTCTAATTTCAAGGAATATGTTTTTCTCATCATTAGGATCTTTAGGAAGAAGTGCGATAGTTAATTGACGATCATATTCTTCGATCTGAGGTCTTACTTCATCAAGTTCTTCTTGAGCCATAGCAACGATTTCTTGATCAGTTTCATTATTAATTAGATCAAGTGCATCTCTTTCAGTCTCTAATGCTTTTTTGTAAGCAAGAGCTAATTCATAAGTTTTCTCAAGAGAAGATAATTCTTTATTAATCTTCTTAGCTTTCTCCATATCTTCAAATATTTCTGGCTTAAGAGATTCTTCCCTTAAAGCTTCATATTTATCTATAATAGTTTGTAATTTTTCTAACATTTTTAAATTTCTTAAATAGTAAATATAATTTTGAGTATTCTAAATTTTTTAAGAAATTCCGCTAATAGAATACTTGCATTAAAGGGAAAGAAAAGAATCTAAATAAGGCAGATGCCACATCTCAAATAAATGTTCAAACAATATTTCATAATGGTCAAACAACAAAGATTACTAGGAACACTAGTGAAATAATACCAGCATATTTTTCCATCCATTCTCATGCTTTATGAGAGACAATCTTTACTAATCTATATCAATCCAATGGAACAATAGGAATGAGATTAAATGCTGCTAATCAAAAGTTGAATCTTGAGAAAAATTCAAGGATACTAGAAATTAAATCTCATCAATAGAGAATAACACTTTGTGGAACTTCAAAGAGTACTCAGTAAACAAATATTAAAAGGATTCCGATTATTCATAAAAAGATATTACTTATTGGTCATGCAAGAGAAGATATTAATTCATCTCTATAAGGTTCTTTAAATTTTTTAGGATTGATATGAACAGGATTTCACCATCAAAATTGAATTAGGAATATCATAATAAAACCAATAAGAGAAACATGCTTTAGCGGATTTAACGTAAGCCTTCATTCAATTTTAGGAGTATCATCACCAAGTCTATATGCTGTAATTGCATGAGCATATTCATGAACAGTAATAGAAATGATGTAGATGATTCCAAGAATAATATAACCTAAATATTCTTCCATCATAAAACATATATAAACAAGTTAAGAATATGTTTCTTCTTCTAATTTTCAATTCATAGTGATAATAAGAGCTTTTATAAACTAAAAATATTGCCTTTTAATTAATGCTAATTTGACTATACTTTAACAAACTAATTTATTTCTACCTTTAATATGCCGTCTTGTTCTTGTATTATCCCATTTTATAACGAGGGTAACCGTATTTTGTGAGTACTTACTGAATTATTAAAGGTGGAAGAGTTTGATGAATTTATTTTAGTTAATGATGGGTCATCAGATAACTGATCTGAAATAGTAAAAAAATATATAGAGAGCATAAAAAAGGTTAAATTAGTTGAGTATGCTGAAAATCATTGAAAGTCTTATGCTGTTAAGACATGACTATCGAAAGTAAAATCTGATTATGTATTTTTTTTTGATGCAGATCTTCAAGGGGTTAAAAAAGATGAAGTTGAAAGAGTTATTAAATCTTTATATAAGCATCCTGAAGTTGATACCTGAATACTAAGAAGGATTTATACTAAACGATTTGTTAGAGTGTTTATGACAGATCTTCTTCTTTCTGGTCAAAGAATGCTAAAGACAAAAGATGCACAAAAAATCTTTGAGGAAAAAATGAGTGGATATCAGATGGAAATAGCAATCAATACCTATATGTATTATCAGAAAAAATTGTGAGTTCGATATCCATTCTCAGCTGAAAATACTTTTAAAAAAGAGAAATACGGATTCTTAAAATGATTAAAAAGAGAGGCTCTTATGTATAGAAATATCTTTCGTTATAAAGGGTTCATTGAATATGTAAAAATATCTGCATGATTATGATTAAAAATGATTAAATCCTATAAACAGCTTAAAGATTAATTTAGAATATGTGTGAATAATGGAGTTTATAAAGAATAATATTTATTATATTTTGTTTGTAGCATTAATTGTTGAGTGACCAATTACTGCTTTTGTTTGAGGTGAATATGCTTCACAAGGGAAACTCAATCTTTTTCTGTTTGGTTTGTTAGCAGTTCTTTGAGATATTATAGGAGATGTTTCGATTTATACATTATGAAGATATTTTTATGATCGAAAATATATCAATAGATTATATCTTATAAAAAAGGCTAAGGAATATATCACAGAAAAAAAATTCTTAGAAAACTTATTGGCTCATTATCCTTTATTTTTCTTTCTTGTTGTTAAAATAACTCCATATATCTCAACTCCATCATTATTTTCAGTAGGAATGAAGAAATATCATTTTTGAAAATTTCTTTGTTTTTCTGTAATTATTTCATGTATTGTTAAAGCCGTGTATATTTCTTTGTGATATTTATGAGGTATTAGTTTAGCAAAATTAAAATTAATTCATGATTGAATGGGAGAATTAGTATTATTCTTAATCCTTTGAATACTGTTATTCTACCTTATAAAACTCTTTTTGAAAAAGTTTTCTAAAAGATTAATTTCACGACTTAAAAAGAATTTAAAGAGATTAATGCATTCAAAAAAATCATCATAATTTTTTAATAAAGAAAAGGAGTCATGTATATAACAGACTCCTCTTTGTGGGGGATACCCACAGGTTTTATGTTGAGTTAGTTTTTTGGTCTATGAAGGGAGCTCATGAATACATGTAGCTCCCCGGGGCAGCAGGCAGGTATTCATCGAGTCGCCAGCGGCCTCCTTTTTATAACCTCAGAGCGAAGGTCGATCTCGAGCATGGGGCAGGGTCATCGCGCCGGGCTCATCGGATCCGGCGCCGGCGGGGCCAGCGGTTGTCGAGCTATTCTTCGAGGTTACATTGGCATTGAAGCCATAACTTGGGCCTTTATTCTTCATAGGCGGTTAGTATTTTATTTGTTTCTTCCATCATTGGAATTGATGATAATATATACTTTTAAATGTAAATGTCAAGCATAAAATATATTTTTAAAATAATGGAGAAATGATAGCTTATAACTAATGTTACTATTTATAAAATAAAAATGATTAATCTCAGATTTATAAGATTTGACAAAATTTGAAATAAAAAATACAATAGAAGTGATAATATTTTATATTATTGTTCTACTCATCATGGAAGAAAAAGAGATTAATTTAGGTTATTTAAAGGAAAACAAAGAAACTGTAGAAAAATTAGAGAACATTATCAATAGTGTTGGTTCTTGAGTTTTTAGTATCTTTATTGAAGATCCAAAAGATGTAGAATTCAGATGAGTTGAATGAGATTCTTTAGTAGCGGTATACATAAAATGAAGATTTAATATGTATATTACTAGTGAACAACGAGAAGAAATGACTGATTATAATGAAAAAAATAAAGAAAATGTAATTACTGCAGAAATACAGCCAAAATCTTTTGATTCAGATGTGCTAGTAGTGAAAGTTAAAAGATGAGATACAGAAGAATAAAATAATTCTTAAAAATAAAAAATAAGCCTCTAAATTTAAATTAGAGGCTTTTCTATTATTTTATAAGATTTCAGTGTGGTGTTCCTTCATTATATCAACTCTGAGTTTGTACTCAAATAACAGCTTTTTCTTGATATTCTTCTAGATTTCTAGCACCTACATAGGTCATTGATGATTTTAATCATGATATGAGCTTTTCACAGACTTCTCATGTTGTAGATAATCAATCTCTTAGATAGATTCTAGAAGTAGATATTCCTTCATTAAAGGTATTTTTCAAAGATATATCAAATAGGGATTGGTTCTGATTTCTTCAAAGTACAGCTTTTGATGAAGCCATTCAGTAATTAACTTTATACATTAATCCTTTTTCATCATACTTAACTTCTCACACAGATTCTTTTGTTCAAGAGAGGAGTGTTCATATCATAACAAATTTTGCTCAAGCTGCTAATGCTAAACAAAAGTCTCTAGTATATTTTATTCCTCAATCAGCAACAACAAATCATCACATATCATTAGCAACTTTTGAACAAGCTACTACGGCAGAAAATTGAGGTCTACCAACAGCTGTCATCATTCTTGTAGTACACATTGCTCCAGGACCAATTCAGACCTTTACTCAATTAGCTCAAGCTTCTATTAAGGCTTTAGTTCCTTCTTCAGTACATACATTACCAGCAATAATAGTTAGATCTTTTCAGAATGGTAAATTTCTTACTTTTTTAACAGCTTGAATCATTTTTTCTTGATATCCATGTGCCGTATCTATCACAAAAATTCTAGCTCAAGCATCAAAATAATCTTGGATATGTCCAAATTCTTTTTCATCGAATACTTGATTAATTCATATTGCGATTCATACATT
>CAMJIH010000008.1 GCA_946405785.1 uncultured bacterium | reverse complement strand
TCCTTAGTAAGAATTTCTCACTTTAATTTATCTCAAGTATATGCTCACAAATAAGCATTACGTAATACCTTAGCATCATTAGCAACCTTAGAATATAATTCAGACTTTTCTTTCTTTAAATCCTTAGAAATACTATGATAACGATTTAACATAGTATCAATAAACTTATGATCAGCTTCACTTAGCTTAGGATAAGCAAAAGAAAAATTAAGAGAACAAGCAAAAGCAATAATAAAAAGCAATAATAATTTTTTATTTATCATGATATTTTATAACGAAGATAAAATATAATAACAAATCTATACAAATAATTTTAAAAAAATAAAGCATAAAATACGACATAGTAATAATGTTGTAAAATCGAAATTCTGCTCTATATCTAGAGCAAGGAGTCACAGCGGTGACTTTTTTTTCTTGATTTAAAAAGAATTATTAATAACGTAAAATAAGAATTTATAAACAATAACACAATGAGTATTCAATCAATAAAAATAAACAATTCAGAAATAGAATATATAAAATTCTGAACATGAAAGAAAAATTTTGTAGTTATACCATGAATATCATTAAAAAGTGTATTAATAAATCCAGAATTTATAGAAAAAGCATTTTCAGAATTTACAAAAGATTTCACAGTATATCTATTCGACAGAATAAAAGTTATACCAGAAAATTATACAATAAAAGATATGGCTGAAGATACTTATAAAGCAATAGAAGAATCATGAATAAACTCATGTAATATATTTTGAGCATCTCAATGATGAATGATAGCACAATATATAGCAATAAAACATCCAAATATTATTGATAAACTCATACTATGATCTACAACATCAAAAATAGAGTGAAATTCACTTAAAATTTTTAAAGAACGAATAGATTTAGCAAAACAAAATAAAATAGAGGAATTAAATAAAATAATGGCTAAAGAAATATATTGTGAAAAAACAATAAAAGAATATTGAGAAGCAATATTGAAAGCAAATTCTGAAGTTAATGAAAATGAAATCAATAAATTCATAAAACTAACAGTATCAATGTTAAATTTTAACATTGATGATAAAATAGATAATATCAAATGTAAAACATTTGTTATCGGATCAAATAATGATGAAATCTTTTGATCAGGACCATCAAATAATATAGCAAAAAAATTAAATTGTAAATTATACCTATATGATGATTATGGCCATTGAGTATACGATGAAGCGCCAGACTACAGAAAGAGAATATTAGAATTCTTAAATGAAGAATAAAATGCTTAATATTGAATTTAAAACTTAAAATACATATAACATAAATGTTAAACAAATACAAACTAAAAAGAAAGGAGTAAAAAATGAAAAAATTTTTAATAACATTTAAAGTACTCTACGATGGAGTTCTGACATCAAAAGAAGACATCGGAGAATTAACATTAGAAATTGAGATGGATGAGGAACGTATCAGAAAGAAATACCAATTCATCGAATCTGAGAACGACTATGACTTCGATGAGTACAACCATCGCATCCCAGTTAACTACGTTGCAATGTACGTAAAATCAGCAAAGGTTGTAAAAGCATGTAATCTCACAGATGAAGAAAAATTTAAATACAACATCTACGAGGATACAGTTAAGATAACAACTAAAGGAGATGATATTCTTCTTCACATTGGATATCCAATGCCTTGCTAGATCCTAAGCAAATAAAAGGAGCCTATATTAAGACTCCTTTTTTATTGAATTTAAAATAATAAATTAATATAAATTTTAAAATAAAATAAGAAAAATAAAGCAAAATACATAGTATTGACATTTTATATAAAATAAATATTATAGCAGAAATAAATAAAATAAATTTTATAACAGAGATAAATAAAAAAATTCAAAAACCACAAAAAGAAAGGGGAAATTATGAAAATTAAAATCTATGCTTCAAAAGAGCTCAAGCAACTCATGGAAGAGAAAGGTATCAAGATCGATGACCACGAGAACGGTATCCTGAACATCATCACTAGCAGCGACAACAAAAATGCTATGCATGATATCTCAAGTGTAATAACACAGATTCTTTCGGACAACCGCGATCTGACACTTGTCACCATGAATACCCGCGACGAGCCGGACGGTAAATTTGTTGCTATCGCAACATTCATATCATTCCTGAATATCGCATATATGATGAAGGATCCAGGAATGTACGCTGTAATGAACGGTCTCTCAAAGATCTGGCCGCCAATGGGATAATGGCAATTCAAAAAAATGAGTAGGTGATTTCATCTACTCATTTTCATTATAATAATAAAACTCAATCTTAATTAAATCAGTTAGTTAATATCTTCCATTCTCAACCCTTAGCTCTACCTAAATACCAAGTATAATCAGAAATATCACTATCAGGTTCTAAAACAAGTGAATCCTTAGGGGTATGAAAACTAGAAGTAAACACAATACATTCATCTCATGCATCCAAATTCTTGGCGTCAGACATTTCCTTACAATAATTTAGATTATCTTTTGAAAAATCATCTCACATATAAGATATTTTAACATCAGTTACAGTGTAATCCCAATCATTATTTAAAGTAACTAAAATAGTATCAACAGCATCTTGACGATCTAACTCAGAATAGATAGCAGATTCTCAAAAATCTACACCATCATAATCACTTACTTCATTTTCAACCTCACCCAAGTATTCCTCTAATGTTATTCATTGATTCATAATTTCTTTAGCAACATTAACATCTCAAACATATCTTAAATGCCATGGCTCATATCAATATCATGTTATATCTTCCTTACCTTCAAGATATCTAAGAATAAATCAATAATCGGCTAATTTAGCATGAACTTTATTAAAGATTTCAACTTCTTTAACCATATCTTCATTCTCATAAATAAGCTCTCAATCTTTCTTAAGACAGATATCTAATGCTAGAGCAGTATGATGTTCAGAAAATCATGGAGTAGCAACATATGTCTTTGTATATTCATCACCATATTTCTCTTCAAATTCATCCCAGATTTCTTGTTGTTTAGCAACTGAACGATAAACACTATCAAGTTCAATATCAACTCATTCAGTTAATAACTCGTCCCTTAATTTCAAATATTGTTCATAAGCTTCTTTTTCTACCTGAATAGTTTCATCATAAGCATTTTGAACTTCAACTAAATTAAGTTTTCACTCCCAATCATCAGGGAGTTTGTGCTGCTTATTAACAAGTACAAGATAATCTAAACGAGATTCATCAACATATTGACTCTCATTATTTGTACATCAAACTAAAGCAAAAGAAAACATAGCTAAGAATAAAGATAAAAACAGCTTTTTCATATATAATGATTAGCAAATAAAATGGACATTTAAAGTAATTTAAGATTAATTATTTCTCATAAAATATAAGATTCTCTTTCTTTCATAAACAATCATCATTTATTTCTAGGTTCTTCATTTTGAATAAGTCATAAAGCATCTTCAAATTTAACTCGGATTAATTTATATCATCTATCAATTTCTTTCTGAGTAAAATGTTTTTCTCATTTAGAAATAATCTTTCAAACAAAACAATAATTAATTTGTTCCCAAATAGAGTTCATTTCAATTACTTTTCAAACTTCTTTTATATCATCAATTTCACATCAAGTCTCTTCTAGAATCTCTCTTTTAAAAGATTCAATTCTATCTTCATCTCACTCCATTCATCAACCAGGAAGCTTATAATATCACATATAACTATCAAGGACCATTGGAACATATCAATCTTCATCAATTACAACTCATCTACACGCAGATCTCTTTCATGACTTACCTTCTAAATCATCAGGAAGAATAATAGTTTTCTGGAACATAAAGTAATGAAAATAATAAAATTAATTTGATATAATAGATATTTCTAAAATTTTCAAGTATAAATTAAAGAATTGACAAAACAGATAGATTATTCACGATAAAAAATACAAACTATAAGAATAGTTTATTTAATCAATTCAGTAAACCCACAGAAAAGGTTTAAAATGAGTATACAGGATTAAATATCAAATATTTGCAGAAAACAAAATTTACAATATAATTATTAAAACATTTAATGTATAATTTAAAAAAATGGTAAAAGAAATCATCAGAACAAAAGAACAAAAAGAATACAGGAACAAGTTAGCTGTAACTTTGAGAAACCTAAGAACTTTATGAAGAAAAGATCTTGCAGAAATCTTGTTAGAGTGAGAAAAGAATAAAGATATCTATAAAGATTCAGAAAAGAAAAGAGTAGAGGTACAAATAGGAATTAGATGATTAGATAAAGCAGAATTAGATGAAGTATTAAATAAAATAGAAGAGATTAAAAATCGTAAAAATACTAATGAACAAGCAAAGCCAGAACAAGCAAAGTCAGAACAAGAAGAAATAGAATGAAAAATCATTTTTAAATGCCCAAATTGTTGAGAAACAGATCATGAACCAGGTGCTAAATTCTGTCACATGTGCTGAATAGGATTCGAAAACAATGAAAACAATAATAAGGATGAAGAAAAAGAATGAAAAATTATATTTAAATGTCCAAATTGTTGAGAAGCAGATCATGAACCAGGTGCAAGCTACTGCCATGTTTGTGGATACAATTTTGAAGGCGGACAATCAATTATACACTTTGATTAAAAGATAAAAAGAAAAGAAAAAGGCATTAGATAACAACTAACGCCTTTTTTATTTTGAAGGAAACTTTTGTTCAAACAACTGATTATTTAAATCAATATTATTATTAAGCCAAATTCTGTTTAAATCAATTCAGTGAACATACAGAAATGGTTCAAAAATTTAAATTGAAATCAAAAAGGTTTTTGAATATAAGTAAATATAAACAAATAAAAGAAAGGATAGGTATGAAAAGGTTATTTTTACAAGGTCAAAAGTCTAAAAACAAAAACACCGAAAAGACATTATCAAAAAAGAAATTGGTAATAAAATACCGATTCAGAACAAGTTGCATGAACCCATTCAACAACGCAAAAGTTGCCATCAAGGTTACTTTCAACGACGACATTAAAGAACCAGAAGTAAAAATCACAAGTAACAGCTCCGTGATAATATACGGAGTTAAAAGTCATGAAATCTTAACAAAAGACTCATCAGAATATTACTTAAGATCATTTACGGTAACAAAAGACTTTAAGTATAAAGACAAACTAATAATCGCGTTGATTGATGATTCAGAAGATCTCTATATTCAATTACCAGAAAAGATTGAATAATGAAAGGAGCTATGAAATTCTAGCTCCTTTTTATACATATGTATCTCTTCGTTTAACAAAAACTTCGACATTAAATTCTCAATTAATAGCAATACTAATCTCATTCTCTCAAGTATTCAATTCTCAAAATTCTCATAACCAATCAATTCAATACTTTCAATTTCTAGCTACGTCTAATTTTTCAGAATTAATAGATAAAGAATCTCAAGTATTCATTTTCTGACTTACAATTAATTTCTTTCAATTTAAAGTAACAACAATCTCATTAACAAACTCAGCTTCTTTAAAAGAAATAAAAACAGAAGGTTTAGCACAATGTGTTCATCAAGTATAAAGTAGAGTAGCAGTTAAATTGCTATTAACATCAAAATATCAGACTTCATTCATTTTTAATGAATAAAAGAATGGATCCAGAACCTTTAAAGTAATAGAAATTTCAACAGAATTAATCGTCCAAGATTCTCTAGGTATATCTAATTTAGATACAACAGCATTAGTCTGTAATATTCAGTTCTTTGAATTGATATATAACGTTCAATTTCAAACTAAAAGACATGATTTAATCTTTTTAATCTTTAATTCTAAATCATTCTCATTCTCAGCTAATATCCATCAGTTAATAGTAAGTGTTTTATCTCTAATAAGCCAATTACTTAATCATTGACCATGAGAAGATAATTCATAGGTATGTAAATCAAAAGAATTATTATCATAGCAACTCGGAATATTAGAAATAACAATATCAGAAAAATCATAAGAATTAAATCATATTAGATCTACATTTATAGAAGAATCAATATCATTTAAAATATTAGATGATCAATAAAGAAAATTAGAAAATAATCAGATTCAATACATAATAGTAATAATAATAAATACAATACTATAAGAAAATATTAAAAAATCAGAAAAAAAATTTATTATATAACTTCAAAAATAGAGTAGTCTAAATAAGGCGTAAAAAACTAAAATAAAGTTCCAAGAAAAAGACAACTTCAGCTTGATTTTTTAAAAGAGTTGTCTAAAATAGACAATATAAGGATAAAAAAACATTTAGAATAAAAAATTATAGATGCAAGTAAATTTCATAAACGATAAATTAAAAAATTTATATATGGACCCAAATATTTGAAAATGATATTATCCGCCTTGAGTTATCAAAAATTACATCAAAGTAGTTACACTAATGTACACTGTTAATAACGTAAATAGCATAAATAATTACGGTAGATATCAAATAGAACAAAAAAAATGAGACATGAAATGAATTCGAGCAGCTAGATTAAACGATTGACGAAGACTTGAATTTACAAGAGATAAAGATTGAGATATACAAATTGTAAACTTAATAAAAATAACGAACCATTATGAATAATCATTTATATTATATAAAACAAAATCATGATTAAACCAGGAATAGCATTTCATCCATGAGAATATCTAGCAGATGCTTTAGAGGCAAAAGGTCGAACACAAAAAGAACTTTCTGAAATCATTGAAATCAGTAAATTTGAAGTCAATGATATAATAAAATGAAGAAGAAATATAACTCCTAGAATTGCTTATCGTCTATGAGAAGCTTTTGGTGATTCATGAGAAACATGGTTAAAATTGCAAGCCATTTATGATATATACCTCATAGATCACAATGAAAAAGAAATTGCAATAAAAAATCAGATAAAAGAAAAGGTGAAAGAACTAGCCTATGCATAAAAATTCAACAAATCATATAAACAGAACAAATATAATATATAAATCTAATAACACCCTAGAGCTCTATTTCTATAAACATCCATCATAACACCTCTAACTTTCTCAGCAAAGCTTGACTCATCATCTCAATTATTCAGGATAACGTTTCCAAAGTTAATTGTTACATTTGGACTTCAATTCAGTGGACTCACAGAAATGGTCCCATTACTAGAAGGTGTAAAATACTCTCAATGGATCTCATTAACTCTATAGGTTTCTCAAGCAATAACTCTTCATCAAGAAGCTCTTCATCAAATTGGAGTAGTAGAGGAACTCCACAAATTACTAATAGCATCTCTAGCAGCAGATATACTATCCCATATAGCAGAAATCTTATCAGAGATCCAATCAACAGCTCACTTACAAATATCCTTCAATCAAGAAAATAAAGAATCCCATATTCACGTTATAGTAGCCTTCAAGCTCTCAAAAATCTGAGGTAAATCAATTCAAAAATTCTGAAAAATAGAAACCACAGTCTCTCACCAAATACTAACAATATTCAATAAATTATTAAAAGCCTCTTCCCAATTTCACTGAAAAACATTCTGAATAAAATCTAATAACTCAGAAAAAATATTTAATCATCCACTAACAACATCTCATATCGTTTTAAAAGAAGAAACTATAACCCCTGAAATCAAATTCAAACATACTTTAATAGCTTCTCAAAAAATTTCCCAAAAGGGGAGTAATATAGGTTCTAATTCTTTATAAACAGCTTTCACAGTTTCCCATATCTCTCTAAAGCATTCAGAAAACGCAGCAGCTATCCCCTCAATTACAGGAGAAATTTCCACCCATATCTCATTAACAAAATCTCTAAATCATCAAAAATTAGTAGTATAAGCAACTCACAAAGCAGTTAACGCTCATATAACAATTCAGATAGGTCATGATAATAAACCAATAGCAGTAGTAATAGCAGGTAAAGCTAAGCTAACAGCTCAAATAATACCAATCAATCAAGCTAAAGCAGCAGTTACTCAAACAATAGCAGTAGCTAATTTTGGATGTTCATCAACCCGTTCAGATAAACTATTAACAACATCTCAAATAACGCCAACAACTTTTTCAATAATAGGTAATAGAGTAGCAGCTATAGTTTCTCTAATATCATTTAAACTTCTTTGTAATAAGATAAGTTTTCCCTCAGCAGTTTCTCACGCTGTTTGATTAAAATCTCTATAAGTAGTATTTAAAACTTTAACAATAGCATTAACTTTTTCCATTTCAGATCAATTCTTGATAAGACTTTTAGTCTCTTCATCCAAGATAAATCAAGTTCTAGATAATGAAGCATAATTACCATTCAACGCTTGAGCTAATCCATTAGCCATAGATCTATATTCCTCAGAACTAGCAGTAGCTCATTTCTCAGCTACTACATAATCAACAAAAGCATTAGTTAATTTACTAATAGCTTCCGTAGACATATCAAACGTAGCAAATTGAGACATAGAAGCTACAATATTCTCTTTAGTAGCAACTCATACCTTTTCTAAACTCTCAGCCTGTTCAATTAATTTCTTTACATGTTCATCAGTTGCTCAAGTAGAATTCTTAGTAAGTTTTTCTAATCTTTTAATAGAGTAGTTATATTCATTAACATCATTTATTCATTGTTTAATATAATAAGAAATTCAAGCAAAAGCAACTCATGCAGCAGCTGTAATCTTTCATTTATTCTCTTCCCATACCTTTGATAAAGAAGTAGTAGAATCAGATAATTCTGATAAAGATTCTCTTGTTTTTCTAAACACTATAGAAGCATTATCAGTAGCATCAATAACAATCTGTATATTATTCTTAGCTGACATATCTTATTATAATATAACTAAAAAGATTGAAATCAGAATGAATTTTGAATATATTCACAACAAGAAATAAAAAACCATTAAAAGAAAGGAAAAATTATGGCACAGATTAATGTAACAAACATTTTCAAAAGCTGTTTAATAGTTAAAGACATCAGCTATGAATTATACAACAATGGTATGGTCTATATAGAGGCTAAATCCAGAAAAGACATAGCATATGCTATATCAATAATACTGGAGGATAATCCAACCTATAAGTTAAACGATGAGGATATCGAAACTGTAGAAGGTAAAGCACAGGCTGTTGTATCATTCATTGAGACAGGTCACACGGGCGGATAATATTCGCCCTTTTATTTTTGTTTACTTTCTAAATTCATTCTAATAAGAATAGCTTGAATAATAGTATAAGGAGTATTAAGGTAATCATCATAAGACCATCACATATACTTCATTATTTCAACAGCTAAAATATCTTCATTAGAAGATCATCACATTTTCTTAAAGAGCTTAGAATATTCATATTCTAGTTCTTTTTTTTTACTGAATTAACTGCGCCATTAATTCTTTTAGCAATCTCTTCATTAAGTTTTGTATAATCATCAATATTATCCATATCCAAAATAGAATTTAATATTCTCTCCTTATCTTTTTCTCAGTTTATAGAATCAATCATGATCATAAATAGCTCATTAGATAGAGTAGTAGAATCAATTTCTCAATGAGTAAACTTCTCATTAATTCTATTAATCTCCTGGAAGTTTCTTACTGTAAACTTCTCAATAAAGTTAATAGTTAAATTTCATAATTGCATAGTACTAGAATTAGATAATAAAACAAATACCTTATAAAGAAATTAAAAATAAAACAGAAAAATTCAGATTTAAAACACTTCATTTTTAGTAGTATTTAAATGACTCAAAAAAGTTAAAATTAGCATATCAACAAATCAAAAGATGTTGACATTTTATAGGAAATATTTATAAGAATAGTGTAAAAATTTTATCTATTAGCCAATCACAAACATGAGAAATCCAAACGTATTTGGATGAATTGGTCAAGTAGAGAAATTGGAAAATAAAAGACAATACGAAAGACCATTTCATCAAGATGAACTACAGTTCTATCTATTCCATCCTCCTATGCCAACAGAGAATGGAAAAGCTCTAAAGGAGCAATTTAATCAAAGAAAAGAATTAGAAAACGAGAAATCTGAACTAAAAGAAAAAGAAAGAAAACTCGTTAACAAATTCGATGATTTAAATCGCGAGCTCAAAAAAGTTCAAGAGAAACCAGCAGAAACGCCTGAAGAAAAAGCACAAAAGATGAACGAAATTGCGAGAATCCAAGAAGAAATCAAGAAAGTAATTGAAGAGCTCAAAGATGTTAAAGAAGAAATTCAAGGAGTAGAAAATCAGATTGATGATGTAAATGTTGAGATCAATAAATTAATTGAAATCAATATTGAAGATGAGCACAAAGCTATTCAACAAGAACAAGAGATTGAAAAGCAAAAGAATGATAAAGAAGTAAACAACTTAATTAACCAATTATAGAAAAATTGACAATCATCTAATGATATTGTATAATTATAATACAATAACAATTTTTAATACAAAATAATAACAAAATGACATTAGAAGTAACAGATAAGAATCTTAATAATAATAACATCAATTTTGGAGAACAAGAGACAAAGAAAGAAATTAAAAAAGCTCTTTTAAATAACCTAACTAATTATGAAACAGAAAAACTAGGAGATTTAAGAGCAAGCATATCAGAACTCGTTAAAACTCTAGAAATCATAGAAGAATATATTAAAAAAGCTGATAAACTTTGAATTACAGTTGATAAAGACTTCTCATTTGAAGATATCTATCATGATTGATGATTCGATTTCAATGACTGAGAAACAGATTTTAATGACTTAAAGAAAAAATGTACTAATTATTCATTCTCATTACAAAGAGCAGTAAGAGACTGTAAAGAACCAAATAGAAGACACGCTACTAACATGTCCGAACATGAAAAAGAAAAACTTATCGGTTTAAGAAAGAAATTTGATAAACTCGTAAGCTTATTAGATAAAATATCAGAATATCTACCAAAAGCAGATAAACTATGAATTTATGTTAAAAAAGACTTTCAATTCAACAAAATCTATCATGAAGGATGATTTGATCATGTTCGCTGACGATTCAACTTTAAAGAACTTAGACAAAAATTCTTAGACTATGCAGAAGAACTTAAAACCCGTGTAGAAGAAAAAGAATGAACTAATCAATAATTAATATAAAAACAAAACAATTCATTATTAGCCTTTAGATAATAATAAATTACAAATGAGCATTAAGCATGTAATAGGATGAATAGTAATAGCAGCATGAGTAACATGATGTTCTAATAATCCAACAACTATTAAAGAAAACACTGAAGATATTAAAGATAGTATTACAAACACTACAGATACTATCAATAAAGTATTAATAGAAGTAATAGATCAAGATACCGTTAAACCAGTTCAAAAAGTAAGACATAAAAATCACAGAAAGATTAATCTACTAGAATGAACTAATAGAAGTAATCCAACAGTTAAAGATACAATATCTAAAAAACAAAGATTGAAAGATATTATCAGAACACATGAAGCCCGGATAGAGGATTGAGATAACTTAAAAAAATACATAGAAGAAAACGGAGAACAAGATTATTACACTAAAAGTATAATAAGCCGTGATTACGAAGAATATGAAGAACAAGGAATAATAAATTATAATCAAGATGAAGAAGAATTATTTGTTAGAAAAATCAAGCAAGAATCAAAAAACGAGTAGGTATAAAACAGTTACTCGTTTTTTTTAATAAAAAAGTTTTAATTCTTAAAGTTCATATACATTTAATCTAGGAACATATCAAGAATAATCAACTCATGCATCAACTCAAACACTTATAACATATTTACTATTAAATTGATCAGGATATCCTGCATTTTTATCCTTTTTATAAACAGTAATCATAACCCTTCTACTTCAATCTGTTTTATCATAAATATCTATTAGCTGCTCTCAATCAAAAGGACTTGATTTATAACAATCAGAATTATCTTCATCGTCATCAGAACCAAATTCACAATAAGCTACAAAAGGATCATAAGTCTTATTATATTTAAAAGCCGCAACATCTGATCATAATTCAGCACTGAATCAATATTTAGTACTAACATATAATACTTTATCTCATTTAACAGTCTGTTTATTTGTATTATTATTCTCATAAATAATTTTATATCAATCAGCTTTATAAGCATTTATTGAATCATTAAAATTTCATCAAACACTAGACTTTCTTAACATACTCATAACATCACCTCTTACAGCATATCTTCACATAGGATTAGAAATATCTTTCATTATTCACGCATAACGTAATGTTTTTAAATGTTCTTCATAATAAGGAGTCCAACTATCAGGATTTACATCATAAATATATCAATATATAAATCTTGATAGAATTGTTCAAAATTCAGCAATAGTAACTTTATCATATGGTCTAAAATTTTTTATTCAAACTCACATCAATCAAGCTTTACAAACATTAGTAACTCAATTATCATATTTCTTATCTAATTCACTAGAAACATCATCAAAATCACAATTATGTATAAAAGCAGGTCATGGATGAGGAGTAACTGCAGCATAATTACTAATCATTTTAGCCAACTCTATTCTTGTAATATTTCAATTCATATTAGCCTTATCTATAGTAGACATTGTAGTAATCTTATTATTATAAGCCCAAGTATAAGCTTGTTTATATTCCCAAGAATAATCAGCTCTTACATAAGAAATAAATAATATTGAAAATACGAAAGTAAGAAGGAAAAGTTTTTTCATTTTTTTTATTATTAATAAAAGAGTATTACAAATAAAGTAACAATATTAACATCAATAGCAATATAAAGAATATCAAAAAATTAATTACTTTTTTTTAAATGAAGTTTCCAAAATTTTTTTTCAAACTTATCAACCTCTTTAAGACTCAAATTATATGAATCTGCATTTTTTAAACGATCAAGAAGGATCTTATATTCTTCTAACATATCATTAAAAATATTATTATTGAAAGTATAAAGAACAGCTAACATATTTTGTTTATTTTTATAAACAGACAATAATTCAGTAATATCAATATACTCATGAAAATAGTCAGGGATTTGAGAGAATTGAGCATAAAAACTGCCAAAAGAATAATCAGATAAATCATTAATATCAATACTATTCTTCTTTAAAATTGAAGGAAATAAACTCAAAAATTCATTAATAAGTTCAGAATACTTTTTAATATAATTAAGCATAAAATCATCAGACTTCTCATTTTTTTCAGCGAAATCGAATAACGATTCATGAATACGAATTAAAGACTCAAGCACCCATTTTTCAACAATCATCTTATCATCAACCTTCGCTAACCAATTTTTATAACTCTTGATAGAATTTTTTAATGAAGTTTTACGAGAACGTGAAGACCCTTTAGCAGGACAAGGATTACTATTAGAAAAAGATTTCCAAACCAAATTAATATCTTTTCGATACTTATTATAAGCTTTCATAAAATCTTTATCTAAAGTCAAAGGATTATCATAAAGTAATTCTAATTCTCAAGAAAATTTTCAATTCTCATGTATACCCTTATAAACATTAAGACCAATATAGAACTTATGTTCTCAAATAGGTAAATTCTCATGGAACTCTCACTCACTACATATTCAAATAATATAACACATAATTCAAGATCATTCTCTAATCCAATTTACAAAATCTCAAACATAAAAAGATCAATCACTATAAGTAACACGATATTTTCATGTTCAAGTTCAATTTCCAAAATCTCACTCAAAAAGCATCTTAGAATCAGCAAGATAGAGTTTTCAAATTCATTGAATTCAATTCTTATAAATACCTTCAAAATATGATCAATCTTTTGAATACATTATTCACTTTCAATGAGGATTTCAATTTTTCCATCATCAAACATATCTTCTTCAATCACCAGAAATATAGGCTCAATTAGAATATCTAAAATATGAACCATAAGATCTATAATAAGCAATTATTATACAAAACGTAAATATGGCAAAGAATAAAAATCAACAGACAGGAAATCAAAAGAAAAGCAAAGAAAAAAATAAAAAAGAAGTTGAGTACCAAAATAATACAAGACAGATAATAAAAATATAATGCTCTTTATAATTGCTATATTTTCAAGAGACGAAAATAGATATAATAGTAGAAAATAACCATATTATACAACAATATAATCAAATATAGGAAAGTATATAAGATAATAATTCTGACATAAAAATATAATTAGTTTATAAACAAACTAATTATATCTCAAAATCTTTAATTATCAAAAAATAGTAATCAAAAATTAAAAACATAAAAAATGGGTCACAACAAACGTAACCCATTACTAGCTCAAGTTAAATGTTTTTTTGAATTTGTACTCTCACTATTAAGAGTAAGAGTAATATAAAGAATAAAACCTCTAAATCAAGAGGAGATTAAACTTGACATTAAGCAAATAAATATTTATAGTAAATTACGTAATCACACCAGTGTTTGCACTCAAGTTATATGTCAGATTTTTTTTCAGCAATGTGTATAATTGTGGGAATTCTCACATTATGCACGGTCTTCGCCACAGCGAGGACTTCGATGATTAGTGGAGTAAGGAATGTTGAAGAAAACAATCTTTTCTCTCGCTTTGTGCTCTCGGTAGTGACCATTTTAGGGTTTATCTACTGTACTACTCAACCTTCTTGGTGGGCTACGTGTATTTATTGTTATGCATCACTAGCAATAACGATTTACTGCACCAGAGAAAGTAGTAAATCACGATACTCAAGACTAGTGATAGAACGCGATATCTTTGTAACAAACATGGCAATTTACTGGCCCTCAATGTTGATCATTTGTATTATATCATTATGCCTTGAATTTACATGGTACACGTCAGTGCTATTCTCAATACCAATAGCCATAACATTGTGGTTAACAGCAATTGAACTACAACAATTGCTAAAAAGGTTTTAGAATAGTATCCGTGATAATACAAAAACGTATAACCCTCCCCACAGTAACCTAGCGGGGAGTTTTTTTATTAAAATAATAAATAAAAGAGAAAGATCTAGCATAAATTTTCTAAGCAAAATCAGCTCAATCAACATTAGTAGGACCGTCATTCTGAGCTAATCAAATCTTTCAAATTTGAGTCTCTCAAGTATTCCAATCTGTATAAGACAAATTATCTGTTAATGGAGAAACAGAAGTAAGATATTTAAGTCTAGTATAAATCTCCATTTCATGATATCATAAATCCAATTTAGCAGCTTCATCAATAATTTTAGTTACAGGAGCAAAGGTCGGAGAATTGTTAGAATATCAAGAAACAGAAGACAAATTATTAGTAATGTTATCCTGTTCAAAAGCTGTTCAAAAGAAACATCTAATAGACCAAATATTAATATTAGAAGACATATTTGCTAACTGCAACCAATCATCTTTACTCCATTCATTAGCAGAAGATCAATCAGGATCTCAATGTTCATTAACACAAACAAGAACTTTATCATTAGGATGTTCTTTCAAATATACTCTTAATTCATTAATGAATTCACTTCATTTATCATAAGCTGCGATTTTATCCTTATCTTTATTACCAGTTTTTATATATGAATAATCAGAAATCGACTCAGAAGTTAATCACTGAACAACATCTGTAGATATATGATAACGATCAATAACACGATCTCAATGAGATGAAAGATAAAACACTTTATCAAATGTTTTATTCCTAGGCTTCTCAACTTTCTCTCATTTTTCATTAATAGAAAAATCCTGAGAAATATAATTTCTTAAAACATTTTCATATTCCTTAATAATTCTATCCCATTGTTGTTTCCAATCTCTTTTTTCATTCTCAGACATATTATCTTTATATAAAGGAAAATTAATATCAGATCTACTTTTAACCATAGATAATATTCAATGGAAACAGAAATTTATTCATTTATCAATACGTAAATCAATCTCATTAATAACCTTTCATCAAAGATTAGATAACTTTATAGGAGTATCTTTTAAATATTCATAAAGATTAACTCATTCAGGTTCGAAAATAAAACTTTCAAAAAACTGAAATGCAGATCACATTGTTTCATTATTTTCTTGTTGAGGATCAATTTTATGCTTTTGATCATCCTGATTATCTTCTAGTCATCTAACAGAAATAGATCTACCTCAATCATCAGAATTTTGACTATTCATAGCCTTTTGAGCATCATTAATAAGAGCAGCTCATTCTCTTAAATAGGTTCAATCATGAGCAATGAAATAATCAATCATTTTAGCGGATTCAGATCAATATTTCTCAACAAAAGAATAAAAAAGATCATATGCCTCTTTAGAAGATTTTAACTTTGCATTTAGTAAAGTAGAATTCAAACACACATGATCAGCAAATCACATAAAAATAGGAATCATAGAATCCATTGTTGCAACAAAATTATCAGGGCACAATTTCTTAATATAATACAATTGAATAAAATACTTAATATTTCATTGAAAGATATTATACTTTTTTAAAGCAGATACATCTTCTCAAAATATACTTTTCAATTGCTCATTAGTTAATTCATTAGCTAATAATAATTCTTTTCAAACTTCTTTAATCTTATTTAAAAATTCATCAACAACTTCAGAAGGTACATAAAAATCTTCTCATAATGCCTTAAAATTTTTTTCAGCAATATCAAACATTTTAGAATTAACTTCATCCTCAATATTTTTTAATAGAAGATCTTTATCTAATTCATCAACAAGCTTAGCATATTTTTCTCTAGATTTAACTTCTTTAGGATCTTCAGTAGATTCTACAGCTTCTGCGGTATTTATATCTTCATCATAATGTAGTTCTATTTCATCTCTAGGCATAAGTATAATATACAAGAAATAAGATAACTAATTATAATGATAAAAAAAAATTTATCAAAAAATAGAGAAATAAATCAGATGAAAAGAATAAAAATAACAAAATATATTTTAATTTTTAAAAAAGCCAATAGTAATCAGACTATCAGCTTTTTAATGAATACTTTAGGTTAAAGTTATCCGACATTAATAATCTTCGTCCTACCACAGTAACGGACTCTAACAACCGTTATTGGAGAGCAAGGATTACGATGATTCATTGAAAGGACATGTCGAAATAATTTGTAAGCGGAATTGATTTTTCCACTACCAATCAAATACTTACGATTTTTCTTTGTGGCTTTTTTCATATATAATATACTTTATGTTTAGCAATAGATAGTATAAGGATTTTAATAAGTAAATTAAAGGTAAAGTAATAAAAGGAATAAAAAAAAGAATTATCTATTTTAATAGAAATATAAATGATATTTTAAAATTTTAAAAATTCTGAAAAAGATAAAGAAGGGAAATTTGCAAAAAAATGAATTCATCAGTATAATATCTAAGTAATTATTTAAAATAAAAAAAATCATGGAAACAGCAAAAAAAGAAACATTAATAAAAGTACTAGAAAGTCTAGTTCCTTATTGGTCTATGGCAGAATGATTTTTAACAATTGTTAAAAATAATGAAGATAATAAACTAAACGATGCATTATATGAAATGATTACAAAAGAAATAAAAGAAATAAAAGTAATAAATGATAAAGCGAAAATTAACAACATTAAAGAAAAACTAAAAAAGATTAAAGAAAAAGAAGGAAAAGAAAGTAAAGAATACAAATATTTAGAAGATTTAATTGATAACCTATAATCAAATGGACGATTTAGAGGCTAGAATAGATACGAACAAAAGGAATTGAATGGAACCAAAAGAGGTAATGGATTTTTTAAAAAGCGATAAAAATGTAAAAGAACTAGGAGAAAAATTGGAAAAATCATTAAGCTTAAATTCACTTGAACGCAGCAAAAATCAAAAATTTTTTGATGCTGTTAATAATGCGACTCTAAATAACACAGAATTTCAAAATAAGATAAAAGAAAAAATTAAATCAAAAAAATGATTAAACGATCAGGAAGTATTTATGTTATATCTACAAAGCATCATTGAAAATAATACAATGTGATGAATAAAATCCATACCAATAATAATAAAAAAAGAATGAGATATATATACAAGATACTGATGACAAGCATTACTAAACTATATACGTACGAAATACAATAATCAAAGTTATGAATTCTGGAAATGATGGCCAAATATAATAAACAAACCATGAACAGACTCAAAGAAAAATCCAGGCACAATAGAAATACAAAAAAGAAACGTAGCACTACCAAAAAACATAGATTTTTGAGTATTTTGAGAAACAAACACATATTCACCAAAAGAATTCTGAAAACTAGATGACTGGGCTAAAAGTAACTTTTCACAAGAATACGAAAAAGAAAAACAAGCATCACAAAAAAGGAACTCAGAAAAATGAGATTTAATGAACGATTATGTAAAATTCGATTTATATAATTTTGCATGGCAAAAATATAATCAACTAGTAGAAGAAAAACACAATTGAATAATATGAAAAATATACTGAAATGAGGCAACATACAAAGCACAAAAAAAATTAGCAGATCAATACTATCAAGAAATAGACGAGGTAAACGAACAATATCCAGACATAAATAAGATAATGGATAGCTTAACAAAATATTGAAATGATTTAGAAGCCTCAAGAAAAAAATATTTAAAAGATACAAAAGAAGAAGTTGCTCAAAAAAAATACGAGGAATATTGAGAGGAACTAAATAAAAGAGCCGATGAATTATGAATTAAAGAAATACAATCATCATTTTCAAAAGAATTAACAAGTGAAAGTGATGCAACAAAATATTGTGAAAATATGAATAAATTATTTCAATTCCAATCAGAGCAAGAAAACATTAAAAATAAATACTGAAACATAATAGATAATTATGAAAAATATATGACAGAAAAATGAAATATTGTAAATAAATATGGAATAACAAATATAAAATCACGAGTAAATAAATATTCAGAATACAACGAAAAAATCAAAAACATAAAGAACAATAATTTTAATATCAAAAAATATGAAACATACATTCAAGAAATAAATAAAGCAGATATCGAGCATCACACTGAAAATCTAAACGTATTACAAAACTGTTTAAATTTCAAAGACACAAATAGCAATTTTCCAATTCCATCAATCAAAAACAACTACGAGCAACAACTTAAAGAACAAGAAAGAATTAACAAAAGATGGGAAAACTTAAAAAATAAAAGTACATTTTTATATCAATTATGTCATATATGAGCACGTTGAATTAATGCACTTGTACAAAGTACATGGTGAACATGAGTAAAATTATGAGCAACAATATCACAACTATGGCATGATGATGACGAAATGGTAGCAGTATTAGAAAGAGCATGAAAATGGACTCCAAATATTATATGAATATCAGAAAAACAATCAGAATCAGTCTACGTCGATTGAAAAATAAACTTTAACTGGGATAATTGACCATGAGTAGTTGCAGAATCAATTGTTAATATGGTTACATTAATAGCATGATGATGAGCAATAGCAAAATGAATAGCAAAATGATGAACAAAACTATGAATAAATTTATGAACAAGAGGAATGAATGTCGTATGAAAAGTATGATTATTTAAGTCATGATTTATTCAACAAATATGAAATTCATTTCAAGAATGATTTAGTCATGGAATGAATTGAAATCAAGCACTAGTATATTGAATGTTAAGCGCATGAATACAATGATGACTAGAATTAGTTAGCCCTAATGAATTTTTATTATGATCATGAAGTAAATTAGCAAAAGCGTATGTTAAAGAAATTCTGAAAACATGATCAAAGCAAAACATAAAAGAAATAGGAAAATTATTTCTCAAGAATGTTTGATCAGAAATAGTTGAAGAAAACATACAAGAATCAATCCAATTAGCAGCATGAAACTACATAAATGAATGGGCCAACGATAGATACCAATTACCAAAAAATAGCAAACTAGAAGCAGACTGGAATGTTAACAATTTTTATGCAACAGCAATTGTAACAACATTAACAACATGAATAACAGCATGATGATGATTTGCAATGCAAACACCATGACTATTAAACCAAGAAAATAGAGTAAAATTAATTGAAACAATAAAAACTAACAAAGAATTACACGCTGATGTAATGAATGTTATAGATAATGCAATAACAGGGAAATTCGTAATTCCAAATATTGATATAAAACAATTACAAGACTTAAAAAATCAATTAAATTGAGAAACAACAAGCACAATAAGAACAGAAAACAATGAAGATAGAGAATGAAAATATTTTAACTGAAAACATCATAAATTTGAAGTAACAGAAGAACAAGCAATAGATAATAGTAAATATATGGACAACTTAATAAAAACAATTAACGAATCAAATAAAGAAGAAAAATTTAACGAGTTAAAAAACAGAATTAATACATTATTCTGAAGAGATCTAAACTTATCAAATAAACAAATACAATCAATAATAGAAGCTCATAAACAACAAGGTAAATTATGAGAACTAAAATGGAAAGAACTAAGAAATAAAAATAAAATACTAGAAGAAAATATCAAAGATAAAGATATTAGAAGATTCTTATTAGAATTCTGATTTTGTTGAATGCTTTTTGATTTTTGAGAAGATATTACAGTTGATGAAGGAATAAGTATATCTAGCATAGATGAAATATTATGAATACCAACATATAACGATGAATTACAAATAGACGATTTCAACAACCAATCAGATGATGATATTCAAATAATAGATAATTTATTTGATGACAATGTAGATATATCAGAAGAGATAAGTGATATAAATACAGAAGAATGGAATTGAGATATATGAGAAGCAACAAATATAATTTACAAAATTAGCGATTTCATTAGTAAAAATCAGAACGAAATAAACAATAAATTACAAAATATTATGGACTTTTGAGAAAATTTAAAAATAGCTAATAATATAAATAAATTAACAAAATGAATCATAGCACTAGATTTTTTCATTAAAAATGTAATGAATAAAATTCAAATAAATAATATTACACAAATAGAAAAAAGTGAATTACAAAAATGTATATTGACAATTGAAAACAGAATATACGAATATGAAAATATAGATACAGGAGACTTAGAACTCTATAAAATCAAAATAAAAAATTTTAAAGAAACATTAAATAAATTTTGGGAAATAATACAAGATGATTGAAATACAAATGATAATTCAGACGTTCAAATCGTAGATGATCCAGACGTTCAAATCGTAGATGATCCAGACGTTCAAATCGTAGATGATTCAGATGTTCAAATTGTAGATGATCCAGATGTTCAAGTTATTGATGACTCAGACGTTCAAGTTATAACAGAAAATAATGAAGTAACCAAATTAACAGAGACAGAAAAACAAGCAATTTTTACAGAACTTAAAGAATTATACAAAAATACCAAAAATCTAACAGAAAATGATAAGAAAAGAATGACAGAATTAGAAGATAAAGTTCAAAAACTTTGAATTTTAGTTGCACGTTCACCAATAATAGAATCAACTAAAATATCAATGTTAGCAAATTCTGCACCAAGAGAAGCTTTCTTACCAGACTTTAATAACGAAGATCAACTAAAAGAAATAGGATTTGTAAAAAAAGAAGACTGAAAATGGTACCATACAAATAGTGATTGGTATCCGAACGCATTATCTGATGCAGATGTAGTATATATTTTTAAGCGTGATGAAAACGGGAAACCAATTGATACATGATTTGGACCAAAAGCAGAATTAACATCACTATATGTACGTACAGAAGATTTTGATAATGATAATATGAAATATGTACAGCCATCAGAAATGATACCATGACAAACAATTTCTGTAAAAAAATGTGCATCAGGAACCTTCTGTATTTTACCAGCATGAACAAAATTATTTACAAGTGAAGGAATTGTAGAAGTTAAACCAGGTGAAATCGTAAACATAAAAGAAGCTAAGAACTCAATTCATACAAGTAACATGAGTGATATTCCTGATATGTATAAGGCAGATCCAATGAATCCTGCATCGAAAAAAATGTTTGATAAATTAAGTGAATATAAAGCAAAAGAACAAACATTAACAGAAGAACAAAAAGCAGAATTACAATATCAAATTGCAGAAAGTTTTGGTAGTATTGATAGAGGGCAACAATTAATAAATATCTTAGGTACAAATGAAGATCTACCAGTTACATTAAAAGAAAAATTTGAAGTAGCAGCAAGAATTTCAAAAGAAATTGACGATAAATACCTATCAAGAATAGATTGTACAAACTTTAATAAAGGATTAGAAGAAGCAGGTAAAGTAATGGATGAGATTCTTTCAGATGAAACATTAAACGAAGCACAAAAACAAGCAGCACTAATGGGAATAATGACACACATGATTACAACAACAAACTTACACCAGCATGGAAAAGGTTCAACTCCTAAAGAAGTTACACTAGCCCTTGCAAGAAAAAAAGGTCTTCCTGAATCAACTATAGCAGATATTGAAGCTGCTTATGCACAAGCAGATAAATGATATCCTGTATTATCAGAATTTAACAAAGCATACGATGTCATAGGACAAGTAATCAGAACACCAGAAGACTATAAAGCATCTATTGATGGTATAATCCGTGAATCTATGAGACGTGGACAACAAATATGTGAAATCAGATGTGCATGTGATAGTTTAAGAGATGCTGAAACATGAAGATCACTAACTCCACGTGAATGAACTCTTGCAATTATGAAAGCAATAGAAGATGTAAAAGCAGAAATTAGTGCAGAAGGTCTCACTCCACCAAAAACAAGTTTTGTATTCCTTACATTTAGAGGAAAAGGATGGGACGGATCTCTACCGATGGCAGTAACTCAAGCAAAAGAAGCAGTAAGAATTGCACAAGAACATCCAGAAATGAGATTTGGATATGATGTTGCAGGACCAGAAGATACAGGACGGTGACCAAAAGCATTTAAAGAAGCAACAGATATAATAAATAAATATAACGAAGATGTAAAAGCCTGAAGAGTAGAAGGGAACCCAATAGGTATAACAATGCATGCAGGAGAAACTCCTAACTACGAAGGTGGTGAAGGATTTAAATCAGTACTTGATGCAATTGAAATGGGAGCAATTCGTATTGGTCATGGAATACAACTAGCAAAATATCTAAAGGAAACAGAAAAAAATAACCCTGAAGAATTCAATAGAGTATTAAATATGGTTAAAGAGAAAGGAATAACAGTTGAAATTTGTGGTGTATGTAACATTCAATCAATTCCAATAAATTCAGAAGGAATGGAACTACATGCAATTCAAATATTCTTAGATTACGGAATCCCTGTAACAATCTGTACAGATAATGACGCCATTTGTGGTACAAATATTTCAAAAGAATATACTCAATTCTTATTAACAGGTCATAGTAATTTCATGGATTGGAATGCTATTAAAAAAAGTGTACGCGACGGTGTTGATGCAGCATTCATATCAGATGCCGATAAAGCCGATGTAAGAAACGAACTTGAAAACAGAATAGCTAAAGTACAAAAACTATATGATGATAAAGTAAAATCTAGGAAACAAAATTGAAATACAGACGAAGTAACAGTAGTTGAAGCAACAGAAGCAGTAAATGAAGGATTCCAAAAAGTAGACGTAAGAGAATATGTTAAACAAGGATTAGAACAAGGAAAATTAGAAATAGTTGAAGCCGAGAAATCAGCTAAAATACAAGCCGTTAGATGAACAATTGGACAAGAAGTAATTTCTCGAAGCGTAGATGAAAACGGTAACCCTATAAAAGAAAAAGTTGCTTATGTTACAGCAGATCCAAATACATGAGAAGCAGGACGAGTTGTAACAAAAGTAGATGAAGCCGGTAATCCAATAGTGGATAAAAACGGTAACTTAAACCAATGGATTATAGATGATACTACATTTAACAAAAAATACCAAATAGATAACAGTGAAACAGGAATCTACAAAGCAGCAGGTGGAATACAAAAATTCGTAAGAGTAAAAGACAATATTATTGTTGACCAATGGGGTAGTGAAGAAAAAATCGCGGTAGGTTGATATATCAATGTAACAAACGAAAATGATATGTACGGTATACAAGGAAGAGATTTCGAAGACACTTATAAAATAATAGAATCAAAAGAACAAGAATTTCAAAAAGTAGACGTAAGAGAATATGTTAAACAAGGATTAGAACAAGGAAAATTAGAAATAGTTGAAGCCGAGAAATCAGCTAAAATACAAGCCGTTAGATGAACAATTGGACAAGAAGTAATTTCTCGAAGCGTAGATGAAAACGGTAACCCTATAAAAGAAAAAGTTGCTTATGTTACAGCAGATCCAAATACATGAGAAGCAGGACGAGTTGTAACAAAAGTAGATGAAGCCGGTAATCCAATAGTGGATAAAAACGGTAACTTAAACCAATGGATTATAGATGATACTACATTTAACAAAAAATACCAAATAGATAACAGTGAAACAGGAATCTACAAAGCAGCAGGTGGAATACAAAAATTCGTAAGAGTAAAAGACAATATTATTGTAGACCAACGAGGTAGCGAAGAAAAAATCGCAGCTGGTTGATACATAAATGTAACAAACGAAAACGATATGTACGGTATACAAGGAAGAGATTTCGAAGACACATATAAAATATTATAGGTAAAAAACGAAAAAATTAAAGAACTGTAACAGCTAATTTGAAAAGTTACACTTTTCGGCTAAATAAAAAGGTAAAATAATAGAGAACGAAATAAATCAAGAAAATTGACATATTATAAAATTAGTATATAATATGTTTATAAAATTTTTATTCTTTACAAATAAACAATGGCAAGAAACACAACAAACACACCATGATCTGGAGTAGAAGGACCAAAAAATTCAAAGAAAGGAAATTTAATTAACAAACAAAAAGAAAAATTACTCGAAACACTTAACCCAAAAATTGAAGAGGAAACAGAAGAAAAAATTGATGAAATTTTTGATGACCCATACTTCACCAATAAATCAGACGAAGATATGGCTCAAACAAGACGTACAGATTATAAACATGGTCAAAACATGGAAGAAAGAAAAAGATGGGCAGAACAAATGGATGAAAAAACAAAAGAAAATCTAATCATGGAACTAGGATCAGAATTACATGATTCATGGAGAGAAACAAGAAAAAAAATGAAAGACGGAACATATGAACCAAGAATAAAAAAAACAAAAGATGAAAAATGGATTAAAGAAAAATGAACTGACGAAGTAGATATAGCAAACACAGTATTTGCAAAATTACCAGCAGACTGGCAAAAAGAAAACTATGAAGCAGCAAAATTAGTAATCGATTTAGTATACGATAAAGTAATCAGCGTATATACCAAAAAACATGGACGATATCCAGAAGTTTTCGACTTCAAAACAATTGAAAAATTATCAAGTAAAGTACACGAATCCTGGATGGAAAGAAATTCATGGGCAAAAGAATCAAGTCCTGAACTATTCGTGCCATATTCACAGCTACCTGAATCTGAAAAATCTAAAGATAGGGTACAAATCATCTGAGCAATCGAAAAAGTAACTAAAAAAATGCTAGAAGTTCATAAGAAATAGGAATCTTCTAAGATAGATAAAAAAATAAAAATGGTTTAAGAATACTAACCGAAAAAATACGAAAATGCACAATAATTCCCCGCAGCAACACTAGCGGGGAGTTTTTTTAAATATTAAAAATAATTCAGAAATTATTTTAATTGATTTAATTTAAATTAAAGCTATATAATACATAAAATAATAAACTTACGCCAACAGAAATACTATATTCATTTTCATACGTTGAAAAAAATAACAGGGTCAGTTCAGGGTCAATTTTTTTCTATTGACTATGTTACATAAAAAATTAGATTATTTATAGTAGTTTACACTTATTTAACCAGTATGTATGAAATAAAACTTCCTGATTTCTCAATAATTACTGATATAAGAAAAGATTTTTTGAGAAATAATGCAGATGACTTATGCAAAAAATATAATCTTGGTAAATATATTGATGAAGAATATTATCCACGAGAAAAATTAAAATACATGGAAATACCCTCAGAATTTAATTCACCAGAAGAATTATATTTCCTTATTCGTTGTTTAAGAAAGGGGAGCGCTACTCCTGTTAAAAGCACAAGTTGAGAATATTTTACCATGAATATTCCACCTTTTGTTCAAAAGCTACTATCTGATTTAGATCGCAAATGAATTTGATTTCAATCTGATATAAATTTTTCTCAAGCTGAAAAAAACTATTTATCTCAGGAATGAATAATAGAAGAAGCTATCTCATCTTCTCAAATCGAATGAGCCCAGACTACAGCAAATCAAGCAAAAGAGATTATAATGAGAAATAGGGAGCCAAAGAATAAACATGAAATAATGATCGTAAACAACTATCAGGCTATGTTATTTATAACAAATGAGTTAAAAGATGCTGTTTTATCAGAAGATTTATTATTAGACTTACAAGCAATCGTAACAAAGAATACTCTTGAAGATGAATGAAAAAGCTGAAGATTTAGGACAGATGAAGATAATATTGTTGTGATGAATGGGGTCACATGAGAAGTATATCATAAACCACCAACAGTAGAAATCATGAAAAAAGAAATTAAAAATTTAATAGATTTTGCTAATGATAAAGATGGAACTTTTATGCATCCATTTATAAAAGCCACTTTATTACATTTTTGGATAGCCTATCTACACCCATTCTGTGATTGAAATGGAAGAACTGCTAGAGCAATCTTTTATCGATATCTGAACAAAAAATGATACAAAGATTTTACTTATATTCCTATCTCTAGATCTATAAACAATTCAAAGAAACAATACAGTACAACATTTATATATTCAGAACAAGAAGAACATGATCTAACATTTTTTCTTGTTTATATAGCACAAAAAACAAAGCAGGCATTTAAAGAATATAAAGAATTTACTATAAAGCAGAAAAAAGAACACAAGAATATACAAAGTATTATTAGTTCACTATATGGTAAAACATTAAATGAAAGACAGCTTTATTTGATTTGATACTTTATCGAAAATCCTGAAAAATATACGAACAACAGTGTATATCAAAATCAATTTAAAGTATCAAAGAATACTGCTAAATTAGATCTGCAATGATTAAAAGAATTAGCATTATTAGAAGTAAATCATATAGGTAAATATACAAACTATTATCCAACTAAAGCTCTATTAAATTTATGAAAATAAAATATTGATAGGAATGAGATATGATAATACACAATATCATATCACACCTAAAAACAATATAAAAAAATGTGTGGAATCTAAAATATTTTCCCTCATTTCACACCAATTTAATAGGTATATAGACAAATATTTTTTAAAGAGACCATAAATAAAATTATTTTAAATAAAAAAGAGAGAGATTTCTATTTAAAATAATACAAAATTTAGTAAAAACATATCATAAAAAAATATATTTTTAAGCAATAAACTATAACCATGACAAACCAAATAATAATTAACATATATACAGCAGTAGTAAGCATAATCTTTTTCATAGTATCAATTATACTAATAAACCTAAGAGAAGTTAAACTTACTAAACCTTTAGAAGAAAAATATATAAAAGAATATAATAAGTACTTTTTATGGCCATCTCGCATTCTATGATATTGATCAGCATTAATTATGTTAATAGTATTCTTCTACGATTTTAACAACGAAAAAACGATCAATGATATATCAGTAATAACACTTACACTAGCAATAATAATGACAATATTAGCATTATTCCAATTAGCAAAGTATATAGTAGTTCACAAATATACTAAGAGGTGGTTTAAATAAAGATTATCATAG
>CAMJIH010000007.1 GCA_946405785.1 uncultured bacterium | reverse complement strand
TCTTCTACTTTTGCAATATATGTTCAAGGAGCAATCAATCATTCTTCAGCCAATTTTGCATCGATATCATATTTACTCCACCCCTCTAATAGTGTAACATGAATATATTCGCGTTGAGGACCTTTTGCTATTAAATCCATCAACTCATCTTTTGTATATTCTCAATTTAATGTATAATGTCATTCTTGTAATAAAGGAACTTTTTCTGGATTATTTTTTAACCATAACTTTATCATAATTTTTTGAACACCTCAAAAATCATTATAAAATTTAGCTAGACCATCTCCTTTTTCTATGTCTATCACCTTATTATTATATGTAAGTTTTGCATTATATAATGAAGGAAAGAAGAGTAATCCTCAACAAATAAGAATAATTATAAAAATAATCCATCCTTTACCTCCTTTTTTCTTTGATCTAGTACTATAACCCATAACTATTTTTTAATTATAAAACATCTTCAACCATAGCTTCTACTTTTTCAACTTTATATAATCATAAGATTCTTGCTATCGTAAAAATCACATATCATATAATAGTTACCACCCAGACAAAAATCCTAATTACTCAATAAAACAACAAATAGATTCAGAAAACTACACCAACTTGAAATACAGGATTTTGGTATATTTGTTCTATTTCAGATACTATAGCTTCACACACCTTATTATTAATAACATCTTTTGTTTGTATAAATCAATCTACCATAGTTTCTTTAACAACATTTCGAGCATCTCTTATTATTGTTGTATTTTCATCTTCTTCTAACTCCTGAACATCATTTCATAAATCAAGTTGTATCATTGATTTTTTTTCAATATCATCAGATTTATTAGAAAACCATCATGATGTTGTACTTTTCAACAAGTTATCATTAATATGAGAAATCTGATCACACTGGAATGGAAAATTTGTATTAATTCATAGAATAGCAAATCAAAATGATATACTTGTTAACAAAGTAAATATATATCCTCATCTTGTAAAATACACCAACCAATCGATTTTTCTAACATTTTTAAAATATCATCTCAAAAATATTAGAAGATATCCTATTGTAATTAGCGATAACCATATCGCTGTTATCACTTGCCAAACAGGATTAGGAACTAAACAACAAAGCACTATACCTAATATAAGCAATCATCATCGCATTATTCTTTTTTTTACGCCTCTTACATCTATTGAAAGAAATATAAGTTCGATAAAGAGGACGCAAAAAAGAATTCATGAAACTAAGAATTCTTTTTCTCGGAAAAGTTTTCGAACAAAAAGAGTATATGTTACTAAAGAACATATTGAGAAGAACAAAAATCTGATATTTTGTTTTGTCATTATTTCTTTTTTTTCATGAGAACACACCTCTTTTGATTGTTTATTTTCATGATTACTATTCATATTATCATCTTCTTTCATTAAAAAATCACCAATGAAAATAAAGTTTCTTTAAACAGAATTATTATAAACATAGATATTACCATAGAAGGTAACAATGGTAATGATTGGTTAGCTATCTTCGCATTCAAAAAACGATAAGCTCTTTTAGTCTGTTGTTTTGTTTGAAGATAATACCAAATAATTCAAACAATTCCACTGAATATTAAAAAGTATAAAATAGCTAATATCCTATCTAAGGTTCAAAATCAAGCTCACAATCAAGCAAACAATAATGTTCATAGATAAGGAGACATTAATATATCTCAAATTCACAATCAATCTTCTTTAACATGATATCTGATTCTTACAACTCATTTTGCCATAAAATAAAGAACCAAGAAAACAATAAACAAAGCGACTCATCACCACAAAACATCTCGTTGAAATAATCAATTTCGTATTGCGATTATTAACGCAACAAATCAAACAAACAGCAACGGCATATGAATTTCATACCATAAAACACTATGAACAACCATTAACCACAAAATCCATCATGTCATCATCCAAAACAAAGCTATCGCTGTTCATTGTCCACTTAAATATCGCCAAGCGAATCAAAAAATTATAGCTGATCACAGTTCGAGTATTGGGTAAAACCATGATATTTTCTTTTTACAATAACGACACCTTCACCCCTGAAACAAAAAACTAAACAATGGGATTAAATCTATAGCTTGTAACGTTGTCTTACAATTTGGACATTCAGACCTTCAAAAAATAATAGATAATGATTGTTCTAGACTTTGACTTTTTGCTCGTCTAGACAAAATTACAGATCAAAATGATCAGAATATCAAACCAAATAGAATAGATATAAATAATCAAAGAACCATAGAAAAAATCCACATAAAAACATACTTACTTATGTAAGGATTTTTTTGTATATTACAATATTAATATTATAGAGAATTATTCATCATTTGTTCAAAAAAAGAATCTCAAAAATTTACCAAAGTATTGAAAATTGCCTCGTGTCAAATTATGACAACAACCAATGATAAAACCATTGATGGAACTAATGGAAGTGATTTTTCAGCCATCTCGTCAGTTAGAAAATCAGCTCTTTTTCCAAAAAGAACGTTTTGTATCAAGTAAACAATAAGCCCAAAAATACTTGTGAGGATAAAAAAGATTAACACAGAACAAAAGAGTTCCTCAATATACATTGAACTAGAAGAGATTCACATATACAGTAAAACTCATAAATAAGGAGAAATTATAAGATCTCACATTCAAACTCATTCTTCTTCTGTTTTGTACTTATATTTAGTATAAAATAAAGAACCATAATACAAACACAAAAAGATAACAAAAAATACAACAGCTCACCATAAATTACTCCACTCATATAATCAAAGAAGAAAAGCTATTAAAACCAATATCTCTCAAAAAATTATTAATGGTACATGTACTTCATATCGGATAATATCACAGATGCTAACCAACAGTAAGATTCGGCTTGTTAACATCCAAAATGCTATAGCAAGACTACTTAAATCACTACAATAGTATCATATTAGACAAAAAATAATTGCTGTTAATGCTTCTAAAATTGGCTTAATAATAGATATCCTTCTTTTACAAAATTGACACTTGTTTTTTTGGAAAAGAAATCACACTATTGGTAAAAAACACTTTCGATTAATCTTTTTTTTGCATTTTAGACACTTTGGAAGTCTAAATATATTTGCAAATTCAATAGTCTCAATATTTTCATAAACAACTAAAATTAGAGATCAAAGAGATCATAAAATAATTCACAAAATACAATATACGCATAATTTTAATACCATGAGTTTTTAATATATAATAACTATGTTCTTATAGCATTATTTACAGATTTTTCAAATCATTTATTCTGCTTGTAAATAAAAAGTAATTCTCTAGAATTCGTGCACTGGTTATCTTTATTTATTTTTCATTATTTGACATGAAAATCTGAATTGTTTGACTACCAAACGTTTGAAAATCAACACTATTTAATGCATTAACTAAATCATATGCAGCACCTGCTGAAAACTTTCCTTTTTGTACAATAGAGCCAAATGTAGGTATTGTTGATGTAAAAGATCCAAGAGTTATCGCATTGTCAGAAATGTCTAACTCTCAAAAAATTGTTTATGCTCATACAGAATTTGTTGATATTGCTGGTCTTGTAAAATGAGCTAGTAAATGAGAATGACTTTGAAATAAATTTCTTTCACATATTAGAGAGGTTGATGCTATTGTTCAAGTATTAAGATATTTCAAAGACACAGATGTCGTTCATGTAGAATGAGGTATTGATCCAGATAGAGATAGAGAGATCATAAATACTGAATTAATTTTTGCCGACCTTGAACAAGTTGAAAGAGTTTTACCAACACTACAAAAAAGAGCGAAAGTTCCACAAAATAAAGAAGATAAAAAAGTTGCTGAAGTTTTAGAAAAGATACAGAAGGTTCTTCTTGAAGGAAAACTTGCAAATACCATAAGAGATGAATTATCTGAAGATGATTTAAAACTTATTAAGTCATACAACTTCCTAACATTAAAACCATTTGTTTATGCATTAAACATCTCACAAGAAGACATAAAAAATTCTGAAGCACTTAAAAATGAATTTGAGAAAAAATTTAATGCTCCTGTTGCTATTGTTTGTGTTAAACTTGAGTCTGAAATGATGAATTTCACTAATGAGGAAAGAGAAGAATTTCTACAAGAACTTCTAGAGATTCAACCAGATACAAGAATTCCTACACTTGATGACTTAATATCTCTAGCTTTTAATCAACTTGGATTAATGTACTATTTTACAACTGGAGAAAAAGAAACAAAAGCTTGGACTATCCCTCAAGGATCAACGGCTCCTCAAGCAGCTGGAGCTATCCACTCAGACTTTGAAAGAGGATTTATTAAAGCTGAAGTTATCAACACTGACGTTCTTCTTGAAACAGGAAGCTGGTCAAAAGCAAGAGAAAAATGACTACTTCGTCTAGAATGAAAAGATTATATAGTTCAAGATTGAGATGTTATGATATTTAAGTTTAATGTCTAATATGATATACATATGTTATATCTGTAATTAACAATTAGTATTATTTCATTTCTGTTTATAAAATAAAGGACATTGTCAAGAATTAAATAAAAACTTTCTTTTGAAATAAATAAAGAAAAGTTTAGGATGACTTTGTTCTTTTTTTTATCATTTCATACAATGCCATGATAAAAAATATACTAAAAATCTGAAAAATAAAATGGATTCATTTGTCAAAACCAAGAACAACTGAACTTGAAGATATTATAAAAAATCTTGATCTCCACGAAATGGTTGAGCAAGACATTTTGGAATCAAGTGCTCAAGATAAAATAGACACATACGATGATTGTGTTTTTCTTATTATTCATTTTCCAAAATATAATGAAAAAATATGAAAATATGTTTCAAATGAAATGGATGTCATCCTATGAAAAGACTATATTATTACAATAACTAAGTATCCGACGAATAATATCGAAAAAATTAGACAAGAATACGAAGAAGAGATAAAAGAAGAAGGGGAGGATGCAGAAGAATACAAGATTTCACCTTATTATATCCTCTATAAAATTATAGATGTTATGTATGATAAAATTTTGTTATGATTAAATAAATTTAATCAAGATCTTACAGAAATTGAAAAACAAGTTTTTGATAAAAACTTCGTTGATAAAGATTTTTTGAAAACAATTCTCATAAAAAAAAGAAACACTGTTCTTTTAAAAACTATTATTTCTCCACAAGAAGAAATCTTAGTTGAATTACAAAAAGCTACAGCAGATTTTTATGAATGAGATCTTGATGTTTATTTTGAGGATCTTGAGTATAAGACAAGTAAGATTTTGTGACAAATATCTATTATCCACGAAAATATTGATTCTATTTCAGAAATCTTCAATACAATAACAAATATGATGACAAATACTAACATTGGAATTTTGACAGTACTAACTGTTATCATATGAATTATGACAATGATTAGTTGAATCTATTGAATGAATATATCTCTTCCATTACAAGAAAATGCCCACGCTTTTTCATATTTAATATGTTGAATGCTAATTATGGCATGTATTACTCTTTTCCTTTTCAAGAAAAAGAAGTGGTTTTAACATGGAATTCTTCTCGTAGATCAAAGACATTAGAAAATAGAGAAGCAATTGTTAGAGGACCAACTCCTCAAGGGACCGGTGTTAGATGGAGGACTTTATCCTCAACTTTTTCTATATTAACATCTCAAACCGCTTTTCAATCTTTATGACCATATCAGACATCGACAACTATCTGATTCTTATTTTCTCAAATATAACTTTCATCAATAAGATGTATTTGTCCTGTTGCTGAAAAAATATAGTCAGCGTGTTTTGTATAAGATTTTATCTCTCATGGAGTATTATTGACATCAAAACAAGCTATTTCAGCTCCTCTTTTTAAACACTCTAATGCCAACGGTTTTCATACAATAGTACTCTGTCATATTATGGCAACTTTTTTACATTTTAGGTTTCCTAAATCATAATAATCTAAAAGCGACATAACCGCTTTAGGTGTTGCTGGAGTAAATGACAACATATCAAAAAAACTTTTTCAAACCAATGTTCATCAAAGTCCATCAACATCTTTAGTTGGATCTATTGCTGACAATATTTCGTTTTTATAGTCATTTAATTCTTTAGGTAATGGAAGCTGAGCTATTACTCAAACACAATCGTCATTTTTATTCAACTTTTCTATTAGCTCAATAACATTTTCTCTATTCCAAACAACTCATTCATCTTGTCAAAATATTCTTGTTTCCAATCAAATATCTGTTCCATACTGTTGTTTTTTTCTAACATAAACTTTTGAAGAACCATTGTCTCAAAAGAAAAGGATTGCCAAAAACTTATTTTTCATTGGAAAATATTCTGAAACTTTTCTTTTTTGATCATCCATCATCTTATCTGCTACTGGCTTTCAATATAACAACATTATTTTATTTTCTCTAATAAAACTTCTTTTGCCTTCTCTAATTGTGAATCAATTCAATTTTCGACATATCCTGTAATATCAACAGATTCTTCAATATCTGGTTTAATTCATTCATCATCTACAGAAATACCATTTGGTGAGAACCGTTTTCAAACAGTAAATTTAAGAGATGTTCCATCTTCAAAATCAAATAAAGTCTGTATTGATCATTTTCAAAATGATTGTTTTCAAACAATAGTTGCTCATTGTTTTTCTTTTAATGCTAGCGCAAATATTTCACTAGAACTAGCACTAAGTCCATCTATAAGAATAATTGTTGGCATGTTTTCTAATTCTCAGAATCATTCTGATAAATAGTCAGTATCATTGAATTTTTTATATTTTGATTTTACTATCAATTCTCATTGTGGTATAAAATGTCATGCTAACTGAACCGCTGAAGTTAACAAACCTCATCCATTTCATCTAACATCAATAATCACTCATTTTACCTTTTCTAAAAGGATTTCAGAAATAGCATGTGTAAATAATTTATTTGTTTGGTTTCAGAATGAGAATATTTCTATATAACCAATTTTAACTCAATCTTTTTCAAGTATTTTTGACTTAACAGAAGGGATATCTATTACATCTCTTTCAATTTCAACATGGAGGTATTCTTTTTTTCATGTTTTATCTACTCTTTCTATAAAAAGATCTACAGTTGTTCCTTTAGGTCATCTAATTCTTTTTACAGCTTCTGTCACTGTTAAATCTTGAGTTTCTCATGTTCAAATCATAACAATTCTATCTAGAGGTTGAAGTCCTGCCTTATAGGCTGGAGAACCTTTAACAATTTCTTCTACCTGCACATAGTAATCTTTTTTTCAAACAACAGCGCCTATTCACTCTATAAAATCCTCTCATACCAACTCAGTTTGAAGTCATGAGGACTGCTCTTCATCTAAATATGAAGTATAAGGATCTCACAATCAATCAACAAAAGCTTTAGTTGCGTTTTCTATCATTTCAGGATTCTTTCAAGACAAGAAACTCTCATCATAGTATTCATTTTCTAGAATATAAGAAATCTCTTCCATACGATGATACTTTTCCCATAATGTAGAAAGATAATTATTCATATTTCCGTTTTCTGAAAATCTTAATGATGACGCAAAAAAACCTATTAGTATACCCAATAACAAAGCAACCAACAATTCCCGTCATATCAAATACTTCTTATTCATTATTCTTGTAGTTTATTAAAATATAACTATATTGTTTTATATGTATTCATTTACCATTCCTTTGCAATGAAGAAATTAAAAAAAGATATAGATAGACCAAATCTCTATGATTATCTAAAAATAATTGCTCTTCTAACAATGTTGATAGATCATATATGATACTATCTTTTTCCTGAATACGATTTTTTAAGAGCTATCTGAAGAATATCGTTTCCTATCTTTCTTTTTTTAGTATGATTTTCTTGATCTTATTCATGGAGATGGGATATTCCAACAACAGGACTCCTGTTACGAGGCTTCTCTTATTCTATATTTGAAAAATACTGATTTTGAGATTGTGATGCAAATATTTTAATATGAATAACCATCACCAGATTCTTCTTAAACATTATAAACAAGAAATGATGGCGTCGAGCTATAATTATCTCAATTTTCTTTTTCTTAATACATCCTATATATAACAAATATGTCGATTATTGATCTTTATCATTCTTTTTTGCTCTTCGATGACGAATAGCTAGGTACCATAAAAAATATTTCTATTTTTGAATTATTCCTTTAATTTGATGAATTCTAAACTGTAAAATTGTTTTTGATTTTTGATTTAAACAATGAGATTTTAGATATCTTTGAGTTATTTGTTTCCTATTTTCTGCCTTTTACCTCCTTGCGCTTATCCTTTCAAATGAGAATATTAATCTTCAAACATGAAAAAAACGGCGAGATTTCATAATTCTCGGTTTTTCAAAACACGCTTTAGCGTTTTATTGGATTCATATAGTAATACTTACTTTTCTATGACTCTTAAGATTCTGATATATTTAGAAAGAATCAAATACTTCTGATAATGGAGTAGCTTCTGTAAGAGGTTCTTCTCTCAATAAATCTTCCATCGAAATAGTGCTTATTTCCTGCTTTTCCTCTTTTTGATTTTCTTCGTTTTTTTCAATTTCCTTTACTTCGACATATGATATTGGTGATTCTTGAAAAACATTTTCTCTAAGATAATTACTTTGGCGTTTTTCTTCGTCTATAATGTCTTGTAATATTTCTTTTCCAGAAATTTTCTTGTCTTCAATGTGTGTCATTTCAACATTAATAACATTTTGTCATGAAGACAAATCATTTTGTCTAACTTCGACATTATTTTTTTCTCCATCTTTTAATAACATTTGTTCATAGTCAAAGTCAACTTGCTTCAATATCCAAAACTTAGGTGCTGTTGACAAATATTTTGTCAAAATAATATCTCGTGCAACAGTTATATTTCTTTTTCATCTTATCAATTCATTAATTTCACTTGTCTTTTTTCCAATTTTTACAGAAAAATCTTTCTGAGTATATCAGTTTTCTCTCAAATATTCTGCTAATAACACTCATGGATGCTGTAACATGATATCTAGACAAATAAAATTTTTAAAATTCACTATTTCATAGAATCGTAGAATTTTATAATCCTATAAAAAATTCACTATTTCATAGAATCTGTTAATATTATATCCCTTTTTATTTTTTTTGCAAAAAAATTCACTGTTTCATAGAATCTGTTATTTTTCCCAGACACCATTGTGTCAAAAATTCACAAATTCATAGAAATAGTGAATTTTTGACATTATTAAAAAAATTCACTAAATCAGTGAATTTTTATATTACAGATAATCAAATACTAAATAATTGTAGATCTCATTTTCTAGGATCTTTTTTCTTTCAATATATCTCATCTCAAACAATAGGATATCATATCGACGAAAGATGGCTTCTTATTTGATGACGAATTCATTTCTGAATAATTATTGTGAGTGTGGTAGTTTGTCTATCTTCATCATAAAAACATTCGAGAATTTTTGTTTTAACATGGTGTAACCTAGTATCTATTTTTCTAGAATCTGTATTTGGTAAAACCACAACCATACGATCTTTTGAAAACTTATGATGTGATATCGGATATTCTATAGTATCTCCATTTTCTCTTGTTCGATATCTAATATCTCAATAAACTTCTGCTATATAATACTTATTAACTCTTCACTCTTTCTGCAATTCTTTATATTCCCTTTTTATATCTTTATTTTTAGCAAAATAGAGTAGTCCTGTTGTTGCATTATCTAGTCTATTCAACAATCAATATTCATCTTCTTGTGCGAATTCTTTTAACAAAGACTGTATTACAATATGATCTTTTTCCTCAAATATATACTCTAAAAAAGATTTTTCTTTTCAAAAAGTTGTTGGGAATCATGCTGGTTTCCAAATATAATAACACCAATTATCTTCATACCAAACAAATTTCATCAAATATATTAATAATAAACTAAGTCTGTTATATAATTTATAAAATCAAAAACAAGAAAAAAGCCCGAATAAATCGGACTTTTAGGTATTATAATTAAATTATTTAATTTTCTTATTCATAAGCTTTAATAGGATGTATGCTGTTGGTATAGCTACAAACAAACTACTAAAGAATGAAGCTATAACTCATACTCAAACTGTGAATGCAAATCTTTGAACAACTCCTGTTCCAAATATAAACATTGAACAAAGAACAAGCATTGTTGATAGAGATGTTCCAATAGATCTTCTAAATGTTTGCCAGATACTATCTTCAAAAACATCTTTATATGAGAATTCTTTTTTAGAATGCTTCATTATATTCTCTCTTGCTCTATCAAATATAATAATAACATCATTAATTCAATATCCAATAATAGTAAGAATAGCAATAATAAACACTGTATCTATTTGGATAGTTGAATCCAATCACATCCATAATCAATAAGCACCAGCTGGAAGACTAATACTCAACACTGAAGATAATAATACTACTGATGCTAAGATACCAGGAGCAACATATTTTCTAATTCCTCAGAATGAGAATATCATATAGATCATCATTGCAATTAATCAGAAGATTAATGCTTTTACAGCTGTACTACGCATATAATCTCATACACTTGGTCCTATAACAGCTTGAGATACGATATCATCAGCTGATGTTATTATTCAATTATCAATCAAATATGCTGGGATAGCTAGAGATAATTCATTAACCTTTTCATCAGAATCAAGACTTCAGTTAATCTTTAATTTTACTGTTTCTTCTTCTTGATCTACATTTACTTGTAATTTTGGAAAATCTTTTTCTTGAAGTGAAGCTAAGAGATTATCCTTAAAGTTTTCATCTTTTATTTCTCCATTAAATTCAATACTAACTCATCCTGTAAATTCTTCAGAAAATTCTGCATTGAAGAAAAATAAAATCCATGAAGCAATAGCTACAGTTATCGCGATACATAACCGGAGATATCCATTTTTTACAATACCGAAATACTTTTTCATCCCTCTGGGTTAAAAATAAACTAAAATTTCTGTTTTTTATAGTATTTTTTTCATTATTATTTTCAAGAAGAAGTCAAGCTTTCACAATAATTTTTTGCTGCATCTTCTTGCGCCTTTTTCTTATTTGTTCAGAAACCGACAGCAATAACAGAGTTATTAACTATAATTTCAGAGCGAAAACGTATCACATTACGTTTATCATCATATTCTTCCTCTATATCTCTATATATAGGAATTTTTTTATATAATTTTTGTATACTTTCCTGTGCTGTTGTTTTATATGATTTCACTGATATTGATAGGTTATTAATCTCTGTATAAACATATTCTAATACAAATTTTTCTGCAACAGTATATCATATATCTAAAGCCAAATATCATATTAAGGATTCTAATGCATCAGATGTAATAGAAGCCTTTTCACGTCCATTATTTCTTTCTTCTCATTTACTTATAAATAGTTGCTTATTTAAACCAATTTTCTTTGCAACAATACTTAATGTTTCCTCCCTTACTAACGCTATTTTATATAAAGTCATCTCAGCTTCTGACATTTCAGGGAAAGTTAGGAACAACTTTTTTGCTATAATAGATCCTAAAATTGCATCTCATACAAATTCTAATCTCTCATTATGATCATATAATTCTTTAAAATCAGAAGCATATGACTTATGAACAAAAGCACAAAGAAATAAATCTTGATCTTTTATTCAAGCAGGATCTATTCCTAATGTTTTTATATATTCCTTTAATTTTGGAATATCTTTATAAACCTCGTTAGGAAACTTAAGATTCATTAAAACTCTAATAAAATAAATTAATCACGATAATTTATTAATAATTCATCTTGTTTAAACTTTTCTGTTGAAAGATAATCAAGATATGACTTTCATAAAATAACCTGAACATCAACTCATTCATATACTTCAACTGAGTTTCAATAATCATCAACTATAACCTTAACTACTCATGTATTGTATACAACTTGATCTACAGGAACAAAATTCTTTATTGCCTGTATTGTTCCTTCGAATCATTCTTGTTTTTCACTTTCTGTATTAACAACAACTGTTGTTAATTCATGATATTCTTCATCACTACTTTTTACAACATTTAATCCAAATCTTTTCATCTTAGTTGCTAGTCTTCAAGCAACTTTTGCATTTTGTAATCAATATTCTTGTAATAATTCTCTTGTTATTCAATTATCTACTCCTATTTTTGCGTTTTCTACAGAGAAATTTTGTAGATGTGAAATAAAGTCCGTATATTGATGAATTGTATCATAATGCGATAGATTTCATGCAGAAGCACCCATTGGTAATAAAACAGAAGCTCCTCAGAAAAGTTCTCTTTGTGGAGTATATAAGAAACTACCTTTTTGAGCTATATTAAACCTATCATAACTGTATGATGTATTAAGTCCAAATGTATACATTTTTGCATCTTCTAAATACTGCATTCACCATAACATTTCGTTCAAAGAAACGTTTGTATTTATCATTTGAATATAACTCTCATACAAGTCTTTTGCTTTTCATAATGATAAATTTCATCCAGAAAGTAACTTATCTTTTATCGCATTTATTACCAATTGTTGTCTGAATGAACGATCAAAATCTGAAGCATGTCATTCTGCGTGTCTTGATCTTGCATATTTTAATGCTAAACTACCATCCATATGCTGCCATCATTCTTCAACATGTAATGGCTCGTATCCTTTCAAATTAGCATCTGGATATTGGTAATCATGAAGTGCATATGGAACATTTATATCTATTCCTCACAAATCATCTACAATCTTTTTGAATCAAGAAAAATCTATTGTTGCATAATAAGGTATTGTTAGACCTACTATTTTTTCTATTTCTCTTGCATATCATGAAGCAGATTCTTGTAAATCTCTAGTACGTCAATAATATTGAGTAAATACAGAATTAATCCTTGATGTTCATCATAAAGGATTATTAACAAACAAATCTCTTGGTATTGATAACATAGAAACAGCTCATAAATCAGGATCCCAAGATACTACGATTGTTGAATCTGCTAAATATCATCCTCCATGACCATCTCCTCAATAACCAACTAATAACATATTAACATTTCAGAACTCATCTTTCTGCATTGGAGTTCCTACTGTTTTACTTAAAACTCTTACTGTTCATTTGGCTGTATTTTTAAAGAAGTTTTTCATTCCTTCAGCAAAAGGCTGAATTAAGAACAAAATAAGTATAAATGATACTAGTACTAATACGACCTTATATATTCTATTATTTGAATTGTTTTGTAGCTCGTTTTTTGTAGCTTTACTTCATTTAAATTCTCATACTTTTCTTTTTTGCATAGGGAAAATTTTTGTATAAATAATTTTTGTGTTTTTCAGTATATGAATATTAAATGAAAATTCAAAGGAGTTTATTTTATTAAAAAAAAGACCAAGCGTTTGGTCTTTTGTATATTAATAATTTATCATACTAATGAGAATCTATTCTTTACATAGTTATAACACCTTTGTCCCTTAACCCATCTGTTAGGTCAATAGAATTTTGTTCATCACTTCCATTTTTCATAACAATATTCAACTTGTACTATTCAATTTGTTTTATAATCTTCTGGAAAGTTCTTATGATACCTATCATTCATTTGACATAATCAAAATGCGTGTCATGAATCTCAAACGGCATTAATATCCCAATTACCATTCTCACATTCAATCATATATACAAAATCCATTCCTCATAGTTTGTATGCATATTGTACTAATGTTTGCTTATAATCATCTGAAGCGAATCAAACATGTAATAATGTACCATCATAATTTAGTTTTATTCCTGATCCATCAATAGGTTCTTCATTTTCTTGTTCTTGCTTTTCTTCATTTTGATTTGTTCCTAATTTTTCAATCTTGTCTATCAAAGGATTTTCCTTTGGAATAATATTTGAGAACAAACCAATTCCTTGTAACTTATATAATGTAATTAATACATTTGATTTTAATTCTTGTTCTTCAGGTCTCTTATTATCTAATAATTTTGATTTTTTTAATACATATAAGTGTTGTGCATACCAATTTTCTCCTTCTTGATTAAATCTATCTCAAAATAATAATCTTGATAACACTGTTGCAAATTCTGCTCTTGTTACATAAGCGTTTGGATAAAAATAATCTGTTTCTCCTTCTGCTCAAGTTCACATTATTTGGAGTCTATATGCTTGATGAACATATTCTTCCAAATCTCATAAACTTTTATCAACATCCATGAAATTACCAGATTCTTCTAGAATATCTTCTTTTCATAGAATATCTTTTGCAAATACTGATACTATTTTTGCTAATTCAGCTCTTGTTAATGGCTCAGAAACTCTTGATTCATCAATTGTATTCATTGTTGTTATTCCTGATTCTTTAGCCCATTCATAAGCTATTTTTTCTTCTTCTGTATATGTTACTTGTTTAACAACTTCTTTGTTTTCCTCTTTAATAATTTCCTTAATAGTCTCTTTAACTACTTCTTTTTCTTCAGATATTTCTTTTTCACATACTTTATTTCCTGTATTATATGTATATCCTTTTTCACATTCTTTTGTAAAACTACAATCTTCTTTATATATTCCATGTTCTATATATAAAGGACTCTTTTTACAAATACTGTCTGTTAATTCTTGTTCTTCATTTGTATAACTTCATTCTCTTATAGAATCAACACTTGGTGCTGTTTCACAATTATTTAATAGAGCTAATTGCAAATTATAGTTTTGATTAGCTTTTCAATTATACTTTTCTGGTGCTTCAACTATATTATAATATTTTGCATAATATTTATAGTCTTCACTATTGATTCATAAAATTTTCATAGTTTTCCAAAATGGATGACTTTTTTTCAAACTACCACAAAGTTCTTTTCTTGCTTCACTTCCAACAATTGTTGTGTTAATTCATTCTTGAAGATCATTGTCAGCAGCTTGTGTAATTTGTGCTGGTAGGATTATACTACTTATTGCTAATATTCAAAGTGTAGATTTTAAAACATCCTTTAAAAAATTACTTTCCATACTTTAATAAATCAAATAAAAACGATCATTCTTTTTCTTGTCTTTTTCACACTTTTAAAAGACTAATAAATTATACACAAAAATTCTAAAAGAAAAAAAATAACACGTTTATAACAACAATTCATCTAGCTATTTTTTATATATTTGATTTATATATTGACAATATTTTAAATATTTTTATTTCATTTTCCAGAGAAAATAAAAAAGCCAATCATTTTTTTATGATTAGCTTTTCTTTATTTTTCAATATTAATTATTCAACATCTCCTGTTTCTTCCTCAATTTCTTCATTCTCAATATCCTCGTCCTCAGCATCTTCTCATTCTTCGTCAAAGTCATATACATAATCTTCATCATCAAGATATTCTTCTCATCATAATAAACTTCCTATGATTTCATTTAGATCTTGAGCATCTTCTGGAGTATCAAATTTATAATTTTCTATTTTATTACTTTCAAATCCTAATTCTACATCAGCAGATAGAGAATCACTTGTTAATGTAAAGTCTGGATTTAATCTTAATGTTTTTTCAGATAATGATGCACTTATATTTCATTCAATATTAAATAATTCTTCAATTTCTTCTCCATTATTTGCTACAACTTTTACATTAAAACCACATGAAGTTAATCCAGGATTTATATCAATAGTAATTTCTACTACACTTGATGATTCTTCTACATCAGTTATTGTTATCACGATAGTTTCACTATCTTTTCAGATAGTTTTCTTATTTAGAGTATCTGTTACGTTAATTTTTTGTCAAGCTGTTATTATATCTAAGTTTTTCAAAATAAAGTCTACTTTATCTGAAGAACGGATAACAAAATAAGCTTCTGAGTTTTCTATTTTTAAATCATCTAACATTGCATTAAATTCTTCATCAGCTTCAATATCTCATGAATAAGATTCAGCTTCCTTCTTTTCTTCTTCATAAAGTTCTTTTGTTATTTTTTTAATTTCTTCCTCGTTAAAAGAAACCTTCCATGCTGGATATCAGTCGTATTTTGTTAATTCTTTTTCTGAGAAAATCTTATCATTATCTTTATCATCTAAATAAGCAAACATATCAAAATTCTTTTCTGATGATATTTTCAATAGATTAGAATATTCTTCTGAATCTATTGTAAGCCACTTATTTTTAAATCCATTTACAATTTCTGAAATCATTGCTACATATTCTTGTTGATTTGATTCAACAGAAAAATCCAACAATTTAAAGTAAAGTTTAAAATCCTTTACTAATGTATTTAGATCAACTTTTGCGCTCTTAACGAAGAATCCTTCTTGGATATCTGCATCTGAAGTTAAACTTAAAGATATTTTAGCTTCTGTATCTTTAGATTCATTATCGCTAACAATATCTGTTTTTAGAGATAGTGCTCATTTAATAGAATCTCATGCATCATATTTAGTTTCAACATCCAATTTATTCTCAATTTGACTTCATGTATCATTCATGAAAGCCAAAACATCTTTTAACATAGATGTTTGTTCTGAATAAACTTTTAATGTTTCTTCAAATGATAGCTCTGGTGCATTTGTTTTACATCATGTTAACATTAAACCGATTAATGCTACTGCTGAAAACAATCAGAAATTTTTTAATTTCATAATCTTCAATAAGTAATTAAAAACAAAATATTCGGAAAAATCCAAATATAAACGAATGATTTATATTTATTCATACGGCTTTGTAAAGTCTAAATTTTTTATTCTATAATATTTTTTAGTACATGTATTTTTTAAGCAAAAAATCTTTTCATTTTTTTGACTTTTTTCATTTTTCTCAGTATACTTGAGAATGAGGTGATTTTAAATTTTATATCAATAGGAGAATATGAATACTATCAACAACCCCTCAAGAGTTGATATTGATGCTATTCTAGTCTGATTGCAAGACCCGAATATTTCTGATATTCACTTAACGTCGTCATGAAAAAGCTCATACAGACTCAATGGGGAAATCATTAAAGATGATAAGATTCCATTACTCACTGATGAACACATGGAAGTTATCATTAAACAATTATTTCAAAACAATGTCCAAAGTATGGATAAATTTGTTTGCGATAAAGAAAGTGACTTTTCTTATGAATGAAAGAATTGAATTTCATACAGAGTCAACGCCTTTTTCGAAAGATGAAAAATTGGTATTGTTATTAGAAAAATTAGTCCAAATATTAAAACACTTGAAGAAATGATGTTCTCTAACCTCGCTGATAGTATTAAAAAGAATGTTCTTGCTGCAAAAAAATGATTGTTTTTAGTAACTGGTCCTACTTGAAGTTGAAAATCTACCTCTATCGTTACAATGCTTGAACATATCAATAAAAATAGAACAGAAAATATAATGACTATTGAAGATCCTATTGAATATATCTTTAAATCAGACAAATGTATTATTTCTCAAAGAGAAGTTGGTCATGACACTTGGTCGTTTAAAAATGCATTAAGAGCCGTTATGAGAGAAGATCCTGATATTATTTTTGTATGAGAGATTCGTGATAGTGAAACAGCTGAAACTGTACTTTCACTTGCTGAAAGTTGACATCTCGTATTTAGTACTCTCCATACTTGATCTGCTTCTCATACTCTAGGAAGATTTTTATCTTTCTTCCCTGCTAATATGCAAGCAAGTGTTTCTGATAGATTAGCAGATATATTACTTTGAATACAATCTCAAATGCTTGTTAGAAGATCTGATGTTAAAGCAAGAATTGGTGTATATGAATTCTTATTAAATACAACTGCTGTTAAAAATAATCTTAAAAAAATGGATTTTTGACAAGTTGATTCAATAATTGAAGCATCAACAAGTGTTTGAATGATTACAATGCAACAATATGCAAAGAAATTATTATGAAAAAATCTTATTAATGTGAAAGATGTTGAACACCTTTTCAAAAATGCAGAAAATCAAAAAGCACAAATGCAAAATCAAGCTATACCTTTAACACGTTAATAAATAATTCTATGACAGAACATTATTATTGATGATGAAATGGTGTAAAAAGATTATCAAGAGCTGAAATAAGAAAGATGAAAGAAAATATGCAAAAGACACCGTTAGTTCAAGAAAAATCTAATAAATATCATCGTTTAGAGGAAGAAAAAGCTGAAAATCTACTAAATTCAATTGTTAATGAAACAGATAATATAAGTAATGACAATGTTAATATAAAAGAAAGTGAAGAAAAAAAGTTATGACTAATTGATAAAATAAAAAAATATTTATTTTGATAAAAGACTATTACAATGACAACTGCAATTCAACAGTACCTACCAGAAAATTTATGGAGTTTGGCAGAATGATTCGATATTCCTGAATCTTTCTTGGAGAATAATGCTTCTTTAATTCAATTAATTTTAGAGTCTAAGTCACTTGCTGAACATACAGAAAAACAAAATTGGTTTAATCTTTTACCAATTATGTCTCAAGAACAAATTGATAAACTTAATGATATTCTTACTAGAGAAAAAGAAAAATTACAAGAAATTAATGAAAAATATGCTAAGAAACAAGAAGAAATTAATAAGAAATATCAACAATCTTATAATCCTGAAACTTATTATCAAAATCAAGCAAGAATTAAAGAAGAAGAAAATAAAACAAGAGATCAAGAACTTGTTGAAGCAGATAATTTACTTACTCAAATATAATATCTATGAAATTTTTCAAAAAATTAATATTTTTATCTTTATGATTCTTTGGTATTCTTTGAAATTTTTTTGTATCTGCTGAAGAAGGATCTACTTCTGAAGATTTTCTTAATCAAGCATTTGAACCTGCAATGACTTATGAGTATGTTGCTTGAAACGGATTCGTTTGAAATACTAAAGAGTGGGTTTGAAATTTCTTATTAAATTGAGGTACTGAAATTGAATGGTGAAGAGGAGCAACTAAAAAAGATTCTTTTGTTGTAAGTCTTACAAAATTTATAGTTAGATTCACCCTCGTTATTGCTATTACCATGATTATTTATAATTGAATTATGTTTGTTATAAAATCAACTAAATGAGAAGCTCCAAAAGATGTACTAAAAAATATTCTTTATATTGTTGTTTGAGTCTTATTAGCTTTAGCAAGTGTTGTTATCATAAGACTTGCTAGTTCTGTTGGTACTTCTTCACTAGAAATGAGTAAAGAGATGGTATATTATCCTACTACTACAGATATATTTTATTCTTAAGTAAAAAATTAAAGATGGCAAAAAAGATTTTTACACTCATAATATTAGGATTATCTTTTTCTATGCCTATTTTTGGTGTTACTGTTAATATCCCTTGAAAAACTATTGGTACCACTGATTATAAAATTGTTAATGGACAGTTAGGTTATGGTAAAGATTCAGAAACTTCTCAAACTGCTTTATTACATGTATTTGATTATATTAATGATCATTTATGGTGGGCATTTTCTGTTGTTTGTGCTGCTGTAGCAGTTTATGGTTGATATCTTTTAATTACAGCTAATTGAGATAAAAAAGCTGTAAAACAATGAGTATGGGCACTTGTTTGAGCTGCTATTGGTGTCGTTATTGCTATGTTATCTTACTTTATTGTTAATCTTGCTGCTAATTTATATTAAGTTTTATTAATAATTTACATATTAAAAAAGATGATTTATATAAATCATCTTTTTATTTATGCTCTATTTAATTGATCTCTTAAATTCTTTGCTATACTACTTACACTTTCTGGTCCTGCTTTTGCTGTCATATATGCTCAATAAGGAGCTTGATCTCAACGATATTCATTAGGTTGTTTATAATTCTTTTGGTTAGATAAAAATCATTTTCCATCAGGTCATCTATTTTCTACAAGATATTTAATCCATGGATATTCTTCTTTTCCATAAACTTTTTGATATTCATCAAATCTATCTTTTAAGACTTTTGTTGCTGCATTAAGTCATTCTTGCCATGAATCAAATTTTTTAGTTGATCCATCATCCATATTTCAAACATTTCATGGATTTTTTGTTTCTGCTCATTTTCATGCAGTTCAATAAGAACTATCATTCTTAATAATAGCCATAATATATTCTACTGGCATATTATAAGTTTTACTAGATTCTATAATATTATCTGTTGTTATAGGAGATTGTACAGAATCTAATTCTCATTTTACAACAGCTTTTTTTGCATTAGATAAATCTTCTCAATAATTTAAATTTTCTGCTTTTTCTTCAGGTTTATTATCTTCAGATCATTCGCTTCATTCTGTTTTTTCATAAAACTGTGAAGGAAGAAAAACTTCTGCTTCAACTCAATCGATAACATCATCTTTATTTAAAGTAACTCAAGCAATCATAGAAAATGCTAAAGTATCTGCATCTTTTAAGCTTTCTAACTTATTTTTCTTTTTATATTGATTCAATATTGTTAGAACATATCATTCTATAAAGTTTTGTCTTTCACTTTCCGTTAATGATTTTTTTAATTTTAAAGTTTTTTTCTTTCAATCTTTAACTTCTTCAACAAAATCTTTTCATTTAAAATTATTTGTATTAATGGAATTTAAAGTTGAAAGATTAATTAATTCTCAATTTTCTCATATTTTTTCATTAATTTCGCTTTTTATTAAATCTATATCTATAGCGAATTTATCTTCATATTTAGAATCTACTTTGATTCAGTATTTATTTAATAAATCTTTTGCTGTAGATGATTCTATTTTTTTGTTTAACATATATTTTCTATATACTTCTTCTATGTAATCCTTCTTTGTTGAATCTAAATCTCTATCTATTTTTCTCTTTTTCCAAGCTTTTTCTATACCTCATATTCATCAAGAAAAACCTAATAAACTCAATACAAATGATATTATTCCTCATATAATTGGTTTCTTTTCTAAATTTTTCAAAAAACTTCGAGCATCAAATCAAAAAGAATTATTTACTGCTTGTGCCATATTTCAAAATGAATCGATATTATCTATTAGATTGTCTCACAATTTTTTAGTTGATGTCATAAATGAATCTGCTTTATCTAATACTCATAAGATTTTCTTTACAGTATCTGGACTTTCGACCATTTGAATTGATCATAATTCAGCTTTCATTTTATTTTTTCATTCTTCTAGTTTTTTATCTAATTCTTCCTGTGAAAGAGGAGTCTTTAAATCTGTTAAATTAAATTGATCCCATGTTATTGTATTTATATTAACCACTGTATCTGAATTTTCTCCATCTGATTTAAACACTTTTGTGAAAATAGGATCTTTTAATAAATTTTCGTATACTTCATATGGATTTTTTAATTTTTTAGTTTGTTCTTGATTCTTTGGTAGAGAAACAAAATCTACAACATTTAATAAGGCTTTTCAACGAGTATATGGTACTGTAAATTTTTTTGAAAAATCATTAATTCCAGTAAATAAGGAACTAATACTTTCTAAGTTTATTTTTGTTATTTCTCATAAAAAGTTTACATTATTTTCATGTCATGTTTCTTTCAAAATATCCATAAGATATCGTTCTGTTGCTGGAACAAAAACATCTGTTATATATTCTGGTACTTTTTCCTTAGAATCTATATTAAATTTTTTTTCATAAAATTTTGTTAAAACAATATTTATTTTCCTAAAAATTTTTTCTACTCTTTTTTCTGGTGTTAAATCTTTTAATTCTGGATAATTATTAAATGTTGGATCTGCTAAAACTTTCAACATTTTTTCTTTTAATCAAGTTCATTCCAAAATTTCATAAGTGTGTAATTTATTATTTCAATATCTTTCTGTTTCCACTTGTCTTCTTAATTCATCACTATCAACTTTTGTTTTTACTTGTTGTTCTAATGTCTCTGATTCTTTTTTACTATCATCTATAACTTGTGATTCAACATCACCAGAAAGTTGTTCCGCTGTTTCACTTGGATTATTAGGATTCTTTTTTTCATTTTCAGATGATGTCATTTGATTTTTTTATTAATAAATATTCCTTATAATTATATAAAATATTGGAAATAATTCAAAAATTTGCCCATTTTTTATAATAATTTATAACTTCAAATTTTTTATTATTATTCTCCAATAAGAAAATTTTATTAAAAATTTTGTCTACTAATTTTGTAGGTTATTGTCTATATTTTCTTCTGTCTATTGTGACAACATTGACAAGTTTTTGACATTTAATATAGACAAAAAAAGAGTCTATTAAATGTAGACTCTATTTTTCTATTTCTAACACTATTTTTTCTGGAACAAGTGCTTTAGGTATAATAATTTGAAGAATATTTTCTGGTGTTAATTTACTGTGTATTTTGTCAAAGTAAATTTGTGGTGGTAAATCTATTCTTTGTTCTAGTTTTCACCAATAACATTCTTCTTTAATTGGAATAAGAGAATCTTTTAGATTTAGTAATTCTCTTTCTCATTGAATAAGAAGTTTATAATCTTCTATTTTTAAATTTAAACTTTCTTTCTTTACTCATCATAATGGCATTATTATTACAATCTCTTGCTCCGATTCGTACATGTCATATGGTACATATGGATTTGTGTCTACTAACATCTTTTATTATTTTCGATTAAAAGGTTATATTCATTATTCTTGTTATTTCTTTTTTCTTACCCTCAGGATTTTGTATATAATGAAGAACTATTTCTCAATCTCATTTTTCCCTATCTCATTCTGATAAGAATATTAAATTTCAATTATTAAATATGTTGTACCAAAAAGAATTTTTAACTATTGTTATTGTTTTTATATTTCTTACATAAGATGATTTTATATCTCTTTTAAAGAATCATGTCTGATTATATCTTGTTAAATATTCTGGTGTTACTACAGAAAAATCTAATTTATAATCAATATAATATTTGACTACTGAGGATATTGTCAGAATAAATAAATACAATAATAACATGAATAATGTAAATAATGCTTTTATTGTATTATCTTCTCATAGATTAATAAAAATCAAAAATCGTAATCAAAATACAGCTATAAATCATCAAAATACAGGAATTATTACTTTTACAAAAAGAAAAAGAAAACTCTTATTTAATACTAAAACATTTTCTTCTCCATATTTTTCAACAATTTCTTTATATGCTTCTTTCTTTCGTTCTGAATCAAAATTAGAGAAGATCTTCATAATTATAAATTATTTGTTAAAAAGTTGTGAACTTTGGAAATAATCTAACCATAACTCTTCCTATCATATATTGATCTGATACTAAATAATTAGCTCATTCATAACATTGTCTTGAAAAACATGACAATGAATCTGAAGTATGTCATCTATTATCTCACATAACAAAATATCAATTAGTTACTTCATATTCTGTTTTATCTCATTGAGGTATTGTCTCAGCATCTGGATATGTATAACTTTCATTTAATTTGAAACAATTTTTTCAATTTTCAGCTTTTACATCAGATTCTGGAGTATTATCATTACATATATAAGTTTGATTATCTACAAATTTTACTGTTTCTCATGGTAATCCTATAATTCTCTTTATATATGGAATATCTTTTCATTGTGGAACAAATACTACAACATCTCATCTTTCAAATTTTCAAAATCTTTGAGTAAGTTTCTCTACTATAATCCAATCGTTAGATTCAAATGTTGGCATCATACTTACACCTACAACAGTATAAGGTGTTCCTATAAATAATCTAATAAATAGTATAATTCAGAAAACTAGTATCAAAAAAACTATCAAATCAAAAGTATCTAATCAAAATTTTATTAACCTATTCTTTGCCATTTTTTATTACTTCTTATTATTTCTAAAATATTTACTTAAAATGGAATTTCATCGTCAAATGTTCCTATAGTTGATTCTTCAATATCTTCCGATTCAGGAGCTTTAGAATCTAAGAAAATAAAACTATCAACTATAATTTCTGTTGAAAATCTATCATGACCTTCAGCATCTTGTCGTTTTCTTGTTCTTAATCTTCATTCGATATATATTCTTTTTCATTTAGTTAAGTATTTTCCAAGAACTTCTGCACTATTTCAATATGCTACACATCTATGATATTCTGCATCTTCTAAGATATTTCACTCTTTATTTTTATATCTTCTATTTGTTGCTATAGTAAAGTTAACAACAGAACTTTGAGTACTTTCAATTGTTTTAACTTGGAGTGTATTAGTTGATCTTCCAATAAGCATTACTTTATTCAAATCCATCTTCTTTAAAAATAAGTAAAATACCGATTTAATAATCGTTTTATATGTATTTATATTATAAAAAAAAGCAAATGATTTTCTTTTTATAATTAAAAAAAAGTTTATTTTCATAAACTTTATCTTTGTTTTACAATACCCGGAATGGGACTTGAACCCATACGGCCGTGAAGCCACCAGATTTTGAGTCTAGCATGTCTACCAATTCCATCACCCGGGCATAACATGAGTTTTTATAAACAAATACTGTACTATTTCAATATTTTATTAACAAATTAGCGAGTGACGGGACTTGAACCCGCTGCCTCTTCCTTGGCAAGGAAGCGCTCTAGCCAAATGAGCTACACCCGCATAAAGAAAGTTTATAAAACCTTCTTACTATACTTCTATTATTTCAAGATCTTTTTCCTCTTTTTTCTTCTTTACTTGTGAAGTTGTTATTAAATTAGTTGGTCAAATAATAAGTATTAATACTCATAAAACACAACTAAGATCTCAAAAATATATATTATTCATAGGATCATCTAAAAATACAGTTTTTCACATTATAATTGCAGATAATCCTATTACAAATAATGTTGATCTGCTAAATTTAATATGAATAGGATATATTCAATAAAATATTGCTATATAAGAACATATAGCGATTAAAATAATATAAAATATAGAATTCATATTTGTAAATTCAGGTTCTACTATTGATTTTCATATAATTCGTGAATAAATCAAATATCATGCAAATATTCAAAAAATAATGAGTACAATAATTCTTTTAATAAAATCTTTCATCACATTATAGATTATATAAATTTCAATGTATAATAAGTATATAAAAGATGTTTTTTTTCAAGAGTTTATTATTTGTTGAAAAACTTGTTTTATAATAAAATATATATTATATAAATATTTAATAATATTATTTATAAAATAGTAGTTAAATTATATTGAAAAATATAAAAATATTAGTTAGTTTCTGTGAAAAATATGTGTTTATATTTATGTTAAATAAATGTTGAATTGTAGAAAATTTATTTAAATAAATATATTTATTTCTTTTAGTTTTCAACAAAATGTTGAAAATTTGTAGATTAAAAAATTCTATATTTACTTCGTCAATTTATTTTTTCTATTCAAATAGATTCATTCTCTTTAATAAGTGAATTTATGTTTTTTATAGATCAATAACTTTCTTTTTTTTCTAATGAAAAATATGGAATATATTCATCAAGTATTTCTACATTATTTTTATATCGAAAAGGAAAAATTGATCATAATATTTTTGTATAAGAAACAGATATTTTTTGTAATTTAGAATTATTTCTTAACATACTAGGTAGACTTTTTAATATATCATTTTTAATTCCATCATTATATTTAGATTTATATTCTTCTAATTCTTCAGGAAAAATTGAGTTAATACTATAATATTCTGTATTTCTATTATTATCAATAAATTGAATTTGTTGATTTTTTGTTGAAAAACTAATTAATGATTGTGGAGGTATTTTTAATATATTTCATAATTGATCTTGTATTATTATGTAGTTGTTTTTATTATCTGTTTTTGATGAAAAATTAAGAGTATAATCAATATTTTTAATGAGATTATAATTATTTTTTCATGATAATGTACTAATATTATTTGTATGATAATCGTTTTTTAGGGTAATTGTGCTATGATAATTTGACATATTTTCATCAAAATTTGTTATTAGATAATAATTTTTTGAGCTAATTATATTATTCATGTCTATTGGATTTCTATATCGCATTAGAAATCATGTACTAATTATTATAACTGAAATAATAGTATAAATTGATAGAAAGAAATTAGTTTGTCGTTTTTTTTCTCTTTTATAAAATGTTTCCTTTAAAATTAATAATAAAGTTATATATAAAACAGAAAATTCTCGTATATTAAGATTACTTCAATCTTGGACAAAAATTAATAAAAAAAGGTATATTTCTATGATAATTAGTCATAATTTTAAATATTTTGTGTTCTTTTCTTTATTATTCCAAATTAATCATATAATTGGTAAAACTATAGCTATTAAAATTCGTTCAATTATATGATTTCAGAAAAAATTATTATCATATTCAAGTCATCTGAATTGTCGGAATATAAGTGCTATTATACACTCAATTAATAAAGTTATGAAAAATGGTTTATATTGTGATTTCATTCTATTAAAAAACAAAATTAAAGTCTATTAATATTAAAATTAAGATACATGTAGTTATCCATTTTAAAATTAAGACATTTAGAAATTATATTTTTTACATTATCTGATATTTCTGAAATTCTTTTATATCAGTTTTCATATCTTATAAGAGGATCTATATATCTTATTTTTGTTCAATGATGCACAAAATATTTATTATTGGGTTCTTTATCACTAATATTAATATTTTCAGAATTTTCTCGTATTTCAAAACATTCTTTTATATTTCAAATTTTACTATTTTTTATTTTATTAATTATTTCTTGTTCTTTTAAAGAATATAAATCTTCGATATTTATTTCATTATTATCATTCATAATTTTTAATATATCTGCAAGGAATTGCATTGAAAATCTTGTTTTATCAACCATATAAATTATTGAAAGTTCTCACATCATTTCTTCAAAAAATTCAGCAATATCTTTATTTTTAAATCATAATTCAATTTCGTTATTCTCATTTTTTTGAATTTCTATGTCATTATATATTTTAGCTATTTCAGAGAAATCTTTTGTATTATAGGTAAATAAAGCATTTGATAAAGAATACTCTAATCTGTCAGCTGATAGTTTAGGAGAATCATTATCTGCTATTGGATAGATGTGATAATCATTTATTTCTTCTAATTTAATTCAATCTCTATCTAATAGTTTCATAATTTCTTTTGAATTTTTTATCGTATTAGTTGTTAATTCTTCTGTAGATTCTTGTGTATGATAATCTCAATTCATATAATCAATACTATGTTTGAAAACAGGTGTTGCTATATCATGAAATAATCATGAAAGAGTTTGTTTTTTGTCTTTTGTAAAATTTCGGATAATGAGCGCTACTCATATACTGTGTTCAAGACTTGAAAATCGATCAATATTATAAAGTTTTGAATAATAAGTACCACATGATACACTAATATATTGTTGTTTTAACATTTCTTTAGTATTAGAGTATTCTAGTATAAATTCTGGTATTTCTGGAGAAAGTAGCTTATAATATTCTATAAGCATAGGTTCATATTTATAAAGTGATTCTAAGTTAAGTAAATTCATAATATTAAATAATTTTCTAATCTTTTTCTCTATAATGATTTATATTCTTTTATCAAAGAAATTTGCGAAATAAAAAATTTTATCTATAATTTTTTTTAGTAATACTTTATTTTATAAAAACAAAAACAAATGGATGAACATTTGAAAGTTGTAGAACAGATTGTACAAGATATTAAGGATATCAAAATACAATGAGCTACAAATATTGCTAAAGCTGCATTTGAAGTTATTATTTCGGAATCTAAAAATCAAAAGTTTGATACGAAAGAGGAATATCTTGATTTTGTTAATTTATCAATGAATATTCTAATTGCAGCTAGACCAACAGAGCCAATGTTATTTAATGGTATGGATTATATTAAATCAGAAATTAAAAAATTAAAATCAGAAGCTGATATTAAAAAATGTCAGGAATCTGTAATAGAAGCAGCTCAATTCTATCTTAATCTTATTAATGAAACAGCTGAAAGAGCTGTATTGAATGGTTTATGAGTAGTTAATGAGTGAGATAATGTATTAACACATTGTCATAGTTCTTCTGCTATTAAGACTTTAAAATTACATAAAATTAAATGAGTTAATTTTAAGGTATATAATACAGAAACAAGGCCTTTGTATCAATGAAGAAAAACATCTGCTGATTTAATTGCAGCTGGTATTGATACAACTATGGTCGTTGATTGAGTAGCTCCATTTTTAATGGATGAATCATCAGGAACTGATCTTATGATGGATTGTGTTATTATTTGATGTGATGCTATTAAACTTGATGGAGGTGTTATAAATAAGGTTGGTAGTTATAGTGTTTGACTTTCAGCTCTTTATGCAAATGTTCCTGT
>CAMJIH010000006.1 GCA_946405785.1 uncultured bacterium | reverse complement strand
AATGAAAGGTTGTATAGAGCATATTAATACTAACTGAGATACTGATTATCTTTTCTCTGTAGATAAAAAAGATTTTGATGATTTAGTAAAAAATGGAGAAATAGAAACAACCGTTTATTCTGATAGCAAAAACGCTACAAAAAAACAACTTCTTATAACATTACATGTTGATTTAAAATATTGAAATGAATCAATTACACAGGATTTAAATAATGTTGAAATGAAATTTTCCTATAAACTATTACAAATGCTAATGAAATATGATAAAGAGACATTTGAACATCACAACAGCAATAATTGAAATAAATTAATATTCTTTATTAAAGATTCCTTTCAAAAACAACACTTAGATCATAGAATAAAAACAGCAGAAGAAAAAAATAGTAAATAATGAGTAGTAAAAAAGCTCATTCAAGACACAAAATAATTGAAATTCAAACAGGAAATCAATATATTTTTTTAGCCGCATTATTATGGTAAACTTGATTTTGACATAAGCAGACTGACTTTGCTTGAGATAAGTATTGTTTATATAATTAATAAAAATGATAAACTGTTTAATAGTTTGAACTTGATGATTTGTTTGAGCAATATTAAGATATTTAATATGATTAATTAAAGTTGATAGTGTATGATCATTCCCTATCAATACATTAATAATTAATGTAATATGAAGTTTCCTAATATGATTTATAGTTGCTCTAAGTTTTAAAAATAGTACTCTAAACCCTCAGATTATACTATTGATAAAGGTATGATTCTGTTGATGATTCACGACATTCTCTACCTTTGCTTATGAATCATTATGACTAATAGAAAGCTGAAAAGTTTGAATGGCTATAATCTACATAATATTAAGTGTCATACTATCAATACTGGCAGTTTTTTGTTCAGAACTATTGATTAATTGACAATATAATTAAATCAGGGAAAAGAGACATTGACTATATAAATCACACAGCTATAAAAATTCACGAGTAATTTACATCTTAAACAAATATCAATGACAGGACGATTATATTTCGTAATTAAATACGTTATCATTTTCTGCGTCTGTTCAGTAGTTTATTGCTGAATAGAAGTTATCAGACAAAAGAAAACAAAGAAATGGATAGAAGAATGTAAAAAAGAATTCTCAAAATCACGGCCCTATATTCTTACAATCGTTCTTGTTATTTGATTAAGTAACACTTTCTAAGTATAGATGCTAAAAATCTAGACAACCAGTATTATTTCAAATCCTTTTTAAGATTTCAATCTTCATCATATTCAAATCATTTTCATAAAGCAAAAACATCATAGATTTTTTTTGCTATATTAACTGTTAAATGTTTCTTTCATTTATTAGCAGGTATTGTCCTAATGTTTTCACATTCATATTTGAAATAAGGAGTTTCTAGATCTTTCCACACTTCCTTTATCCATCTATTATTCTCTCATCATTGTATGACTATTTTTTTAATACCATACCTACCAGCCAATTCGATAACAACATTATAAAGAATATTTTCCCAATCAATATCCTTAACAATATCAGAATAACGCTTACCAATACATCTTCAATATCTATCATACTCGTAATGGACAACTTTCTGAATTTGATTAATAAAAAATTCGTTTCAATTCCTAATATAGAAGCAAATACATGCAACTGGTTTACCTTCATAAAATAAAGCTATTCAAGAAGGACTATCAATATATTCTAAATATTCAATTCAAGATGCATCAGCATAAATAGAATCATGCTCACGATCTAATGTAAAAGCTCAAATAACTTTTTCACCATAATCATTTAACATAGTTTTATCTCAAACTTCCTGGATATTCGTCTCATTTCAATCTTTATCTAATCAATAATATCAATATTTAATTTCTCTTCAATATCACAATTCACTACGAGTATGAAAAGTTCATAAAGAAAAGTCCTCTCAAAGATTTAGGATATTAATGTTATTAAAGTCATCAATATCATTATCTATATTTTTAATAAGCTTATATTCAGCTAATACATCAAAAAAGAAATCATTCAAATCTTGTATTCTTGTATTATATGAAATAAAACGATAAGCCTGAATATAATTAACAGACTGAAAAGTACTAAAATTATCTCTTACTCTTCATAATAGTTCAACAAATCATTCATTATCAACAAGTTCATTTCATCTATAATTATACCAAAAACAGAACCAAATAAACAAAGACTTTCACATTTGAAATTCGTTTGAAAGATTATCATATCACATAGAATCAATAAAGATACTAGAAAGTAAGTATTTCTGATTATTATCTAATGATTCTAAAAAGTTAATATCAATTTTATAATTATTATTCTTAACAAGATTAACGACTTCCAAATAGTCTTCTTTATTTGTTTTTAAGAACTTTAAATTTCTATGACTAAATGAGAAAAAAGAGTTCTTAGTAATATATTTTTCAATCTTTTCAAAAAAGAAAGAAAAATCAAAATCAGGTTTATACTCAGATTTAAATAAATCAGACCAAAATTTTTCTCTATATTCCAGTTGATTTAATTTTTTTTCTAATGTTGAATCAAATTTTGGAGTATTTAACATAAAAAATATAACCTAATAAAGATAATAAATTATAAATTTAAGAGACATTTTTGTCAAATAATATAAAGCATATGTACTGAATTCAAAACAATCTATTGAAAAGACAAAAACAAATTACTATACTCTCCACTGCTAAAAAAACAAAAACTATGAAAAAAGATTGGTATTCTATTTTAACAACATTTTATGGTGTAGCCGAATCAATAAAATACTTTGGCTATGGGTTCGTTATAATCTTTGTGGGTAGAATGTTAATTCACCAAGAAATACTAAGAATCATTGGAGCAGTACTTAGTGGACTGCTAGCTGTCTGGCTCTTCACAAAACTCCTCTATTCAGTATTCGAGTTAATTATCAATTATTCATACTCAAAAGATACATCAAACTACTGCGAGTCTGGCATCCTTTTCAACAAAAAAACAAAAAAACTTGAAGCAGTAAACCACCTTATCACAGTTAGTGAAAGATATTCAATTGCAGGTTACAAAGAAGACTTACAAAAAAGATATTGTTTACTATTCATAGTAATGTTTTTCATTGGATCAATGACAGGGCTCATGATAAACGTATAAATGATTGAAGATGTAGAATGTTTTTATTCTACATTTTCTTTAATAAAAAAATTATCATAAAAAGAATAAAAACTACCAAATAAAAAGCATCACAATTGGAAGTTTATACAATAAAAATTTCTAATGCATGTATTCACTAGAGTAATATGCAAGCCCAAAAAAGACGATAAATCCTAATATTAAAAATATTCATAAAAACAACAAAGTATGAAGAATAGCTTTTCTAAAAGCATGATTTTCACTCTTATAATGATAGATAAGATAATAAATAATAAACGTTAATAAAAAAGCACCAAGAGGAATAATAATCGGATAATAATTTTCAAGTTTTTCCTTAAAGGTTAAAGGCCTCGGTATTTCCTCAGCACAATTCATATGTACACAATTAGTTTGAAACAAATCAGGTTTCATTATTAATAACCATTAGTAATAAAATAAAAAATCTAATATATAGTTTCTCAACTTATAGCATTCATATCTCGATTTATAAATGCATAAACAATAAATCACACTAAAATTGACAAAATTATCGTAGTAATAAGTATTCCGATACTATGACAAAAAACTTTTTTATAAGTTATTGTTTCATCACCAGACTTCTTAAGACAATATTTAATATAAGTAAATATTGAATATACAATAAAAAAGAAAAGGATACCTGCTAATACAGAAATTAAATAAATATGTTCATAAACATAAATCCAATATATTTCGGATTGAGGAAGATCATATGCAGGAGGTGGAAGAATATGTTTTCAAGTATTTATTAGTGGATAAGATTCCATAGTAATAAAAAAGAAATAAACTAATAAACATATACAAATATGGTTAACTTAGTAAAGATTAAATTAATATAGAACAAAAAATAGTGGTTATTAAAACCACTATTAATCTCACGATTTTCTGTACTTGAAAGTTCCATATTTCAAAGCAAAAATCGTAACAGCCTTCTTCTCATTGTCCTCTTCGATTCTGAAATACTTTTGCCAAGTGTTTGACTTTGTAACGATAACCCTAAGAGAACAATTGTGGAAGGTAATAGAACCTTGTTCGATAGAGACTTCTTCCGTCCCATCTAACCAAATCATTAGTTCAACTTTCGATTCTTCAACCTCTTGTGGTAAAGTATTAAAGATTTGAAATGTGTAAAAAATCATCTCCATATGCAATCCTTTCTTTTATATTTGTTTATTTAATCATGTTATATAAATACGATAGTTTAAATTCAACATAAAAGAAAAGGAGACAGATAAACTGACTCCTAAATCTTCTTAGGTAACTCCATATAGAAGTAGTGACAATCGTCATCCGTATACACAAGGACACCTTCATCATAAGCAACACTGACCGTAAAATAGTCCTTCCATCCTTTTGACGATTCGCTCTCAATAACATCAAAATGACTTACGGGACGAATCACAAAGAGCTGTCTGTTACCACTAATTTGTGGTTCATCAGTACATTCTACTTCAACGGTTACATGGAACTTCTCTTTACCTAAATCTAGACAAAACGTAATTTTAAACTTCATAGGAACCTCCTCTTTTATTTATGTTTTACGATGTTATAAACATTAAATAACTCAAATTCAACTTAAATAACGCGAAAGCCCCTCTGCATTTCAGAGGGGCTGATTGAAAGGAGGATGTCGGTAATCGACATGGATTGGCCGGAAGGGCCTGGTTATATAGTGCTTTATGAACAATTCTCCAACAAGCGGATGCTAATATAACAATTTAGATTATAAATGCAAATGAAAATAAAAGAAAAAGGAGATCAGAAATCTGAAGCTCCTTTTAAAGATAATTAGTTCAACAAAACTTAGGCAATCCAATACGAAAGAATACACCAATGCCTTGAGTTCTGAATTTCAAGACATTATCGGTTAATTCGAACTTAAAGCTTTCATCATAGCCTCGCTTGATATTAACCTCATTAACAACTTCAGCAGACTTAACAAACAGACATGTAAGTCCAACAGGGACAACCGAACTTTCACCCTCAATAACATAACTATTACTAGATTCAATAAAGGTCTTATGCTCTTTATAATAAGCCTCATCAATTTCCAGTTGTATTGTCAAATGACCAATATCACTATCTTTTGATAACGAACCTTTATAAAAAATCTCAACATCAATTAAAAACTTATCCATAATTTATCCTTTCTTTTAATCATTTATTTTTATTTTATCGATAACAATATAATAATCTTTTATAAAATAATCAATATCTAAATAAAAGAAAAAGGAGCCTGCAAAAACTAAAGCTCCTCAATTCTTAGATAGAATACCTTTAAAAGATAAATACAGGGATGTCCATACATAACTGACCATCAGTAGTACAATTGTTTTCAGACTCTTCCTTAGCGTAAAAAGTCAAACTGTAATCATTTGGCCTTTTAAAGACATCCATTTTAATGTAGTCCTTCCAATCAGAATCAGATAAACTTTCTATTACTTCATAAGATTGAACAAACAAAGTAAATCCAGGTTCATGATGAACATAATCACCCTCATCCGACTTTACATTTCGAGCTTCTGTTGAAAGAAGGAAAAACGGAACTCCTCCATTAGAGTAATTAAGAGATGGAATCGCTAAGACAGTAAGATTATGGAATTTACCTTTTGGTACTCCTCCACACTCATCCTGCAACCAAAATTTTAAAAGAAGTTTTTTCATAAAATAACCTTTTTATATCAGTTTATATTTGTTATTACGGAAATAATATACATATTGCATATAACAATGTCAATACTATAAAAATAATAGCAACAGTAAAAATAAGAAATTATTTCTTATAACCACTTGTAAAAAACGAAATTATTCACGGTATAAATAAGACAATTCAAAGAAAGAGCAAAATCCATGAAAAAATCTCTAAAGTATACATAAATCAATCTCATTCACATTCTCGTCAATCTCAAAGATCTCAACAGACTTCTCATATTCAATGTGTACTATTATATAAAGTAACACAAAACCAAAGAAGGATAGACACAGGAAGAAGAATCATAAGGAATAATCACTCTTTCTTAGTATAACTTCGTTTTTTCTTATTTTCCATAATTAAAAATACCTCAAATAAATATCAAAGATTTATAGCCACTCTACAAATAAAAAAACCAATATCAAGGAATCAAATATTAAAATACTCTTGACTTTTACAGAAAAATAGATTAATGTATAAATATAAAAACAAAACAGTTAAGCGTATGAAAAAAGTTCTATTTACATTATTGATTGTTCTTCTTGCTATTCCAGCAAAAGCTCAATTCGACTTAAAAGGCGGTATCTCCCTTGAAAAGAACGAGATCAAAAACTTCGTAGTTACAGGTCAATTCCACAAAGATCTGCTAGCATTAAGTGGCGATTTATTCATTCCCACACAAAAAAACGAAAAGTTAGCAGGCGGTGGACGAATAGGCCTTAACATAGGGAATAATCGATTTTTCCTCATTGGAGACGTTGGAGGCAAGTACCAGTATGAAACATGGAATATTGGTTGTGGAGTGGAAGGTAACATAAAACTATTCGGACCTGTCGGCGTATTTGGCAGATGGTCAAGATACTTTCCAATTTACAAACAATGTGATCGGACAAAAATCCATTGGGATGACGGATATTCCGAACTCTCATTTGGAATTGCAATCGATTTAGTTAGCGGGGGATGTTATTAAATCCCCCGTTTTTAAAATGATAAAAGGCTCCCTGAAACAGAGAGCCTAAAACACCGCTGTGTACGAAAACCAATGTTCACACTATTTATTAACATTTTATATATTATGGACAAATAATTTTTATAAAGAAAAATATAAAATTCAACATTTTTTATAATAAAAAAGCAACCATAATGATTGCTTTTTTACAAAGAAGAGAAATAACTATTCATTAGTTTTTTCAACTTCCTGAGGAGCACCTCTCATTCATCACTTAGGACCAAATTGAGGCCTCTCTCAATTCATTTCAAGCATTTCAGGACGTTCTCAATTCTCAAAGTTTGGAAGTTCAGGTCTTTCAGCATTACTACCAGTAAATTCAGAAAAATCTGGTCTTTCTCAATCAAATTTTGGTCACATTCACCTCATTTTTCATTTTCAACGACCAAAATCTTTTGAGAAGAATTTTTCTACTTCATCATTCTCTCAAATGATAGCAACAATCTTTTCTTTATAAGAAGTTTTTGTTGCCTCCCATTCTTCCTTAATAGATTCTGTAGCTTTTTCTACAGATTCATGAAAAGCTTTTTCTTCTTCTCTATATTGATTGAGAAGTGTTTCTACAGCCTCTTTATCAGAATCACTGAGATTAGCTGTAATTGTTTCTAATTGCTTTTGAGGATCTTTAAAACCCATCATGTCTCAAGAACCAAAATCTCTCATCATTTGAGGTCTATTTTGATGAAAGAATCCATTAGTTGTAGAATTCTGAGCATACATAACTCATGCTCAAGATAAAGCTAAACCTCAGATACCTGCGGCTGCTAATAATCAATTTGCTAAATTCATGGTTAAAATAATTAAGTTATAAAAGTCTTTCGAAAGGTTCACTATTTCTAGTAGAACGCCCTGGAGTATAATTATCTACCTTAAAAAAATCTTAAAATAAATTATTGAAATCAAAATACAAAATACCTATAACAAGATTGCTAAGTAATTTAGCCGTATAGTAAGCATTAACACTGACTTTGTTTGAGATAAATAGAGTCAGTTTTTTAAATTTACAAAGAAAAAGCGGACAAAATTTAGTCCGCTAAATACACAACTTATTAGAAATAAATACAAAAAATTAAATATCAAGATGATAATTATTAGCGTTATTTGGATCTATAAACACATTAATAATATTTCAGATAGTATACCTCTTTCAATCTATAATAACATAAGTAGAACTTGGTCATTCATTAATTATAGCAAGGAATTCCTTCATTTTTCTCAAATCTTTTTCTAACTGTAATTTCTTTCAATAATCAGGCTTTGCTGCAAGTTCAGTCTCTATACGAGCAATATTTCAATGAATTTGTTTTATAGATTGTTCAGTTCTAGATAAATCATATACTGATCAATTATAACTAACTTTCATTTGTTCTACTTTACGTCATGCATGATATTCTAGATCTCTATATCTTTCACTCATATATTTATTTCACTGAGCATCTTCAGTAAATAGCCAATATTCACTATATAAAACAGATTCATTATCTCATTTATGTTGAACTTGTTCTATTCTATATAACCTAGTTTTCTTAATAATCCATCCTCATTCATTAGCATCTTCTAAATCTATTTTTTGAGGTTTATTATCCTCATGAATAACAACTCTATCACTTTTTCTAAGAACAATTCTAGAATAAATAAACAAAATAATAATCGCTCAATATACATAGAACAATAACATATTTTCCCTGATTATTTCTTTCATTTTATGTTTTTAGAATAATTAAATTTTATATTTATATTAACAATTTAACCACATAATTAATTATATATACAAATGTTATTCAATAAATCCACAAAAACTTATAAAAAAAGACTCTCAAAAGAGAGCCTATATTTTTATTAATAATATTCTAGTAACCAGAAGTTAATACTTTCCATTCACCACTTCCTGTTCTTCAAAGATACCATTCATAATCTTTCATTGTCTTGTTTGGTTCAAATGCTCAAGCCATTTCAGCATCTTGTTCAGGAATAAAGAAATTAGTCTTAAAGAACACACATTGATCAACTTCTTCATTTAATTCTTTACAATAATCAATTTTAGAAGCAGATTCTTCATCACCTTGATAAGAAATATCTTGCATCTTAACTTCTACAGTCCATTCATTACCAACAGTTTTCATAATAGAATCTACAGCAGCTTGTAATTCATCTTGAGAATAAGTTTCAGATTCTCCCTTCCAGAAATCAACTTTTTCAAAAGCTCCTGAAAGATCTTCAACAAGAACAGCTTCACCAAATGATGTAGAAAGACTACCATCAACAAAATCAGCAACACATTCAACATCAATCTTCCATTTAGCAGATTCTTTAGTATAGCTAGCAACTCAATTTCTAGCAAAGCTAGCACCAGCTTCAGATTCATCTCACCAATCAATAGAAATATCTTCTCAATCTTCCATATCTTCAATCCAACCTGTTGCACTTTTATCACAACCAGCTAAACGTTCTTCTTCAGTATCGATATCTGAAGTATCTGGGATAAAATTACATTCATCTGTTAAAACAATATCATCTCTACAACCTACTCCACTAGGGAAAAAACATTCACCATATTCCTCATCAACAGATGTAACCAAATTATAAGTTCAAGAATTACTTAAACAAAAATCTTTAGCAGCCTTATGTGTATCATTACAACAGCATCAAGATAATACTAAAGTACCTGCAATTCCTAATGCAGCAAGAGAGAATACCTTTGATTTCATTTCTAGATATATTATTAAAAAATAAAATTAGTTAGTTAAAAAGTAACTATTCATAATAAAAAAACAACACTATTTAATAAAATAAAAAATTAACTTGAATTTAACAACAACAAATGTAAAACAACAAATGTAAAATAATTTTATTATATCACACATTTATCATGAATTGTAATAAGTGTAACTGAAGTAACACCATTAAATATGGAACAACAGCACATACACAAAGATACCTATGCCATGATTGCAATTCAACATTCACAATCTGATGATTAAAGAAACACTACTCTAACGAATTTATAGAAGATGTCATGGATGAATATTGTCATCAACATAAAAAAGCCAAAGAAGTAATTGCAAAACATGATATATCTTCAAGAACACTAATAAAATGGAAAAATAAACATCAAGAACACTGTGATAAATGCAATAAATAACAATTTTAAATCATACTAAATTACAACAATGAATTATTTCTACGGTATAATATCAGTTCTTATTGTCAGTCTTATTGCACTTATAGGTATCTTCGCCATAGGTTACCCACTAGCAAAACTAAAAAAAGTATTAATATGTTTTATAGCTTTTTCTGCCGGTATTTTACTATGAGATGCATTCCTACACCTACTACCAGAAGCTGTAGAAGAATACTGATTTACACCAATGATTTCTCGGTGAATTATTTGAGGAATCTTTCTTTGATTTATCATAGAAAAAATTCTTACAGTTAAACACAATCAAAATAAAGAACACGATATTAAAACTTTTGCATGGATGAATCTTGTTTGAGATATGGTGCACAATGCCATAGATTGAATAATAATCTGAAGCGCTTATGTTGTTGATATCCATCTATGAATAGCCACTACCCTAGCAGTAATCCTCCACGAAATTCCACAAGAAGTCTGAGATTTCTGTGTACTAGTACACTGATGAATGCAAAGAAAAAAAGCACTATTATACAATTTCCTTACAGCATTAACTGCTTTTATTTGACTAGGAATAGCTTATTTGCTAACAACATATGTTGAATGAATTTCACAAATATTAATGCCAATATCAGCATGATTATTTATATATATTGCTGCTTCAGACATGATTCCAGAACTTCATAAAGAAAGTCACATTGATCACTCAATTCATCAAATTATTTTCTTAGCTATAGGATTCCTCGTAATGTTTGGATTAACATTAAATGAATGACACGAACATTGAGAATGAGATGAAGATGGACACAATCACGGACATGAAATTAGTGTAGAATTAGAATAAAAAATTTAACAATAATAAAAAATCGAAGTATTAAACTTCGGTTTTTTTAAAATAAAAATATTTCAATAACAATATAAAATTAAATTACTGTTTAAATTTATTAAAAGAATATTATAAAAAATCACAATAATATTTATTGAACAAAAATCAAAAAATGAGAAAAAACTGGATAGATAATTTACGTTGGGTAACCGTGTTATCAGTACTACTCTATCATGTAATATATTTTTTCAATAACAAAGGAGTATTTTGAGGACTTGGATGATTTTGAACATTCCCTGAATATCAACAATATCAAGATGTTATAATGTATATCTTGTATCCATGGTTTATGCCTCTGTTATTCTTACTAGCAGGTATAAGCGCAAGATACTCACTAAAAAAATATTCAAATAAAGAATGGTTTAAATCTCGTACACGTAAATTACTAGTTCCTTCAACAATTGGTCTATTTGTATTCCAATGGATGCTATGATATTTTAATACACAAATTAGCGTAGTAGCACAAGGACTAGACCGAAGTAGTTCATTACCTTGAATTGTTAAATATTTCGCATATGTAATGAGTTGACTAGGACATTTGTGGTTTATACAACTCCTATGGTTATTATGTATAGCATTACTCCTTATTAGGAAGATAGACTACAAAGACAAATTTCGAAAACTATGCAGAAAATCGAACATAATAATAATTTTATGATTAGGAATTCTATTTCGACTAGGTACAAAAACATTAATATTCGATGTAACTCATCCATTAGCATGACTTTACAACCTATATAAACCATTCTTCTATCTAATAATATTCCTAATCGGATACTTTGTATTTTCTCACGACGAAGTACAAGAAAAAGTTAAAAAAATCTGGATTCCTCTATTAACTTGATCAATACTTTCATGAATAATATTAATCTATACAACATGGGGAGAAAATAATTCGACACCTCAATATCTAAGCACTCGGTTATGTTGTATCTATGGTTGGATTACATGTCTAGCACTAATGGGATGGTTTAATGCTTGCTTTGATTGAACAAATAAATTTTCAAATTATATGACTCGTTCAAGCTACGGAATCTACATTGTTCATTATTTAATTATAGCTGCACTTGGTTATATGATGAAAATGTATACACAGTTATCACCACTAGCAATATACCTAATTCTAACAGTAGCTGTATTCACTTTATCACCACTACTTTACGAAATTCTTCACCATATACCAATTATCAGATGGTGTGTACTATGAGAAAAAGCACTAAAAAAGTAAAAATTTTTCTTCTTGAAATAGTTACTCAAAAACATATAAGAGCAACTCCTCCTTTCATTATGGGATCCAACAGGATTTCCTGTTTGGATATTTTAAAACAGAGAGAACAACCAATTTCATAAAATCTCTCTGACTGGTCTTTGTCGAGATGACAAGGATCAGTTTTTTTAAATTAAAATATCAAAAAAGTGGATAGGAGAAAAACTCCTATTCACCTTCAATGGTAATAGTAAGACCAGGAAGTCCTACACCACCAGAGTACTGAGAAGATACATGAATATTCTTAGGATTGTTTTTAAATTCTACAAGAATATGAAAGTCTCCATCAGGAGAAATCTCAAAAACTTTCTTATAATCTTTATGACTACCCTTCTCATCAACACTAGGAAGATGACAAAGAACAGAAACATACTTCTCATTCACAATTGTTACGTCTGTTGAATTAGCGTAACAATCCATAGTAAGCAAGAAATTTCTCTTGCCCACCTTTGTCTTAAAAATTAATTTTGCTTCCATAATATTTATCGTTTAGTTTATCGTATTTGTTTACAAAGAAAAATATAATATTAAATTTCATAAAATCAACAAAAAAGGAAAAGGAGTCAGAATAGCCTGAACTCCTGTAAGGAAGAAGTACTCATTTAGTTTCACTTCTAACAACGAATACCTCATAATCATAAATCGGCTTAACTTGACCAACAGGAGTCAAAGTTATCACCTGGAAGAAATCCTGCCAATTACTTGAAGAATCATCACGATTAATCTCAGGATAATAATCCCAGATACGAATCGAATGATCCTTAAGGAATGAGATTCTACCATCAAATACCTCACTCGGCTTCTCAAGATGAGAAACAAGATTGCATTCCAGCACCAGAACTACATCAGGGCCAAGCTCAGGTTTAACAATAAATTTATATTTCCGTACCATACGCATTACTTTTTTATTTATCAATAAATGATATATAAAAGATTTATTAAAAGTCAAGAGAAAGAAAAAAGGAGCCTATGACATAAGCTCCTGTAAAAATCAATTCTCAGAAATTTTGATGACTTCAACCCTAATACGATCAACATTATCAGCACGGCCATATCCTATCCTCATGATAACCAACTCCTCAGAATTGTTAGACGATCTATCAATAGTTATCAACTTAGAAATATCATCAGGTGATACTATACGATAAGGACCAGGCACATGAATGCGATAATACGAAGGACCAACAGCCTCAATATAAGCTGAATCATTTTTCTTATAATCAGCCTCTAAAAGGACTTCACCATTGTCTCTAGAATCAACTCTCGATCTAATCGAAATTTTAAATAAAACTTTCTTCATAAATTTTAGTATTTGTTTGATTAACATATTATACAGAATAAATATTACAAAATCCATACTATTTCATTGATTTGTTCAATGCTTTTGCTATGCTATATGTTGTATTATTATATAAAATAGCCATCTTTTTTGAATCAATATAAATAATTTACGTATTTTTTGGGTGTATTTTAGTTCTTTTCTAATTCAATATGAGATGTTTTTCATTACTAGCACTTCTTTCATTATCATTAATTTTAATATGATGTTGATCTACTAATCCTGTTGAGGATAATTCACTATCTGTTAAAGAAGATAATTGATGGTTTTATCTTTCAGAAAATGAGTGTTATGAACCACTAGGTAATATTAAAGAGAATCCAGATAAAGATGAAGAAGGAAGAATAATAAATTGTTATGATCAAAATGCTGAACAACATTGAGTTATAATTAACAAGTATGCTTCTCAATGAACAAAGGAACATGAAGGTTGTTACAATCATTGAGAGAATGTATGAAGAGATATTTGGTATTATAAAAACTGAAATATAAAATCAGATAAATATTATCATGATTGAAATTATGTTTCAGCAACTTATTATTATGAAAATTGACAATTAGATAAAAAAACGTTTACGAAAGATTGAAATCCTGATTGAAATTGGGAAATGTATTATGATAATTGAAAACTTAAAATTAAATGATCATTTGTTGATTGAAAAAGCAACGGTACTTGGCTATATTATTATGAAGATTGAACACTTATGGATGAAGAAGTTTATAATATGGATAATCTTGTAAGTGCTAAATACTATGATAAACAATGAAATGAAATTGATGAGGAAACATTTAATGCAATGCGACAATAGATTCAATAGAACAAAAAGTTGAAATTAAATAAAAAAATCTATATAAAAAAACTAGTTCTGTAGAAATTTTCACTTGCAATTATAGACAACATTACTAACCTTTAATTGTTGGTTTTTATTTTACTATAAAAATAATGAAACAACGATACTTACTTTGAATGATACTTTGCTTTCCATTCTTACTTACATGATGTTTCGATATATTAGATTGAGACTGAATGGTTAACGAAGAAAAGCAATATCCTGTTGCTGAACAAGTTTGTATTGATAATGGTTGAGAAGTAACAACAGATGATGAATGAACACCTATCTGTTTATTATGAGGAAGATGAATTAACCTTGAAGATATGGAAGAATATCCTGAAGAAGATGAAAATGTAGATGAAGAAGAAGTAGTAGTTGAAGAAACTCCAATAGAAGAAACTACAATAGAAGAAAACGAATAACATTAGATAATTATTGAAGAACTTGTAAAAAACAGGTTCTTTTTTTAATAATTAAAAAAATATAATAAATCTAAGATAATTCCCGATATTTTGAATATATTTACAAAAAATATATAATAATAACATAAATAAAATTTACATTCTACAAATACAAAATGAAAGTCGCAATCAAAAGTGTTAAATGAACATTCCATGAAATTGCTGCAAAGCAATATTTTCCTAATGAACAACGAATGGATATCTTAGAAGAAAAAGATATTGAAACACTTATTGAAGATGTCGCAAACTGAAAAGCTGATTACTGAGTAATTGAAATCGAGAATACTATTACTTGAACTATTTACGATCATCTAAATCATCTTAAAAATAAAGATATTACAATAAATTGAGAAACATATCTCAAAGTTGAAAAAAACCTATGTGCTTTACCATGAGCAACATTAGAAGGCATAAAATATGCTTGTTGAGAACATACAGCTATTGAACAAACTCGTAAATTTTTTGAAAAAAACTATCCAAATATAACAATTGTTGAAGTATGAGATCTATCAATGGCATGACGTCAAATTAAAGAAAAGAATATCACAAATACATGACTAATAGGATGAAAATTAGCAGCTAAACAATACTGATTAAATATCCTAATCGACAGAATTGATGAAGATAAAAAAAATTTCACTAGATTCTTTGTTATTCAAAAGAGAACAGAAGAAGAAAATAATAAAATTAACAAAGCATCATTACACATTTTACTACCAAATCAGGTAGGAAGTCTTATGAAAATACTTTGAATTATAGCAGCATATGAAATGAATTTAACAAAGATAGAATCAGTACCAATACCTTGAGAACAATTTCATTACAGCTTTTACATAGATATTACATTCAAAATTCCACAATTATACTATGATATGCTAAAGGCTGTTAGACCACTAGTAAAAGAATTAAATGTTCTTGGAGAATATCAAGTAAACGATAAAATCTTAGGAGAAAATATATAAATAAATTAAAAAAAGCAAAAAAGGCTAAATTCTAATTAGCCTTTTTTAGTTTTAGTCATTCTTCATTAATCATTTATAACATTGATTTACAGACAAGTCATTTAACTCACAATAAGATCCATCAGAATACAAACAAGCTTCTTGATTTTCTCACTCATCGTCAGTAATTTCACCAATTTCTCATCATTCTTCTTCACACATATCAGTCATTAAAGAAATTCGCTCTCATCATCATTCATATTCATCATCTATAATATCAGGATCATTTTCATCAATAGATTTTGAACATCACACCAAAATAACAGAGCATAAGAAGAGTAACCAAATCATCAGAATTTTTTTCATATTGAACAAATAATATAAATAAAGAACTTGTATAATTCTAAATATAAAAAGCAAGAAATATTAAAAGGAAAAGGTATCAGATAATACTGACACCTTCTACTCTTCTACAATCGTTGGATAATCCATACCAAAGGAATCTTCAGGATGTCCTCCATATACAGAAACACCATTAGCTGGACTAGGTCCAACAAGAAAACGATCCTTCCAATTCTTACTAGATTGATTCTCAATAACCGAGAAACTTTCAATAGGATACAAACCAACAAACAAATCTCCAACTTTAATTTGAGGCTTCTTTTGACAAACCACCTCAACAGCTACATTGTATTTCCCTTTAGAGGAAACACTAAAAAAAGAAAACAAAATTTTCATACTAACACCTCCTTTTATTTTTGTTATTAAACGAATAATATAATTAAATTTAATAAATTCAACAAAAAAAGGTGCCAGAAATCTGAGCACCTTCTAAGGTTAGTCTTCACATGATAAATCTAATTTTGTCCTACTCAATGAAGCGGCAACAATCAATAATAAGATAGCAAAGAAGACATAGCACACATCAAAAAAGTTTTGAATTTTAGATTTTAACATAGCGTTCCCCTTTCTTTAGTTTAATATCACATAAAAAAATATATCCATTTATATAGTCCAATTCAAGGAAAATAAAAAGGTGACTATAAATAGCCACCTAAGAGAATAAATTAACAACCCAAGGAACAAACTTGTAAATCCCATAACCTACTGCTACTGCAACCGGAAAACCGATATAACAGATAGCAACACAAATAAGGTTAATGCGTGACCTACTTTCACGCTCCTCCTGAGTTTCATTAGGATTAGAGCAATCCATCATTCCATAAGGAGAATACGGATCATAAAGATACCCACCAAAGTAATAAGTCTCATTCATATATACAAGGTTTTAAGTCGTTACAGCAAAAACTATAGATTTATTATAATAAAAAAGCAAGAAAAGAATAAAAAAAGTTATAGAACTCTAAATACCGAAATTAAAAACATAGTTTTAAACTAATATAATTAAATAATTTATTAAAATAATTCTATTTTTTATAAAACAAAAAATCTTCAAATTTCGTATTAAAATCTCTTGAAATTTTTATTAAGATACTTAATTTAGTGTCGTATTTAAATCTTTATTCGGTACTGAATGATAACAGATCAATGTGTATCAGTAACAGATCTCAAGAAAGATATGAATGCTATCATAAAAGATCTGAAAAGAGAAAAAATAATTTTTGTTAACAACACACCTGTTGCTGTATTAATGGATGTCAGAAAATACGAAAAAATATTATGAGAAAAAGACATCATAAATATTACTGTAGAACCGAAATTCCCTAAAAAATTAGTTAAAAAAGTTAAATAGTTATAAAATCAGATTTTTTTAGATTATGTGTAATATTACTTATGAAAAATTATGTATCGTTACAAGAAATCATGGAAATCTATTGTCTATCTCATCAAACAGCTGATGAAATAATTAAAAACTATTGTAAAGATAAATACAAAGATGAAAATGGAGTATATGTTAAATTTTCTGAATTCCATAATATATATACTATAAAATTCAATCCTTCTCTTTTCCCATGAGAAAATAAAAATGCTAATATCCTAGCAGAAGCATTTTCTAAACCTATTGAATGTAAGAAAAAATTAAAAAGAATGTCCATTATACACTCAAAATAAAATATTAAATTTACAGAAAGCAACAAAAAAATGATTGAAATCTGAGAAATTATCTACAAAGAATCACCAATACTCTTCTATTCTATAATCCTAATTTATATACGGATTATTATATGTCTATGGAAAATATTTCTTAAAGCATGAAGAAAATGATGGGAATCATTAATACCAATACGACATATTTATGTATTATTCAAAATTAGTCACAGAGTTAACCCATGGTTTTGGATATTACTTATATTGCCAATCATTTGATGATGTCTATGTGCAATGCTCTTTGCATTTATGATTACATTCAATAAAGAATATGATGACATAATCATGTTAGGACTAAATGCAGTTTCTTTTACTGCTACAGCAATCAATGCAATATTACTCTACTGATTAACAAAAGTATTTTGAAAATCTAAACGATTCTTCTTTTGACTATTCTTCCTCTGACCAATATTCTTCTGAATATTAGCATTTGACAAAAGTAAATATTTAAAAGAAATCAAATAATATACTAATGTTTCTTAAGCCACTCATTGTATTCATCAAACAATGGGACTCACGCAATATATGACAATTCAGGAATTTCAGGATTAAATTCTAACAAAGCTTTATACCCTTTAGGAGCAACATTACCTCATCAACAATGTAATAAAACAGGATGTCATTGAGGTATTTCTTCTATACGTTTAACCAACTGATTATATGGAATTTCCAAAGCTCATTTAAATCAATTCGGTTTATCATCAAAATCACGAGTATCAACAATAACTAATCACTCAGTTGTTTTCATATATTCTAATGCCTCCTGAGGAGTTAATCATCACAAAGCTTTTCATATATTAACAGCACCAGACTCTAATCTCTCAAAATCAATATCTTCTTCAAAAGAATCTTCAGAACATGAATATTCATCAGAGAATTCAGAACAAGTATATTCACCATAATCACTACTGTTTTCAATCAAAAAACAATCTCATTCTTCAATAGAAGACAAAGAACATCGCTTTCAACCTTCAAAAAGACATGATTCAACTCATTGATCATCCTTAATTAAACTTCAACTATTTTCCTTACAAGATTGCTCTGCAAAAGAATAATGTGAATTCTCACTACAACCAGCAAAAATAATAATACCTAAGAATAATGTTCAAAACAATAACGTTTTTTTCATTATCAAGTATTTAATAAAATTAAAACTATTGTAGTTTATAATTTTATAAAAAGATTTATCAAATAATAAAAAAATAAAAGTAGCGATTAACACAACCGCTACTTATTATCGTTTGTAGACTTAGTTATCCAGCCTTCACTAGTCAAGACTAGCGGATACTTCGATAGATTCTTAATTGTTGCAGCAATACACCCATCAATCATCTCCTGGCTAACGCTAAAGTACTTCTCAAAGTCTTTACCGCAACCATTATGATCAACTGTGACTTTATCGCCGAACAACTTGACATAATCAGGACCGAATACCATATCTGGGACATAACTATCACCCTCCTCTATACCGATTTCAACACGGATAAGAGAATTTCTACGCATTCCTGCCTTTCCTTCACCCTTAATCTGGGCATGGAAACAATAACCTAATGATTTCATTTTCTTCTTATCGTATTTGTTTTGTGCACTATTGCACTAATACTATATATATTTATTTACAAAATGTCAATAGTAAAAAACAGCATAAAATACCAATACTTTTAAAAAAGTACAATAAATTATAAAATTTTTTCATTAGTAAAATCCAAATCAAAATAATATTTTTTAAGATCCATAGGATCAACATAAACATCTATAATATCTCAAACAGAAATCTTATGATTACGAATAATAACATATGGATTAATAGGTCATTCTTCTATTATAGTAAGATACTCTTTCATAGTTTCTAACTCTAATTTCAAATCTCTCTTTTTAAAAATTCATGGATCATTTGCTAATTCTCATTCAATACGTGCAATATTATCATTAACTTGTCTAAAAGCAAAATCCTTATTAGTTAAATCAAATTCAACACCATTATATTTTCTCTTCATTTCAGCCAACGTACGTCCACCATATTGAAGATTTTTATATTCATCACTTTTATAAACAGTTCATGAATCATCCTTAGAAAGTAACCAATATTCAGTATATCAAGCAGAATCCTCATCTCATGAATGATAAAATTGTTCAATTTCAAAAACTTTAGTTTTTTTCAACATTCAAGTTCATTCATACTTCAACTTTTTTAGTTTTCTCTTATGAAGATTTTGATAAATCGCCAATCAAAAAAGAACACAAATAATAGCAACAGAAAACAAAACAGAAGGAAACCAATCCTCAGAAAATAGATTTTCCATTCTTGTAAAGGTAAAAGATAAAAGGGAAAATAATACATATAACCAAAGATATTCAGCAAAATATAATATTAAATTTATATTTTACAAGGTAAACCACAAATAAATATTATTTATAATGTATTTTAATTCACCTACTTATTTCTTTTTCATGTAATTGTTGCAAAATTATTTCTTTTTTATCAATCAAGAGACTTGCCATAATTCAGGTAACTTCTCAGGTTAGAATACACACAGGAATAACTCTTGTTGTTTCCCGAGCATCACCATATGAAGATATAATTCTACCAGCAAAAAACAAATTCTTAATTTTTTTATTAAATAAACATCTCACAGGTATTTCATATCGATATCATGGTGTATCAAAAACTCATACTACTCATATTGAATCATCAAATCTCTTACATAAATCTTTATTAGAGAGGATATACCCACCTTTTAACATCGAAATTTTTCTAAGTTGAACCATACACGGCAAAATTGATAAATCTTTTTTAACTCATTTTTCATACTCTTTAAGCGCTAAAGTTTGACCTATCAAAAGATAATCATTTACATCATCTTGAGAAGCATTATTAAACATTCTCACTCCCTTTGGATGGTCTGTACCATACAAACTAGCTCCTGTACGTTCGAATATTGGCTTTTGTAATCATCTTTTGTAAGAAGTCGTAGTATACGTAAGATAATTCTTACCGTTTTTATACGGAATTCAAACCATCTTTCACGCATAACCACTTCAAGTAGCGTCAATAAATACTTTTCACTTTATATTAATCTTACCTTCAATTGTATAGATATCAACTGATGTAATTTTTGAATTTTTAAAATTTATTTCTGAAATTTGACTTTCAAAAAATATCTTCACTCATTCATTATCCAATAACTTTACCAAAGATAAAGCAAATAAATTAGGATTAAACATGGTAGCATATCTTCAGCGACCTCTACTTCAATGTAATCGTTTTTCATCAAGTGTTTTATATCAATATTTAATAGACAATCTAAGCAATTCTTCAGCCTGAGAATATATAATTTGTTTTCATCTACCATCACATAATGGCTCAAACCAATGAATTAATCAACAAGTAGCCAATCCTCAAAGTAAAGAATTCCTTTCTATTATAACAACAGATTTTCATTCCCTTCTTGCTGAAATTGCAGCAGAGATTCCTGCTACTCATCATCACAAAACTACCACATCAAATTCAGTTTTCATAAAAACAACAATATATAAAGTACGTTATATCAACATACCTAATTTTATACAAAAAATAAATTTTATCAAATATGTATTAATTTCCTTTAATTTTAAAAAAATATTTATATACTGAATTACAACATTTATTTTAAACAAAAATATTCATGAAAAATTTCTGACTATTACTATTCTGATTAGTTCTATTATCACTATATGGATGCTGATGAACAGACTGTTTTGATGAGAATTGAAATGCCAATAAAAATCCTCAAATAGTAAATTGAGAAGCAGTTAATTGTTATAACAAAGATTGAGCTAAAGAATGAAAACGAGTAATTCTTCACGAGAATTGACAAGTACGAATAGAAGAGAATTACCATCTTTGAGAAAGAGATTGATTTCAACATCAGTACTATGAAGACTGAAAACCATTCACTCAAGCATTTTTCGTAAACGGAAAAGAAGAATGAACAATAACTACATATCATTCCAATGGACAAGTAATGGCTGAACAATATTTTGAAGCATGAGTACAAACAGGAAAGCAAACAGTCTATTATGATAATTGACAAATCAAAGAAGAAACTAGCTATGAAAATGGAGTTAGAAACTGAGAATATACTTCATATACTGAAACTTGAGCAATCACAGCAAAAGCAATATATAAAAATTGAGTATTAAGTAACTAATTATTAATCATAATACGTCATATCTCATTTTTTACAAGATCAATCTGCAAAATCATTTAAGTAGCAGAAACTTTCGTCATCCTTAAACCAACAAACTTCTTGTTCTTCTCATCATTCCTGTCGAACTTGAGCCTCTCATCAATTTTCCTCACAAGTAACAGAAGGAGGTGTATCTCATTCATATTCAAAAAGATCACATTCTCAATTTTCGATATCTTCTAAACTACACCACTCATCAGCAAAAAACAAACAAATAGGGACTCAATCATAATCCGTTGTAAGTTCTCAATCATGTTCAATACAGAACTGTTCAGCAATAGGATACTCATTAGTTTCTACCTGTTCAACATTTCATCATTTTTCACATCAAGTTAAACAAACTGAAAACATTATTAACAATAAGAAAACTCTATTTCTCATCCTTTTTAAAAAGTAGATAAATTATACTTTACAAATATACATGTTTAAAGATATTACAAGCATAAATTTAAGATTTTTTCTTGTAAAAACTACCACTATCAATATATTAACAAACAGTGAATTTAATTAAACATTCGATATGAGAACATTAGCCATAGAAACAAGTTGTGATGATACTTCTTTAGCCATAGTAAATAACAATAACTGAACATTTGAAGTTGAAAAAATTTTGGCATATTCTCAAATTTCTGAACATCAAAAATTCTGATGAGTAGTTCCTGAATTAGCATCAAGACTACACAGTGAAAAAATTATAGCACTACTCCAAACAATTGGACTAGATGAAATTCCTAATGTCGATTTCATTTCTGTAACTACCCAACCATGACTTCCATGATCATTAGTTGTAGGGAAAACAGTAGGATTTGAACTATGAGCATTCTACGATAAAGAAGTTATTCCAATTCATCATATTCTTTGACATATGTTCTCAATTCTTCTTGAAAGAAAACTAGAAGACCTAGCTTTTCCTCTAGTTATTCTAACAGCATCCGGAGGACATAATGACATTTACGTAGTTGAAGAAGATAATAATAGAATCAACACTTTTGATCCAGAATTTCCTAGCTTCACATTTGCAGGATTCTCTGTGACAAAAGTATGACATACTCTAGATGATGCAGCAGGAGAATGTTTTGATAAAGTTTCAAGAATGCTATGAGGACCATACCCATGATGAGTATGGATTTCACAAAAAGCAGCACAATGAAAAAAGAATCCTCATGTTAACTTTAAAAGAATTTTCCTATCTCACGATAAATTTGAATTCAGTTTTTCATGAATGAAAAGCCAAGTAACATTCCTACTTGAAAAACTACAAAAAGAAAATATTCCATTAGATGAACAATTAATATGTGATATTGCCTATGACTTCCAAGAAGCAGTAGTAGAAGTAATGGGAAAGAAACTATTACACGCATGAGAAATGTATTGAGCAAAAACACTATGACTAGCATGATGAGTATCAGCTAATAATAGATTATGCGAATATATCCAAGAACTTCTTGAGAAAAAGCACTCAGATATACCATTCTTAGTTCCAGCAAAAAAAGTATATTCTACAGATAACTGAGCTATGATAGGAGTTGTATGATTACTAAGTAAAAGAAAATAATTATTTATTCATAATACTACCAGAATGGATAATAAAAAGAAAAAAATAATTATCATTGCATGTGCTGCAATCTGACTTCTTGTAATAATATGAATCATTGCTTATTTTTTACTACCAAAAGAAGAAACAGCTCAACAACCAACAGTTGAACAAAAAGAAGAACCTGAGAATACTGTACAACAAATAAACTACGATGAACTATGTAAACAACAATACTGAAATAATTCAACACAATGAGATCCAGGATATTGTACATGTGTTCCATGATATGAATGGAATAATGGTAGAACAAGATGCGTTAAATCAAGAAAAGAAAATTGAATAACAAAAAAATATGAAGTTAAAGATGAAAACACGTTCATCTGAGAATGATTTGAAGGTGAAAATGCCGTTAGTCTAGCTCCAATTTGAGTAGGACAAGCATGACAAAAATTTGAAGAAAAAAGTTATACAGTTGATGCTGATCCAGATTACAAATATGAACCAGGAGAAGAAGAAATTAATATGATTGAAGAAAAAACAAAAATTACAGCAATACATGACGAAGATGAAGACTATCTCTGAGAAATCATCAATGATATTAACACAAAAAAGAAAAAGAACAAAGATTTTAGCAATAAAAATACCACAAATTCTCAAAATATCGAAAACACTAATGTAAATAATTGAGAATCATCACTTATTGAAACATTTATTGGAGCTATTGAAACAAAGCAAACGAACGAAGGTATCGTTTACTATTATACATTTACTGATCCAAGCTTCTGAACAACACCAGTAAGAATCTGATTTGTATCAAAAACAAAAATTACTAATAACGATATTACAACAGATATTGGATGAATGGGAATTAACATTAATAAACTAAAATTCCATGGATGAATAACTAATGCTGAAGTAACAAAAGATTTCTGAATAACACGTTGTTGGTTATTTGAACCAGAGGGATATATTTTCAAACCATGACAAAATAAATTTTCTCTTAAATGATCTTGAGAAGAAGGATTTACATATATAAATCATTTTAAATCAAGTATATATCCAGTATTTGCATTCCCATGGTCAGAACTTTCACAATGAAATAAAAACTGTATGGTTGAAATATGAAGAAAAGAAAATTTCTCAAAATTCCCATTTGAAATAAAATGAAGTTTTGAAAACGCAGTAGTTGCAGTAACTAAAAACAAAGATGCAAGCTCTAACTGTTCTGCACTTTTAGGAAATCACGATAACACAATAGTAATCTACAATGAAGAATTAGCCTGTGAAATATGGTATAAAAACTGAACTACTTTAAGAGAAATAACTACAAAATAATGAAAATATATATGGATGAAGCTGGAAGATGACCACTCTACTGACCACTTCACATTTGATTAGTTTCAAGTAAAATACCTGATAAACAACTAAAAAAACATCAACTATTTAAAGATAGTAAAGCACTTACTCCTAAAAAAAGAGAAGTTGCTTTTGAAGAAATTTTAGAGTTAGAAAAAGAAGACAATATTTTTTGTGAAATATGAAGCGTTTCTTCAGAATTTATCGATACCTATTGAATAACAAGAGCTATAAACACAGCAATTTCAAAAGCTCTTTATAGGATGTTATCTAAAATCCTAGACACAAAAATAAAGAAAACAATTAAAAGATCAGATATTATTAAAGTAATTGAGAACTTCGAAAAAGGGGAAAAAGAAACAATAGAATTAATCATAGACTGAAAAAACGATTTTTGAATCTCAAAAGATTTAAAGATAAAAACAAAAACAATCGTACACTGAGATGCTGAAAAAGTACAAATATCAATGGCATCAATCCTTGCAAAAGTCAGTAGAGATAGAATTCTTGATACAACAGCACTAAAATATCCAGAATACAATTTCGAAAAACACAAAGGATACTGAACAAAACTACATTATCAAGCTATAGAAGAACACTGAGTTCTTCCAGAACATAGAAAATTATTTTTAAAAAAGATCTTCCCTGATTGGAAGATCCTTAAATATAATGAAAATATCTCATTTGAATCTAATTAAAGATTTCATTAGCTTCTCTAACTTCAGCAGCTGTTAATCCTTTAACAGCCTTAACTGGAGCAGCTTTACTATCAGTAGTTGTTGTTTTAGTTGTAGTTGTTGTCTTAGTTTCTTCTTTTTTAGGATTACTCTTAAGATATACAACTTCATTAGCTTCTTCTTTTTTAGATGTTTTTTCTACTTTTTTATTATCAACTTTTTCAACTTTTGTAGTACTTCAAGTAGTAGTAACCTTCATTTCAGGTTTCTTTTCTTCTTTAACTTCTACCTTTGATTCTTCACTAGTACTTCAAACTTTAGCTACAGTATCAACAATCTTTTCTCCACTAGAAGTAATAGTTTCAATTACAATTGAACCATCATCTGAAAGCTTAACATCAACTCATTCATGTCTATTTTCAACGAATTGCTTAGGATCTGAGGTAGTACCGTCTTCATCAACAGAATTTTTAGATGTATCTTCTTCAACAGTTACTTTATCACCTTCATCAGATTTATCACTGCTAAATAATTTTGAAAGCCAAGAATAACGAGGCCCTTGTTCCTCTTCAACAGCAATTTCAACATCTCATTCTGAATCAAGGACATCAACATCAACACCTTCCTTTAATTCATCAATTCATTCTTCAATAGTTTCTTTAACAGAATCTACAGGATTATGTAAAGGAAGAATAATATCTTTATTCAAAATATCTGTATTAACATAATTTGTTGCTCTTACAGGTAAATCCTGCAACCAGTGCCATACTCCATCAGCAGTTGAAGGAGAAATCCATCTCCATACAATAAATAATAAGAATAATACCACACAAATAATTACTACTCTTCAAATAATTTTTCTAATAAACCATATTACAAAGAGCAATACGATCAAACAAGCGATCCAAAACCATAATGTAGAAGTCATCTTTAACTATTATAGAAAGATAAAAGAATTTTACTTTCACATATTATACAGAAAAAACAAGAATTGTCAACTTAAAGTAAATATTTTTTATTATGTAATTTTGATTTTTTTGATTTTTTGAATTATAATTGAGGTAACATAATCACTTAAGACAAGGTCTACTACACACCCTTGCAAAATAGGTGACTATGTTGGTGGAATTCCACCTTAAACCGTTGTCCAGACCCACTACCCATTACGGTCGGACAGCAATATACCAGAGGTCTTGACTTTTGTTTTGATATCTTCGGTACAAAGTGATTGAAATATTAATTACTTTCTACCGATTGTATGAAATCGGGGTCAGGGCTTCTGGCAAGAAGCTCTAGATGGTATTTCCTCTAGAGTTTTTTTATAAATTTTATATTTACTTTTTATAGAAAATAATTAAATAGAAGAAGATTTAATAAAAATTAATACTAATAATAACAAAAAAAAGTTTAAATTTATGGCAAAAGAAGAAAAAAAGATTTTCGTATTGGACACAAACATCCCGCTACAAGATCCGAACTGCTTATTAGGATTCAAAGAGCATGATATTTGCATTCCAATCACCGTGCTCGAAGAACTTGATAAGTTCAAGAAGGGCACCGAAACCAAGAACTTGAATGCTAGAGCATTCCTTAGATCTCTTGACAAGTTAATTGAAACCCCTGAACAAAGTAAAAATGGTGCCAACCTTGGAAAGGGACTAGGAAAAGTATTCATTGAACTCGGTAGTAATAAATATCCTGAAGCCATGGAATCAGCCCTTATGGAAGATTCTCCTGACCACAGAATACTCGCTACCGCCCTCTATCTGGAAGGAAAGAAGAAGGACTACTCTGTTATTCTCGTTACCAACGACACAAACTTTAGGCAAAAAGCCAAAAGGTTTGGAGTAGGCACAGAAGCCTACCGAAATGAAACTGTTACAGATATGGACAAAATCTATACCTCAATAACAGAAGTAAAACTGACAGATTCTGAATGGAACAAACTTTATCAAAAGCCCAAATCCAGGAAGAAAAAAGATGAAGTCACATACGACAACAAGAGCTTCCCAATTCCAACCTCTCTGAAAGCTTTCCCGACCAATCACCTCTTTATCATCAAAGGCGGTGAAGACACGAATTTCAGATTCTTGGTCAGAAAGACTGAAGATCGATTGTTGATTATCCAAGAAGAAGATCTCAAACTCAAAGAGATTACGCCACGTAACAACGAGCAATCCTTTGCTCTCAGCGCTTTATTGGATCCTTCAATCAATCTTATCGCTCTTACCGGTAAAGCCGGTACAGGAAAAACTCTGGTTGCGCTCGCCGCTGCTCTACATCAAAAGAAATTCTACAAGGAGATTCTCGTAGCTCGTCCAGCAATGGAAATGAGCGACAAGACCTTAGGTTTCTTGCCTGGTAACAAAGATGAAAAGATTGATCCTTACATGATGCCAATTTACGACAATTTGGCGGTCATCAAGGAGAAGCTTGAACCAGACAAAAATCTTGATGTGCAGGAGCCTATCCGTGAATGGGCTAAAGCAAACCAGATTGAAGTACTCGTCCTTAACTATGTTAGAGGACGCTCACTCTCTGAACGTTTCATTATCATTGATGAAGCTCAGAACCTCACCCCACACGAAATCAAGACAATTGTTACTCGTGCAGGTGAAGGAACTAAGATTATCGTGATTGGTGATATCACACAGATTGATTCACCATACCAGAATGAACGAAGCAATGGTCTCTCATATCTCATCGACAAATGGAAGGGAGAACCTGAGTTTGTTCACGTTCACATGATTCATGGAGAACGTAGCCACTTAGCAGACAAAGCTGGTAGAATCATGTAATAACCCCGAACAAATAAAAACCCCTGGTTGTTTGAACTGAGACCCAAAAAGTAGAATGGAAATCATTCTACTTTTTCTTATAGAG
>CAMJIH010000005.1 GCA_946405785.1 uncultured bacterium | reverse complement strand
TTGTTAAGTAATTAGCCCCTTTTTATTATTTTCTACTTTTCGGGGCTCAGTTCAGTTTTAACCAGGGTTTTTCTTTATATTAGTATTCACCAATTACTCCCATAAATTCTTAGGATATTTTCAACTCTCAATTAATGCATCAATACTTCTATTTGTTGCCTCTTTATCTTCTTGATAAGTTACTCCAAACCATTGAGCTTTAGTAGGCAACACAGGAACATGCTCCCCTTCTTCATTAATTAATCTTGTAACAACTTCAGGCATATAGAATTCAACTTTAGGTTCATTAATATTTTTCTCCAAGAATTCCTTAAAATATCTTTCATAGAAATCCAAACTACTTTTTCTAAATCACATCATATTCATAGAACATAATTCATTAAAATTAATCTCAAAAGAAGTTCAATCATCTCTATCAGCTAAAATTTTACCATCTTTCTTATAAATCTTTTTAGTTTCATGAATAGCAACCAAATTACCATCATTATCTAATTCACACATTCCTCTAGATACTGTTCAGAACTCTGATAATACTTCAGAAATAGTATATCAAACGATAGCATTTTGATCATTATTTTTAAGAAAATTAGCTATTACTTCATAACTTTCTCTACCATAAAAATCATCAGCATTAATCACAGCAAAAGGTCAATCAATAACACCTTTAGCACTTAATACAGCATGTCATGTTCCCCAAGGTTTTTCTCTAGTTTCAGGACAGACAAATCATTCAGGCAAATCTTTCATATCTTGAAAAGCATAAGAAACTGGAATAAATCAAGCAATTTTATTACCAATCTTTTCTTTAAACTCTTCTTCAAAAGATTTTCTAATGACAAAAACAACCTTTTCAAATCATGCTAACTTAGCATCATAAACTGAATATTCCATCAAAGCATGTCATCAAGATCAGAATTTATCAAGTTGCTTTAATCATCAGTAACGACTTCACATTCAAGCCGCAAGAACAACTAAGTTTAGTGCCATTTTTGAATATATGAAAAGGATAAAAGAATATCTATTTATAATTATTCTCTTGTAAACTCCCTTAATTTAGATTTAGCTTTTTCATTATTCTGTTCATATTCTAGAACAGTGAAATAATATTTCTTAGCATTATCAATATCTCAAATCTGTTCATAAAGTTCAGCAGTAGCTAACAAATATTTAGGATTAGTAGGTCTTAATTTAATAATCTTCTCCATGAATGCTAATGCCTCATCATATCTTTCAGTATTATAATAGATTTCAACCATAGTTAAATAATACTTAGGATTATCATTCTTAAGATTAATAGCTTTCTCAATTAATAATTCTGCAGTTTGAGTATCTCAAGCAACAAAATAAATTTCAGCAATCTGCCAAATAGCTTTATGATCTGTAGGATCCTTTTCAGTTACTTTCTTCAAAAGTGAAAGAGCTTTTTTATAATTACCTAAAGTAAAGTATAAATCTGACAAAGGTTTTAATACCTTTAATGATTCATCATCAATAGCCATAGCCTCAATCAATTTCTTTTCATATTGTTCAAATTTTCATTCATTCTTAAAGAGATCAGCTTCTAATAACAAAGAATCGAATCTCTTCCTTTCTTTTTCTAGAGCTTGCTCTTTCTTTTCTGCATCTTCAATAAGTTCAGCTAATTTTTCATCAGTATTCTCCTTTACAGTCAAAATAGATGACTCAACATCAGCAGAGTTTTCTTCCTCTACTGCCTCCTCTACTTCTTCCTCTTTTTTCTCATCATCAGGAGCAATAAAAGTTCAATATTCATTAGATGCAATAAACTCATCCTTTTGTTCTTCTAGATCAGATTTAATATTTTTTAGTTCTTTATTTTCTTTAATAACTTGAGCCTTTCTCTCAATAAAATCAGAAGATTTATTCCACAAAATATAAATTAAATATGCACAAGGAATAATGACTATAGCAGCAGTTAATGCAAGCCAAAAATAAATGATTAAATTAGTTCGTTGCATCTTAAAAATTTAGAATAAAAATATTATGCTTTTGACTTTTCTTTTACACTTTTTAACAAAGACAATGGAACTCTAAGAACTCCACCCTCTTCTGTTTTTATAACGACTTCTTTTGTAATGATATTATAAGAACTTACAATACCTTTTTGTTCTCCACCAGGGCACATAACAGTACTTCCTCTCTCAGGAAAATCCTTACTTTCTTTAAGATATATTTCAAGTTCATATAATAAACTACACTTCAATTTTCAACATCTTCATTTTAATCTTTCAATATCTCTTCAATCTAATCATTGCATAGCAATATTTTCAACTTCAACACTTGGTAATGGTCAATATCACTGACATGCGATAGCCATTCAACAATCAGTTCAAACAGAATATACAGCAGCATTAGGATCAATTCTCATCATATCTCTTGCACCTACCTGAAACAAGAAAATATTCTTTCATAACTCGCTTCTTAAATCTTTTACAAAATCTCAGAACACATATCTTTCTTCAGAAAAGAAATAGAAATAAAGCTGATCAGTTACAGGATTATATCTTGCAGTAATAGGTTTAGATCATGGAAAATTTGCCTTAAATTTCTTCTTAAACATAGGGAAAAGTTTTAAAGCAAAATCCTGCTGTTTAGCAAATTCCATACATTCCTCATCAGTAAGTTTTCTAGAATAAGGAACAGTTCTATCTAATTCCAAAGGATATCAAATAGCAGTACCAATTGATTCTTTTTGTGTTCACTTTTCCTCTAAGAAATAAGCAATTTTATCTCAATGATGAATTTCAGCATCATCAGGAATATTAGAGACATTAAAATTCTTATTCATAAAGTAGTCTAAAACAGCTATAGTTTTCATAAGGATTCTTTATAATTAAAGTTTTTTACCGTCTTTCATCATTTCAAGGAATTCATCACTAGAAAGATATTCTTTTTCTAAGAGAATTTCAGCCATATTATTAATCAAATCTTCATTTTTCTTAAGAATTTTCTTTGCCTTTTGATATGCATCTTGAAGATAAACTTTAATCTTTTTATCAACAAGTTGTGCAATATCTTCACTATATGGATTAATAATTCCTTGTTCCTCTCACTCTTTTAAATAGTTGATTGGTCAGAAATCATCATCCATTCAATATTTCAAAATCATACTTTTAATAATTTCAGTAGCTCTTTCTAAATCATTAGAAGCTCAAGTAGTAATTTCATCTTTTCAGAAGAAAACTTCTTCAGCTGCCCTACCTCAAAGTAAGCTAACAATTTCATCTAAGAACTTAGCCTTAGAATAAAGATTTTTATCTTCTTCAGGAGTTGTCCAAGTAACTCATAAAGCGTGACCTCTACGTACAATAGAAATCTTTTCAATAGGATCAGTATTCTCCAATAAATGTCCAGTAACAGCATGTCATAATTCATGATATGCTACCAACTTCTTTTCTTTTTCCTTCATAGATTTAACTTTCTTTTCAGGTCACATAATAACTTTCTCCAACGCATATTCAAAATCTGCAACCTCTAAAGTATCTCTATTAGCTTTAGCAACTTGTAATGCCGCTTCATTTACAACATTTTCAATATCAGCTCAAACTAATCAACTTGTTCTTTTTGCTAATGATTGGATACTAACATCTTTAGCAATCTTCTTTTTCTTCAAATAATATTCAAAAATCTGAATTCTTTCCTCAAATGTTGGTACTGAAACAAAAACCTTTCTATCAAATCTACCAGCTCTTAACAAAGCAGGATCCAATGTATCAGGTCTATTTGTTGCAGCCATAACAATAATGTTAGTATTCTTATCAAATCAATCCATTTCAGTAAGGATCTGATTTAATGTTTGTTCTTGTTCTTGATGACCTCATGTATATCATGCTCATCTTTTCTTTCAGATAGCATCGATTTCATCAATAAAGATAATAGCTTTTCATGCAGCTTTAGCTTGTTCAAACAATTTTCTTACCTTAGCAGCTCACATTCAAACTAACATCTCCATAAATTCAGATCAAGATGCAGAGAAGAATGATACTCCAGCCTCTCATGCAACAGCTCTAGCTAATAACGTTTTTCATGAACCAGGCACTCAATAAAGCAATACTCACTTTGGTGGTCTAGCTCAAATTTTTTGATATTTCTCAGGAGATTTAAGATAATCAATAATTTCAATTAATTCATTCTTAACTTCTTCCATTCAAGCAATATCTGAAAACTTAGTTTTTGATTCATTCTTTTTACTTTCTCTACCAACTTTAATTCCAAACATTCCAGAAGGTCAATTCTTAGGAATCAAGAATCTCATTCAAATTAAGAAAATAATAAGAAGCAAAATAAGTGTTCACATCTGCTCTAACAATTTCTCCCAAATAGTATCTTCAACTTTATACAAAGAAATTTCAATATCTCAAGTAAGTTGAAGTCACATATCAACAACACTTAATGATTCAGCTTTTTCAGATTTATATAATTTATACTCCTCTGTTGGAGCTGAAAATCAAAGAATAGATTTTTCTCAAGTTTTAATAAAAGAATATCACTCCAAATCTCTATCATTAATTACATTAACTTTCTTGAAATCTCAAGATTGATAATGATCTAACCATTGATTAAGAGTCAAACTTTCATCTTCAGTAACTACTTCCATAGCTCAACTTCATGCTCAAAATATAGGTGCTAATTTAGAATTTTGAGTAGCGTTAAGTCAAAAAGCAACAACAAGAATAACAATAACTCAGTACCCCCACCATCTATAAGAATCTGACTTTTTCTTATTTTTTTCAGGAGTTCATTCATTATTTTTCTTAGATACTTCGTTATTCTTTTTTGTAATATCTTTATTTTTTTCAGAATTTTTAGACATAGTTCTGATATATATAAAATTTATTTTACACAGAGTTTAACGTTAATTTAGAATTCACAAGTCTTAGGTGCTCTTGGGAAAGGAATAACATCACGGATATTTTCCATACCAGTAACATACATCACCAATCTTTCAAATCCAACACCAAATCCAGAGTGAGGAACTGAACCATATTTTCTCAAATCCAAGAACCAAGAATAATCTTCAGGATTCATTCCTAATTCAATCATTCTCTTTGTTAATTTATCATAATCATCTTCTCTTTGAGATCCTCAAATAAGTTCACCAACACCAGGAACTAGACAATCAACTGCCCTAACAGTTTTATTATCTTCGTTCATCTTCATGTAGAATGCTTTAATCTCTTTTGGATAATCAGTTACAAAAACTGGTCCATTAAAGATTTTTTCAGACAAACATCTTTCATGTTCTGTTTGCAAATCAATTCACCATTCAGGTGCATATTCAAATTTTTGACCTGATTTCTTTAATAATTCAATAGCTTCAGTATAAGTAACTTTAGAGAATTTAGCATTAACTAATTTTTCAAGTCTTTCTTTTACTCAAGGCATAATAAATTTATCAAAGAATTCCATTTCTGCTTGAGCGTTTTCTAATACATAATTGAAAGCGTATTTTAGCATACCTTCAGCAACATCCATATTATCTTCCAAATCTGCAAATGCAATTTCAGGTTCAATCATCCAGAATTCAGATAGATGTCTTGTTGTATTTGAATTTTCAGCTCTAAATGTAGGTCCGAAAGTATAAATCTTACCAAATGCTGTAGCAAAAGTTTCTCCTTCAAGCTGTCAACTTACAGTTAATGAAGCTTTTTTTCAGAAGAAATCCTTTGTATAATCAATTGTTCAATCTTCATTTTTAGGAAGATTCATTAAATCTAATGTAGATACTTGGAACATCTCTCAAGCTCCTTCACAATCACTAGCAGTAATTAATGGAGTGTGTGCCCAAATAAATCCATTTTTATTAAAATAATCATGAATTGCGAAAGCCAATAAACTTCTTACTCTAAAAACAGCAGAGAAAGTATTTGTTCTTCCTCTAAGGTGAGCAATAGTTCTTAGATATTCAAAAGAATGTCTTTTCTTTTGTAATGGATAAGTTTCATCAGCTCATCAAATTAAAATAACTTCAGTTGCTTGTAATTCAAAAGCTTGTTTAGCTCATTCAGACTTCACTAATTTTCCATGAACTTCAATACTACTTCATGTAGTAAATTTACAGATTTCGTCAAAATTATTTAAGTCATTATTGAATACTACTTGCAAATTTTTTAAATAAGATCCATCATTAACCTCAATAAATCAAAAAGTTTTTGAATCTCTCAAACTTCTAATCCATCCTTTTATGACAAGATCACTACCAATCATGCTTTCATAACCTTGAAAGATGGACTTAATACTCGTAGCTTTCATAAGTACAAAATCAGAAAAATAAAATCTAACAAGAAATATAATTTTTTCTCATTAAGATGCAAGCATAGAAATAACAAATAATAATTGACAAATACCCAGAAAAAAGACAACATAATATGACCTATTTTTTCAGAATTTTTTTAGCAACTCTTACATCATCAATAACAGTTCAAACCTCTCATTTTACCTTATTAATTTTTTTATCCATATTTTCCTTCTCATCATTCTGCTTCTCATTAGCAATAAATGAATCTCATTTCTCAGTAGGTTTACAGTCTTCAATATCGATAAAATAAACATCAGGATTATCTTCTGATTGATAGAACATTACAGAATCTCAAACCATCAATAAATCATGAATATTGTTTGTAGAAAAATTCTCACTTTTAAAAGAGTTTTTTCAATCAGTAACAGATAAGAAATAAGAACGGAAACTTCACAAAACTCTCCTATTTTCACTAATTGATTCTATCTTCAAATACTTTCACTTAAGATGTTTCAATTGCTTAATTTTATTATTTAAATTAATTTTTTTAATAGTTTTTAACAATAAAGAAATTGAAGAAACCAAAAAGATAAATCAGAAAACATAAGCAAAAAGATTACTAGCAGAATACCAACCTTCATTTCATGTGAATCATAAAATCAATAACAAAACTCAGAAAACTAATACCAAAAGCAAAACAAAAATATCAAATCAAACTCATTTTTTACCAAGTAAATGCAATTTCCTTCTTAATGGAGATTCACTTAATCAATAAAAATCAAGATTTTTCTTTAAATAATTAGCTGGTTCTTTTTTCTTAAATCCATGATAATCAATCCAATAAGAAGATTTATCTTTGCTATAATAAATTGGGAGGTAAGATCACATAGTTATTTCAGGAGCAAGACTTCATGAAAAACATTCCTCAAATAAAGACACTCAATCATCAAAAGTAATAAAACATTTTTCAGTAGTCAAAGAAGACAATCAATAATCTAAGAAATTATCCAAATCAACATCAGTTGAAGGAAGACTATAAAGCTTTATAGGATTTAATTGAATAACTTTTGCGTACACAGGTCTACCTCTTTTTAACAGTGCACATCTACAATATTTAGAAAAACTAATAATTCAAACAATAAGTAATATTAATCAAATCAATAACATAAAAATATCTCATCAAAATCTTTCTCATCTTATAATAGATAAAACGATATCACAGATACTAACACCAGTTATTGAAATTCATAATAATAAACTATAAACAAAACTAATTCAAATTTTTCAATTAATACATCTAAGAATCAAGCCTATGAACCAAGAAAATCAAGCAAGAAAGAAAATTAAAATTAAACTCCAAGCATAAAAATTATTACAAAATACAGCATTTAATCAAGATCGAACAGATTTGTCTAGATTAAAATTATCTAAATGTATTCAATCATAAATAGGACCACATGTTTCTAAGTTTTTATTATCTATTTTTTCATCAATTGGTTCAGAATACTCAGTTTGTACCAAATTAAATCACACTAAATTAGGAGAAATCGCCGAAAATCCAATCAACATCAATACAATGCTAGATAAGAAACCCAAGATTAATCCAAATTTTTTCATATTTTAAAGATAAAAGATAAAAGCAATTAGTAACTCAATTTAATCAATTGTCCATAAAACAATTTTTCATACATAATAATTATATTGACTCTTTTAGATATAATGATTATATTAGAAATATCTTTATAAAATCAAGGAACCATGAGCTTTGAGAAAGATCTTCTTTGAAACAATAAATTAAACAACCAAGATATATTTGATTTAGCAGAAACAACTCATGATCCAGAAGATGATGTAGTTATTTCAGAATTAATAAAAATACTTAGCAAACAATCAAGAGAATTTTGAAAAACACTATAACACAGATGATGACATAAAAAAGCACGTGTACTTCCAATATGAAGAACATGATGGAGACTATTACTTGTAAAAGAATGAAAAGAGACAACAGTTGATAGCTTCTGTAATCATGATGATTATTGGGATCGTTTAGCAGATATTAAAAACTAGATAAACTTAACTTGACAAAATCGACAAACAAAATATACTTTAATTGTTTTAGATTAATAATCTACACACTCATGGTTAATACTCTATGAAATGCTCCAGAAAAAGTTACTTCTACACCTAAAGGAAGTTCAAGTAATACACTAAAGAAAATAGTTGCAGCTGCTATTGCTTTAACACTTTCAGGACAACCTGCAGAAGCAAAAACATATAATAAACAAGAATTTCCTACTGAAATGGTAGCAAATGTACCATGAACAATTTCGCCTATGACTGAGAATGTAGAACAATCTAATGTACCTAATTATATTAACCAAGCAAAAGTTGCAGTTAGAAAATATTATCCACAATATGAAGAATATTTTAAAGGTATTTTCGAAAAAATAAACAAACTAGAACAAGAATACATAAACGTAATAAATTATAATATAGACAGAATAATAAAAGATACAAAAGAAATATGAACATCAGAAAAAGATATCTACACAACAATTCTAATGACATTAGAAAAATTGACATGAGAAAATACATTTTGTAACGACAGTGATATAGCAAAAAATATAGAGGGGAGAGACATTAAAGAATGAGCTGCAAAAGCAATAGTACATTTCATAAAAAAATGATTAGAAAAAAGGAGAAATGAACTAGAAATAATTATGGACAAATGGAGAAAAATGACAGAAAGAATGAAAGAAATATCTAAAAAAAATAATATAACAAGAGAAGATTCAGAAGAACTATTAAATATTATAGAAGACATGTATAACCTAATTGAAAATACAGAATTTATAAAAGATAAAAGGAATAAACCAATTTTCGAAGAATATCTAAAGAGATGTAAAGCATTATGAAGGACACCTAACGAAACAACAAAAAAAATCATTAAATGGTTAAACGATAATTAAAGATAAACTTTAGATAAAATTAAAAATTACAACAATATAAAGTTGTAATTTTTTGATTTTAAAAAAAATATAAATATAATTATTTTAATTTATAAATTAATGAAAAAATAAAGGTAATGCCAGAATCTCAGAATCTAGGAAATACAGAATTATTTTCAATAGACAACGAAATTGAAAAAGTTTTCTGAGATTTAAAATTAAATGAAGAACAAAATAATAGAATAAAAAAATGCATTGAAAAAAAATTAAAAAATGAAGGTGAAACAAAAATAAAAAATATTTTAGAAGATTTAAAAATAAGAATAAAATTTTCAGAAAATATTGACGAATGAATAAAAGAAATTGAAAATGAAATAAATGATTTAGATAACAATGAAATTGACCCCAATAATGAAAATACAACAACAAACGAAACAGAAACAAATTATACAAACGTTCAAAAAAATTTTTTTAAATGATTTAATATTTTAAAAAATGCTGCAATAAATTCAAAAGACAAGACAATAAGCACAGGGAAAATCGTAAATGCTATTTGATGAGTTTCATGAATATGAATAACCAAAGAAATTGCCACAGATATAACATGAGAATATACAATCTGAGCTTGAACATGATTATGAAAATTCGCCACCGAAATGTTCAAGGGAATAAATGAAGCACTTACAAAAACCCAAGAATCACACGAAAAACTAGCATCAAAATATAAAGAAGTAACATCTCAAGAAGTAGAACAAAAAAAATCATCATTACCAGAAGATACAAAGAAAAAACTAGCAGAAAATAATGTTAACGAAGAGGAATATATCCAATATACCATATCAAGAGACAAAATCTACGAACTATGAGAAAATGACCACACACCAGAAACAAGAGACTTCTTAAGTAACCTAAAAAACTTAGAAAACACACTATGAATTAGAACAGAAACAACTAAATGACTTCCATTAACAGCAAATACAGCAACATTCGAAGCCAATCCAGATCTAAAAAAATTTAAAGATACTGACCCTGAAATTTCTAAACTATGAAATACATCATACTTTTGAAAAGAAAATATAGATACAAGCAACCTAGAATCATTAAAATCAACATTAGCACCTTACAAAAAAATGGAACTAATCTATAAAAATGACGTTAATTTTCCAAAAGATGAAAAATTCCAAGAAATAAGCAAAAAAATATTTGATGAAGACTACTCTGACCTAACACAAGATGATATTAATTACTACACAACAAAATTAGATAGTCTAAACTGATGGATTACAGATTATATCAAATGATCTGCAGCACAAGCACCACTAACATGAATACTAAGATACTTAGACTCATATACATGATTCAATAAAGACACATTACAAGACAGATTCTGAAAAGGGAAAGATGAATTCATAACAATGCAGGATTCAACAATGCGCATCGAATGAGTTATTGATGGTAAACCACTTTCATTCTATTATGATACAAAAGACTGACAAACAAAAATCTGCTGTGATGATGTTTTACACATAGAAAATGACAAATATCAAATATATGATTGAGAATGAAAACATCCAAGATCAGATTTAAAAATCAAAATGCCTAGCACAAAAGATATTGTAAGTAATCTACAAAATATGGATCAAGATATCTTTAAAAAAATACTAGAAGGATCAAGCGATGCAAACGATTTCAAAAGAAATGTAACAGATTATATAAACAACAAAATAAAAGAATCATTTCCTGAAAACGATGAAATAAAAACCCGTATGTGACGTTTTACAGAGAAAAATCTTGCAGCACAAGCCTTTGATTCAGCACTTATTGGAAGAACAGAATATAAAAGAAAAATTAACGAACAAACTGAAACATGATTAACTCCAATAAGAAAAGTTCTTTTACTAGTAGACAATACAACAGAAAAATCTACATCAAGCGAGTTGGTAGAATTCAAATGAGCACTTAAAAAACTTGAATGATTGTTATGAAAACCAGTAGAAGAAATAAATAAAATTACAGACCCAGTTCTAAGAGAAAATCTACTAAATCTTAAACATGGAAAAGAACAAGAGAATTACGAAAATTGGGAAACTTCAATAATTAACTTCTTCAAACTCTTTGAAAGAAGAGATCCAAATGATCCAGAGTTCAAAATTAATATCGATGATTTCTCATCATTCATAGATCAATGGTCTAAAAAAGAAAATATCAAACTAGACAACTTCTCAAAAGAATTTTCTGAAAACTATGAAAAAATGAATCCTGAAAAAAGACTAGCGCAAGAACAATGAAAAAAAATCCAAGAATTAGCAGAAGAGAAACATGAAAGAGAAAGTGAAGAAGCAGATATTGAACTAATGGCCTCACTTGAAGCAATAGAATCGATGGAAATTTCTACAGAATCTAACTTATGATAGCACTAAGAAAAAGTAATATTACCACCTAATGTAAATAACGAAGACTCCTCTTTTCTTTCCTTCCTAGGAGTCTTTTCTTTATATTCCTTGTTAACTGGATTTTCTTCTCATTTCATAGAAAGAGATAATCTTTCTTTTTCTAAATCAATATCTAGAACTCTTACAGTCACTTGTTGTCAAACCTTGACAACATCGATAGGATTTTGCACGTAAAAATCTGCCATTTGAGACTTATGTACCAATCAATCATTATGTAATCAAACATCAACAAAAGCTCAGAAATCAGTAATGTTTCTAATTACTCATTGAAGTTTCATTCAAACTTGAACATCCTTAATATCTAATACATCAGACTTAAAACAAGGTTTTTCTAATTCTTCTCTAGGATCTAATCAAGGTCTTTGAAGCTCCTTAATACAATCCTCCATTGTTTCATATCATAATCAATAATTATTAGAGAACTCCTCTATTTCATCTTCAGAATATTCTCTTAATTTTAGTGGCAAAACTAAATCTTTCTTTTTAATTTTTAATTCATTTTCAATAAAATCATAAACTTGTTTATAATGATCAGGATGAATTCCAGTAGAATCAAGCACTTCATTACCTCACTTAATTCTTAAGAATCAAATAGCCTGCTCATATGCTTTAGGTCATAATCATTTAACTTTTTTAATTTGTTTTTTATCAGTAAAACTTCAATTTTCATCTCTATAAGCAACAATATTTTTAGCTATAGCAGTAGTTAAACCTGCAATATATTGTAATAATGTATAACTAGCAGTATTAACATCAACTCAAACAGAGTTTACAATATCTTCAACTTTTTCATTCAATTTTTCTTTTAATATTTTTTGATCAACATCATGCTGATACTGTCAAACTCAAATAGCTTTAGGATCAATTTTTGTTAATTCAGCCAAAGGATCTTGAACTCTATGTGCAATACTAATAGCTCATCTAATAGTCACATCCAAATTAGGATATTCAGACTGAGCTAATTCAGAAGCAGAATAAACAGAAGCTCATGCTTCAGAAGTAATCAAATATTGGACCTTCAATTTATTCTTCTTAATAAAATCAGCAACAACTTGTTCAGATTCTCTGGATGCTGTACCATTTCAAAGAACTATTAAATCAATATTATATTTCTTAACTAATTCTAATAATGTTTGTTGTGCCTCTTCAATCTTATTCTGTGGTTCAGTTGGATAGATAACAGACTTTTCTAAAAACTTTCAAGTCTTATCAACAACAGCCAACTTACATCAAGTTCTAAAAGCAGGATCAAATCAAAGCACAGTTAATCATTGAACAGGAGGTGTTAATAATAATTGTTTCAAATTCTCACCAAATACTTTAATAGCAGCTTCATCAGACCATCTTTTCTTATCAGCTCTTATTTCTCTCTCTAATGAAGGTAATAATAATCTTTCTAATCAATCATCAATAGCCTCTTGTAAATAAACAGAAGAAGTATCAGCATTTTCAGGCATAAAATATCTTTTTGAATACTTATCAATTTTCTCTTTTGAAAATATCATTCTAATAGACAATTGTTTTTCTTTTTCAGCTCTTGAAACAGCTAAATAAGCATAAGAAGGCATATCAGCCATAACTTTACTATATTCTTTATAAATCTTATATACTCAATTTTCTTCAAAAGTTTTAGTTGGTTTAGTTTCAAGAACAGCATATTTTTCCTCATATGATTTCAAATCAGCTCTTAAATCTGCATGATCAGAAACATCTTCAGCAACAATATCTTTAGCTCATTGAATAGCTTCTTCAACACTTCAAACACTAGTTTTCTTATCTCAAGTATCCTTAACAAACTCCTCTGCTTTCTTCTCAAAATCTTCTTTTGAAAGCTGAGCTTTTGCAAGAATCTTAGCTAAAGGTTCCAATCATTTTGCCTTAGCAATAGTGGCCTTAGTATTTTTCTTTTCTTTAAATGGTCTATATAAATCTTCTACTCTAGCCAAGGTTTCAGCATTCAAAATCTGATCTTTTAATTCAGGAGTTAATAATCATTTCTCATCAATCAAACGTATAACATCTTGTTTTCTTGCCTCCAAGTTTTTAGTATACATATAGATTTCATAGAAATCACGAAGCTGTTCATCAGTTGCTCATTTAGTCATTTCTTTACGATAACGAGCAATAAATGGAACAGTATTTCATTGATCTAATAATGAAATAATATTGGTAATAACAAGAGTTTCCATTCAAGTCTTCTCCCTAATTTGATTAATTAATGATGACATAAAAAATATGTAAAATAATAAAAATAGTGTCTATATCTGTCTACATTATTGATTATTATCTCAGTACCTCTCTTTGATTAACTTATTTTCATACTTAGATAACCAAGGAGCAATTTGATCTGGTTGTAACTCTTTTTTTTCAGGAGCAGAATTCATAGCAACACTCAAATCAGTTTTCTTTGTTGCCTCAACAATTGGATTATCTAAATTTTTACTAATTTCTTTCTTTGTTTCTTCTTGAGCCATTGATAATAGAAATTTTTATAAAGAATAAAATTATGTTATTATATTATAAGAAAATTTCAAGTTAAAAAAAAGACCGGAAGAGAAACTTCTGGTCAGAGTTCACTTGAACCTGTCCGCAGCCCTTAAGAATACAGAAGGCTTATTAGTATCAGTAACAACTTGATGACTACCGATAGTAAAAAACCTTATACATTAACCAAGGACTCAAACCGATTCATATTTAGCCTTCTACAACAAATTACCAATTTCTGCACATAAAATAACCAACAACAATTTAACAAAAACACAGGTTCAAGTTTGTGATAAATTTTCGCATTAGGATAAGCTAGTCATTTTATCATCTCTTCATGCCCAGAACTCCTGATCCATAACGAGATTTTTTTAATTTGTTTTTATATGTAATTTTTATTTACGACTACACTATAACATTGCATAGAAAAAAAACAAGAATATAACACAAAAATCCTCTAATTCTCAGTTAGCACTTTTTCTTAAAAAAATGATATAGTATTTTTTATAACAAAAAGCATTAGTTCAAAAGCCAAAAATTTTTTAACCAAAAAAGCTGGATTTTTATATAAATCCAGCCAAAAATGTTAAAATAACATTATTTTTTCTTAGGGATTTGTTCCTTTTTATGAATATACCTCCTCCAATAATCTTCAAAAGAGGTAACATCTACTACTAGTGATCCTCTCACTTTGATAGAATCACAGAAGTCCAAAAAGGATACCCTCTCACTAAGGTCGAGTATTCGTTCCTCAGCGAATTGTCTAAGTGGTTTTACAATAGCCATATGTACTTGTTTTTTTGTTGCATCAGTGATTGTAAACATTCGACAAACAAAATACAATAAGATTTTCAATTTTTTTTATTTAAGCAAAGCTAATAGTTCTTCTTCCATATTTTCAGGCTTAAAAGTTGGATCATATCTTTTTACAGGAATTCATTCTTTATTAACCAAAAATTTTGTAAAATTCCAAACAATATCCCCTTTCTTTTTACAAGTAGTACTCATTTTTTTAACTCAAATCATTGCTAATTTATTTTTCATACCAACGGGTTTTTCAACAGGTTGTTCTTTCTTTAAATATGTAAATAAAGGATGTTCTTCATCTCAATTAACATCAATTTTAGAAAACTGATCAAAAGAAGTCTGATATCTAGCAACACAAAATTGATGAATTTCGTTATCATCTCATGGAGCTTGATGTCAAAATTGATTACAAGGGAAATCTAAAATTTCTAATCATTGATCATGATATTTTTCATATAATTTTTCCAATCATTCATATTGAGGAGTAAATCAACATCAAGTAGCAGTATTAACAACTATTACAACTTTTCATTTCAATTCCGATAAAGAAAACATCTCTCAATTTCTTTGTTTAGCTTCATAATCATAAATAGTCATATTATAATAGCTTAAAAAATAAAATTGATTATATAACAAATCAAATATGTAAAAAAGTTAAAATATTTCAACAAATTTTATTGAAAACAACAACCATTATTTTATTCTACAAAATGTTTAAATAAAGAGTACAAATGGAAGAAGAGAAAAATTTCACACTAACAGTTATTATAATACTAGTAGCATCATTTATTGTTTGACTACTTTCATTGTATATTACATCAAAATTTGATAATTACGAAACAAATCAAGAACATGAAACCTCTGATTTAAATTATTTAAAAAGAGAAAAAATAGAACTAATAAAAGTAATTGATTGAGATACCGTTAAAATAAAGACAAAAAAAAGTAACGAAGAAAATATACGTATGATTGGATTAGATGCACCAGAAAAATCAACTACAAGATACTGATATTCCGAATGTTTCTGAAAAGAAGCAGCAAATCATCTTACACAACTTCTTTCATGAATAAAAATATTAGAAGTTGAATATGATTCAACACAAGCATCAACAGATAAATATTGAAGAATACTTTGATACCTAATACTCAGTTGAATTAATTTAAACAAACAAATGATAAAAGACTGATACTGATTTGAATACACTTATAATGTCCCTTATAAATATCAAAAAGAGTTTAAAAAAGCAGAAAATTATGCTAGATCAAATAATCTATGATTACGAAACGCTAATACCTGTAACTGAGAGAGAAAAGAAATTAAATAATTTTTTATCTTTTTTTCTCCTTTAACCAAACAACATCAGTAACAAGAATAGTTTCACAAGCTCAATCTCAAGAATCATCTCTAACAAGACTAGAAGATAATTGATATCATCTATCTCAATGTAAAGAAACAAGATATCACTTAATTTGAACATATTCTCATTTTTTAATTCAACGAATTAATCTCTTAACATGATCATCAATTGGAATAAGATGATTATGTGAAAAATGTAATTGAATATCATCCCACGAATATTTATGTGAGATATATTCCCAATCTCTCTTAGATTCAACACTTGGAAACAAAAATCTATTATATGATCATCGAGAAAATCTATCAGCATAATCTGGATCTGATAAGAATCACCATCACAATCAAACATCTCTATACCTTATAGCATTATCAACAACAGATCATAATAACAATTTTTCAATAATATTAGAACCATACTGAGCTGTAGCAAGTACTCTTCAAGTAATAACATAATGAGCTAAATAATCGATCCTAACATTCTCTCAATCAACAAATCTAGTGAATCATCACGTCATTGGAATTTGAACAGGATCTGATATATCTTTTAAATTATCAACATAAATATATGTCTTATTTGGCATATAAACAAATCGATAAAAAAGAAATCAGACTACACATAACAAAAGCATAATATAAGTTCATCGATGATGCGTCTTCTTAATATAAGAACTATTCATACGAAGATATTCCCTATATTCACCTAAAGAAATTGTTCAATTTTCATATGATTCTTTCATATTATCAGCACCTTCAGACTTTCAACTCAATTGCTTAATAACTTTCATATTACGCTTAAATGACCCCCAAAGAGATTTCTTTTTTTTTCTTTCAATAGCATCAATAACCATTTGATATTCTTCTTCCGTAATTTTCCCAATTTTATAATCAGCTTCAAGCTCACTCCTCTTCCTTTCTAACCAACTATAATCTTTCATAATATTTTAGACACTACTAAAAAGTTATATCAAATGATAATATATTTAGAATTACAATTAACAAAAACTATTTAGATGATTTATCTCACCACTTATTAATAGAGAAAACAAATATAAGCAAAGAAAAATTAACAACACCAATTGTTGCAATAATCTTCCAAACTAAATCAGTAGATAAAACAGACTTCCAGATATCCATACAAATCAATACAGCAATTGCACCAATACTTATAATCAAAACCCAACTTCAAATAGAGCTTAATTCAGGATAACTATCAAATTTTTCGTAAAGTTTTGGTGAAGCAGAAATACAAACAAAAGCAAGGAATAATACAAAATAAGTTAAGAGAGTACGAAGAATAATATCTTCATTAATATTTCACCAAATAGCAATAATTCATAAAATTGCAATAACTAAAGCTCAAACAAATGCAAAATACATAAAGGTTTTTTTTAGTTTAGGATTCATGGTAGTAGTAAAGGGATATAAAAAAACAACAACAAAATAATAATGTTTATTAATTTTTCAACTTAAAATAGAAGTTTTTTTATATTAAACAGATTGAAATTTCCACGTATTTTAGTATGCTCAAAGTTAGGATTTTAAATAAATAAAACCACATGAAAAAAAAGTCTGAAAATCTAGTTCCAGAGCAAGATTCTGAAATAATTCTTCAATGAATAAGAACAAATAATTTAAAAGATATCGACTTAATCCTTCCAAAAAACAAATTAATTACAATCACATGAGTATCATGATCATGAAAATCATCACTCGCTTTTGAAACAATTTATAAAGAAGGACAATATAGATATATCGAATCACTCTCAAGTTATTTGAGACAATTTTTCAATTTATGAGATAGACCTGAAATAGATTATTGTGCATGACTTTCACCAGCAATTGCTATTGAACAAAATAAAAGAACATGAAACTCAAGATCAACTGTTGGTACTGTTACAGAAATTGATGATTATATCAGACTTCTTTTTGCAAAAACATGAGATACTTATTGTTGGCATTGTTGAAGGAAAATAGAACCTAAAACAGTAGATCAAATTCTCCAAACAATGAAAGAAGACTATTGAGAAGAAAAAGTATATCTACTAAAAGAAAGTTGAACATTTGAAAGTAAATGAGATCTTTCAAAATTTGTAAAAAACAACAAACAAAAAGTAGAAAAATGATGAGGTTTTACCAGATATCTCCTAATTTCTAAAAATCCAGAATATCAAGAACCTATAGAATACTTCTATCTTGAAGATCCTAATATCCCAGAAAAATATTTTCCATTAAATAGCTATTGAATCTTCGATCGTATAACACTTGAAGAACAAAAAATCTGAAGATTAAAAGAAGATATCATCAAAATTCTATCAGAAACAAAAAAATTCTGAGTGTATAGAGTTGCAACTGATAGTTCAGAAAAAGAAGTTATAGACTCAAAACAAGTTGATGCAAGTTTTTGAGCTACAATAGAAATATCTACTAAAAAGAAAGCTAAAAAAACTACAGAAAAGAGTTCTAAGACAAAGAAATCTGTTCCTATGATACAATGGTTTACAGATAAAATGTATTGTCCAAACTGTAATATCACTTATCCAGAATTTACTACACAGCATTTTTCTCCAAATAGACAAGAAGGAGCATGTCCTCACTGTTTAGGACTATGAGAAATCTTACAAGTAGAATTTGATAAAATTATCGATCCATCATCTCCACTACTTCAAGCTATTCTTCCATGGAGAGAAAGTAATCTCTGACAATCAGTTCTAAAAAAACTCTGTGAAAAATATAGTATGGATCCAGAAAAAAGATGGGCTGATCAACCAGAATGGTTTTTAAATGTTATCGTTGAATGAGATGATGAATTACTAAGAATCAATGCATGAGGAAAACGAACTTCACTTAAATATCATGGTATAGAAGAAATAATCAAGGATCAATACGCAAAAGGACTTCTAACAGTAGATTTTCAAGCAATGCTTAGTATGAATGAATGTCCTCATTGTTTCTGATCAAGATTAAAAAAAGAAAGTCTTCACTGTTTTCTATGCTTAGATACCTCAAAAATAGATAAAAAAACATTAGCAGAAATTCCAGTAAACGAATTATTTGCAAATATAGATACTAACGAATGTGCTAAACCTGATGATGAACATCTCTTAAAGTTCAACATCTATGATTTACAAAAAATGGAGTTAGATCATCTAATTAAATTCTTAGATTTATTAAAAGAGACAAGTCTTAAACCACAAAATCTACTAGATAGAATCCTTACTCCTCTATTAGATAGAGCAAAGACAATTCAAGATCTTTGATTAGGATATCTAATGCTAAAAAGAGCTGTAGACACAATATCAGGATGAGAAATCCAGAGATTAAGACTAGCAAAACAACTCTGAAATAAATTAACAGGAATCATCTATGTACTAGATGAACCAACAATTGGACTTGATACTTGAGAGATTCAAAAAACAATCAAATCAATCCAAAAATTAAAAGCAATGTGAAATACCATTGTAGTTGTAGAACATAATGAAGAATTCATTAAAGCCTCTGATTGGATTGTAGAAATCTGACCATGAGCTTGAGATTTCTGATGAGAATTAGTATTTAACTGAAGTTATGAAGACTTCTTAAAAGCAAAAACATTAACTGCAGAATATATTACATGAAAGAAAAAAGTTAAAGTTAATTTCGAACATACACCAAGTCATAACCGAGTAAAAATTAAGCATGCACATAAATATAATCTAAAAGATATCGACGTAGATTTTAATCTATGAAGTTTTACTGTTATTACATGACCATCATGAGCCGGTAAAACAACATTAATGTATACTACTCTATTTAGATTCCTAAATGATAGACAAAAATTTGTTCAAAGTTATATCAGACTTCAACTCCTAAAAAAAGGATTAAGTTGGGAAGATATTCTTGCTGCTCCTGTAATGAGAGCCGAAGAATATGCACATTTTGAGAATCTTGCACTTCAAGAATTCTATGAAGATATCTGAGTTCGTACAATACAATGAGCTGAACAAATAAAAAATACAATTTATGTTGACCAATCAAGTATCTGAAAGACACCAAGATCATGTCCAGCAACATTCGTTAATGTTTTTGATAAAATCAGAATGTTATATGCATGAACAACAGAATCAAAATACCTTTGATTTAATGCTTCACACTTCAGTTTTAACTCTGATAAATGAGCATGTCCTGCATGTAATTGATATGGATACAAAAAAATCGAACTTCAATTCTTACCAGATACTTATGTTCCGTGTGAACTTTGTCATTGAAGTAGATATAAGCCAGAAATTCTATGAATTACTTGGAGAGGAAAAACAATTAGTGAAGTACTAGATATGTATGTTTATGAAGCATTAGACTTCTTCCATGAACTTGATCATATCAAAGAAGAACTAGAATTAATGGTAGAAATCTGACTATGATATCTAAAAATGGGACAACCAGCACATACATTGTCAGGTTGAGAATCACAAAGATTAAAACTCGTTAAACACTTATTAAAAGAATATAGATGAAACACTGTATATTTCTTAGATGAACCTACAGTATGATTACATCCAGCAGATATTGAAAGACTTCTTAAAGTATTAAAAAGATTCCTAGACAAATGAGATACAATTCTTATGATAGAACATGATCAAGATATTTTGCAATTTGCAGATCATGTAATAAAGTTAGATAACTGAAGAATTGTAAGCTAAACAAAATTTATAATAAAAACTTAAACCTATGGACTCAAAACAATTAATTGTAGATCTATTAGCTGATTTGACGACACCATTTTGTCTTCTTATTATATGAATAATTTTAGATTTCATAGGGAAAAGATATAATAATTACATTGAAGAGAAAAAAACTAATTCACCTGAATTCTCAGAGGAATATGAGAAAACCAAAAATCAAATTGAAAAAACAACGAAAACAACATTCGAAATTTTCTACAGAATACTAAGCTATATAATCATGATATTTGTTGCTATTCTATCAATATGAGCAATAGTTTTTTGAGTAATTGGAATTATTCAACATGAAGAAATCGATGTATGTATTTGATGAATCATCATATGAATAGCTATATGAATATGCTGATACTTATTCATCAAATGAGACAAACAACATGAATTTGAATATGAAAGTAGTGATGTTAAAAAAGAAAAAATTAAGAAAATGATAGATAATATGTTTGAAGAAGATACCGAAGAATCAGAAAAAACCATAAAATAAGAAAAAATCCTCAAAAAAATAATTTCAAAAAATTCTATATAAGATTAAGCATATTGGAAACTAGTATAAGCAACGCTTCTAATTTTTCTTTTCTCCTCTCTTTGTCTCTTAAGTTCTCTTTGTTCCTCAACAATTTTTTCATTCATCTCTTTTCGTTGAGAATATACTCTATTAATTATTTTTCATTGATATCTATATAACATTGTTTTTTGAACCCTTGAAGGAACAAGATCTCTTAAATTCAATTTCTTTCGCTTTAATTGAATTAATTTTCCTAATTGATAATCAGAGATTCTCAAAAGATTACTAAGATTTAGAGTTTTTACATTATATCTTGAAAAAATTTCAGACTGTCTATCTGTTAATTTTTTTAATCAGAAAATAATTTCTTCTCAACAATAACGAGCCAAAATTTCTAACTGATGATCAGTTAATTCAAATAAAGATAAATCCAAAACTTTCTCATTACTTCAAGCAATAAGTGATACTTGTTCATCTGTTAAAATACCTTTACGTCATAGAATTAAAGATCATTCATTCTTTTTTAAAAGGACAGCAGCTTGAGACATAGAAGGTTTAGCATTAGTTTGTCTCATCTGTAAAACTCTTTCAGTTTTTACAACTTCATTACTAGTACTATAACTTATAGCAGATGAATCCGGTTTTCTATCTAAAGAAATACTAATTGGTTTCTCATATTTTTTATCAACTTCAGTAATTGCTTTAGAAATAATATCCTCATCTCACATATCTTTCCATGAATCTTGTTTTTTCCAAGAAGAAAAAAAAGAAGTTAATGAAAACCATCCTCTATTTGAGATAAAATTTTTCCATGTAGACATAAGTAAAAATATATAAGTAATGTAAATTATCTTAACAAAAAAAATAATAGTAAATGTAATAAATAATACAAAATTATTTCTTAATTTTCCGCTAACCAAGAGTTTTAATCAATATAAGAAACTAATAATTTTCATTATTTCAAAAACTAAAATACCTTGACATTAATTATAAAAATTAATATTATATGTTACACTTTAATCAATTAAAAAAACATGGAATTATCTCATAACAAATATGATTTAACAGATAATATAAGAAAGTATTCAACTAACATGAATACTGTGATCGACAAATTATTTGAAGTTTTTTGAAAACAGGGAGAATTAGAAAGAAAAATTAAAGAATGTAGAGACGAATTAATTGAAACATTAAACAACAGTGATGATATCTTTTCAAAAGAAATTGAAGAAGGATTTGATAAACTCGATCCTTTAGTTTTTCAAACATCTCCAGAAACATACGATATACGGACATCAATCACTGCAATCGAAACCATAAAAGAAAATTGTGAAAACAACTTAAAAATGCCATGAATATGAAAAAAACTTCTAAAATTCTTATTTTGATTAGAAAAAAGAAAAAATAATAATACACAAAAAAATAAAATATGAATAAAATGATTTTGAGCATACGTTGAAAATGAAAACGATGATTGGTTGGATAATATGAATTCTATATATAATCAAACTTTTTGAAACTTATATAAAAGGAATGTTTTAGACTACTTAATAACATATGACGACATTCCCCCACTAAAAGAAATTCTCAAAAAAACTTTTTGTATGTGAATTAAACAAAGTATAATAACAGAATTACAAAAGAATCAGTTTACTGAGAATGATTATAAAGAATCATTTTGAGTAATTAGTGATTATCTTTTAGACAAATGAATTACACTAGAACCAAGTGATAACATCAAAGAATCTTTTATTGAAGAGTGTAAAAAACGTTACCCTCTTGCTAAAAATAGTTGTAACCATCTTTTTGAAATTAAAAATTTTAAAAATGAATTCATTAACAAAATATCATCCGAAATAGAAGTAGAAATTGAACAAGTATTTGAGAATATTTATTGAGAAGCATCTAAAATAATAAGAAGAAATAATCCTGAGAAATTAGACTTAACAATATGAATACTTATGAGCAGAATTCTATGAAAATATCAAGAATTCAGACAAAGTAATAACTGGAAATCCGACATGATTAGTCTATTTTTTCTTGCTATTGCAGACAAATTCGAAGAAGATCATCTTAAAAAATTAAGAAAAAGCGAGAATATTAACGCTATAAAACAAGAAAAATCAAATAATGAGAAAGAAGATGAAAAAGAGAAAACAAATAATTACAATCTTTATAACACCTATAAAAAAGTATCAACAATAGATAAAAATACCGAAGAAAAATTTGATAAAGTTGTTGGAATCATTTGATGAAATGACGAAAAAAGAGAAAGTATGAAAAGATATTTAGTGAACCTATATAAAAAAGAACTTCCTATAAACTTCTCAAACTTTAAAAAAATCTTCGAAATACAAGAAATTCCAGCAAAAGCAGAGAATATAATATTAGATAAAATAGGTATGGAATTCGAAGCTGAAGAAGAAATCAAAGAAACAAAAAAGGCTAAAGACACAAGTTGAGAAGAGAGAAAACCAATTACTAAAAGTACAACTGAAAGTATAGAAATTGAAGATCCAGTTACTTATATGATAGATCAACTAAAGAACATGGATTACCATTTTATAAATGAAAATAATTTCACAGAACAAGTAAACGAATTTTGTATTAACGATTCTCAAAAAAGTATTCTAAAAAACCTATTATACAATCCAAGATTCTGAAAAGTATTACTCCATAAATCTTGATGCAAAGATATACGCGTACTCCCTATAGGAAGAACTTGATGGAGAATACTTATGGTAAAAATAGACAACAACATATATATAGACTGATGTTATAATCATAATGATTATGAACAACGTTTAGACTTAATAAAAAAAGGTAAAGTGAAAATTAAAACACTTATTAATTAACTATTTACATAAAAAACTATAACACAATTTCTTTAACATCATCCTCATCAATTCAAAGTTCATCTGCAATTTCTTCAATAGAATATCCTTCATCATAAAGTTTTTGAACAACTTCTTCTTTATCATAATTTGCAAGCAATCAAATAACATAAGTCTTAAGATCAACTGTTTCTCTCATGATAATAGATTAAAAGATAAAAGATATATACTATTATTAATAACCTATCAATTAAATCATAAAATATTAGTAGACAAAATCAAATGAAAATCACCAAAAAAATTTTAGGATAAAAAATCATAAAAAAACCAATTTTTTTATAAAAAAAGATTCAAAAAAACAGGATATATTAGAGAGAAACACAATTGCAAACAGTAATTTTCAAAATATTACAAAATATTTGACATTTTTTATTTTTGGTATATAATATTGTTGTCAATGTAGAAATATATTGACACACTCCACTTCATATACCTACTTTATTGGAGGCATATTTAGTGAAGTAATCATATACTCTCAGAGACACCGTTCTTTGTATATGTGAATATAGTAATAGGCCTATCAGAGAATTATTATTTGATAGTGCTATTTATAGAAAAACAATTTCAAATATCAATGGTATAAGTTAGCAATAACCTATTCCTATGATAAATGGAACTTTTCTATCAATAGGAATAATATTACTGATTCATGAAATACTACCCGATCATCATACAAAGGATCGTCTTCTGATAAGTATATAGATTACTTTATTAATATATCATCTGATATGTAGTTGTATGAAACGTATTGTCTTTACAATGAAAAAATGGGTTCTACACACAAGCCATTTATTCGTTTAACAAGACAAAACATGAGAATCCTTAAAAAACATTCTAGAGAATGAGGGTTTAAAATGTGGAGATTAGTTGCAGTATTTGTTTTATGTGGATATGCTATATCATCTGTACTTGCATATGACATTAGTAATACACATTCGAATACAACGCAACAACAAACAGATTCACAAAGCCTTCACGCTCAGATTGAAAGTGATGTTGCATTCTGAGTAAAGAAAGTTTGGCAAAATCTGGTTGAATTTATGCAAGATGGATTACCATCATATGATGATAATTCAAGTAATAGAATTAGTTACCAAGAAATTAGTACTAATACTACAGTAAACCAACCTATAATTCGTACAAACTACTCTGAAAGTGAATCAACATTACTGCCCGCTTTTGAAGATATCCAAAAAGATCCTCAAAAGCAAAACATAGAACTTTTCGCTAGTATTGGATTAGTTCATGGAGATGGTCAAGGTAAGTTTCATCCAACAGATCATGTTCGTTGCAGTGACTTTGTTAGATTAATCGTTGATATCTACAGATATCAATTAGGTTACTCAATTGAATGAAGTGATTGATTAACAAACAAGAAACTATTGAATTTAAAACAACCTAACACTCTTCTTTGAAAAAAACTTAATACTGCAGAAGAACTATGAATACTTGAATGAGTTGATTTCATCGTTCGAGATCAAGCAATTACTCCTCTTCAAGTGAAGAAGATCATTAAAAATACTTTAGCTTTGCGTCTCAATTTTGGCCAATGAGATAAAATTGACATGATTGATACAACAAAAACAACCATGACAAAATCTGAAATGGTCAAATATCTGGCAGAAATTTTCAAATTGAAGTTTCAGCAAAACGATGATGTATTTAGTGATATCAGCAATCACAAATACCGTTCAGCCATTACCATACTTGCACAGCTAGGGGTAGTAGCTGGAAGAAATGGTAAATTCTATCCCGATATAGAAATAAATCGTGCTAATGGAATTATTATGATTGCCAATAGCCTTCTTGTTAAACAACAAAAAGCACTCGTTATTAACGATTTTTATCACGTAAATAATATCACCGATGTCACCTATTTTGCAACCTATCGTCCCCATTTGGAATATCTGCTTGAACATGAGATATGAAATTCTCTACTTCATACTACACAATCAGGATTTACTCTTATACCTGATGCTGTGCTTACTAAGTGAGAAGCTTATAACCTTGTTGCCGACGCTGCTGGAATTAAAATTCTCAACGTTGATCCATGAGTGGCCGCCGAGCCTATTACTAGAGGAGAGCTAGCAAATCTTCTTGTCGAAGCATTTGAATTTAGCACACCAAAGGAATGAATCAACACAGTTGATAAACAAACAGATTCCACAACAAACACAACAAATAATAGTAACTCCAATGAAAATAAATCATTGATTGTTGCCATGCTTAAGGATGTAATTAATGAACTTTAATTTAAATTCTTAATGCAAGATTAGCTTATTATTACTTAGATTAAGCAATTTTATTCTCTTATATTATTAGAAAATGAAAACACCAGCCAAATATAGAAATATTCTTCCAACACAAGAAGAAATTAACTTCTATGAACGTGAAGATGAATTAGCTAGAAAAGCAAAGTTAGCTAAAGTTGAAAACAGAAACTACAAAAACAGGATTAATGAACTTCGTTTCAATGAAAGAGCCGATCTTTCAGAAATTAAGTTACATACAAATGACAGTCTTATTTCAGTTCTTACTATTACTGATTCCTTAGATGGTAAAGTAAGAAAAGTAAAAACAAATACAGAAAATGATTTGTTTGCTACTTTAACTGCTGAAAATGAAAAAGATCTGACTGCAGACCAAAAAAAGGCTGCATAAAATCCTCAGAGAGCTCCAATGAAACTTCATTGGGGCTTTTTCTTATAAAACTAACTTGTAATTTGACAAAATATCAGTTCTCAAATATAATATTATATAAATATTTACTTACAAAAAACAAAAATGATAACAAAAAATTACGCAAAAGATAATTTATTCCTTTGAATGAATTATAGGACATTCGGTAAAAGAGCTATCGCTCTTAACGATAAAGAAAGACTTAATCATACCTACATAATATGAAAGCAAGACTCCAATAAAGAAAAATTAGTACTCAGTATGATGCTTCAAGATGCTTGGACCCTAAATAATTGATTTTGTGTAATTGATGAATACTGAGAATATACAGAAAATTTTCTAAAACATACACCAAAAGAAAGAGCTAAAGATTTAGTATATTTTGATGCTGGAAATGAAGATAGATTTATGGGAATTAATCTTTATGAAATTAGTTCTTTAGACGAAGCAAGCACAGTCGTTGAATACGCAACAGAAATGTTCCTAAAAATGTTTTGACCAGAAGTTTTTTGACCAAGAATCCAAGAATACTTTAAATATGCATCACTTGCATTACTTGAAGATTTTGATGATAAACCTACAATTCTAGATATTATAAGAATGTTTACAGACGCTGGTTATAGAGAATATAAACTAGCAAAAGTAACAAATCCAATAGTAATTAATTGGTGGGAAAGAACTTACAACGCAATGGGAGATAGAGAAAAAGCAGAAATAATACCATATTTTTCATCAAAATTCATAGAATTTACAACCAATTGAAAAATAAGAAATATTATATGACAAACTAGATCAGCATTCAATTTTAATGACATAATTGATAATAAATGCATATTATTAATTAATCTTGCAAAAGACAAAATCTGAGAAATAAGTTCCTCTCTTCTTGGAATGATATTAACTTATAAATTAAAGTTAGAATTAGCAAAAAGAACCCATCTTTCAAAAGAAGAAATGAATCCATTCTTTCTATATATAAATAATTTTCAAAACATCTTATGATCATCATATGAGAATCTATTTAAAACAGCAAAAGAAAATAAGATTTGAATGGTATTAATCCACGATTTTATTGATCAAATAGAAGGTAAAAACAAAGAAAAAGACATTCATGATGTATTAAATAATTCATGAAATATTTGTATATTCAATACCTTCTGAAAGGATGCAGAATTCTTCTCAAAAGAATTCCCAACAATATCAAAAGAGAATCTTAACAATTTAAAAGAAAAGGAATTTATCTTAAAACAATCAAATGAAAAACCTTTAAAAATTAAATGTTATAAAAATACTTCCCGGCCTGTATTCCCAAAAATCACACCAATATTAAAAGAATACTGTTCAAAAAGATATTGAAGAGCAAAAGCATTTATCGAATCAGAATTTTGTGCTAGATACTGAATTCAAACCGAAATAATAGAATTACCAGGCAAAAAACCAGAAATGAAAATAATTAAAAAACCTACAAAGATAAAAACCAAAAAAAAGTCACAAGAAGTAAAAAATAAAGAACCAAAAAAACAGGTTAAAAGAAAATCTACAAAAAAATGAGCTTAATAGCTCATTTTTATTTTTTAAATTCAGCTTTAACAATTCTTATATTAAAGTGAAACGTCTTAACTTCTTCAAAATTTATTTTATCTCAGAACTCCTCTCTTAAAATATCAACTTGCCAAGTCATCATCTCAAGGAACATAGTTAATCAATTAACTTCTTTTGTTAATTCTTCTAATTGATTAAACATTGCCCTATATAAATCTAATCAATCATCTCATCAAACAAAAGCAACCTTAGGTTCCCATTTTTGACAATTTTCAGGAGCATTATCTTCAAATGTTTTTGTTGGTATATATGGAAGATTAGCAACAAGTACTATATCTTTTCAACTAATATCATTCTGATAATCAGCCAAAAAAGAACATAAATCAGAAGTCATCATAGTAATATTATATTTTCACTCCTCTATCAAATTAGAATAATTTCTTTTAGCCACATCAAGAGCTTCCTGAGAAATATCCACCATAAATACCCTATCAAACTTATTTTCATTCTGCAAAAGCACAGAGCATCATAATACTCATGATCAAGTTCAAATATCTAATAATACATTATCATTATTAGTTTTAGAAGAAACAAATTCAGTAACAGCAGTAATCATATATTCAGTCTCAGGTCTAGGAACTAATGTATTTTCATTAACAAAAAATTTAGTTCAAAAGAATTCAACATATCACAAAAGATATTCTAAAGGCTTATTATCAATTTCATAAGCACGATAATCTTCTTTAATTTTATCAACAAGATTAGAATCTAATTCCTCTTCCGCATCAGTCCACAATTCAGTTCTAGACTTATTTAAATAATGACAAAGAAGCTTCTCCAAAACAAATTTCTTTTTATATTCAGGGCTCTGTATAAATTCTTGAATTTTCATCATATAAGCAATTCTAAATGAAATATCCTAAGGACAATTAACTTAAAAGATAATTATTTGAACAATAATATCAATTTAAAGAAAAGAGAGGCAACCGCCTCTCAAATCTTGTGTTCATATTTTCATAGTTTTAATCCATTCTGCACAACAAATGACCAATTAAGTTTTTAATAGTTGTTATAAATGACTTACTTAATTCAACAAATCATTTAACAGCTAAAATTTGAAGTTCTTCAATTCTATCAATAGCTCATTGGAAAGCAACCAAGATCTTATTTGAATTAATCTCAAGAAGCACTTCAAAATCAGATTGACTATATTGAGTTAATGTTGCAGTGATTCACTCCACGCACACTGTTCTTTGATCTAATACTGAATCTGCTAAAAGTGGAGACTGAAATATCTGCATTTTTTTCATTAATTCTATGATATAAAATATAGTCAAATTTTTTGTACGACTCAATCTATACGATTACATTTTATAATTACAAGAGAAAAAATAAAAGAATTTATAAGAAAAAAGTATTGATTTTTTTGGAAGATTTTATATATTTTTTTTACTTTTAATTCAAATAAGAACAGGTTAAATGAAAAATGAATCGTTTCAGCTGATCATAGAAAAGATGTGAAAATATCGCTGAAAAATTATTACCACAGAAAAGATTAGAGAGCTGATAAAACAAACAATGTGAGACGATTATACAACCAATAGAATGTATAAGATATTCTACTACTTAAAGAGCAGATGATATATTATAGACCTCAAAAAAAACTTCTTTTATGTTAAACTTCCAGAAGATGAAATTAACGAAGAAGATATTGTTGATAGACTTTATTGGAATATCCTAAACAAACAAATCAAGAATCTTATCAAAGGTAAACGATATATTTGAGGATTAAAAGCATTAGAAATTGCTATGGGTATTTATACCACTCCAGATGAAATATTAATCGTAAATGAAAATAAGCAATGAATAGAAAGCCTAATTCTCGAAAAAAAAGTTCTATTTAAAACATACTCAAGTAAAAAAAGAAATCTGTTTCCTTTCTTCTATAAAGAGACTCAACCAATCAAAATAGAGAAAGAAAAACTCAACATCGCACTACCTGAATTAGCTATACTAGAGACACTTTACAACACCTCAGCTCTTCAAAAGAACTATAGTGAAGATCTCATCAAAAAACGATTAAGAAAAAACAGAAAAACTTTCAATATTAGCATCATAGAAAAATGTCTCAAAGAAAATAAGCATAACTCAAGTATTAACAGGCTTTCTGAACTTGCTGCTAATATTGATCCAGAAATCTCAAAACAATTAAAAACAATCATAAAAAAATACTGATACATATTGAATTAATAAAAATACCTACATCTCATCATGTAGGTATTTCTCATATTAACAAACAATTTTCTATTTAACAATATTATTAGCTTCTCCTCACCATTCTACCACTGTAAATCAATTTCTTTCAGGAGTAGTTAATTCTTGTTCAAAAACTTCTTGATATTCATCTAATGGCTTATATTGCATCAAAACTCTGATTACAGTATCAGGAGTTGGAGTAATATCAAGTGGCATAATCTTATTAATTTCTTCTAACGTTCTAAATCTAATAAGATTCCATTTATTATTTTCTAATATTGGTAACCAATAAACAATAAATTCTTCAGCTTCTCTTTCATCTAATCATAAAGTAGCCAATTTTTCTTCCAAAAATAAGATAGTATCTTCTCATTTAACAACAAATCATTCATTTATTTCACTAGGTTCATCAATTATTCATTCCCAATAAAGAGCATAAAGATTCCTATTATTAGTTGTATCAATAAGTGTTCAATCTGGATTAGCAATAACCTTCCATCAATCAACATATTTAGGATAAGTATGAAGTAAATTCTCAGATTTTCAAAGTTTTACACTAACTTCACTTGTTTCTTCTGGATAAAGATAAATAATTGGTTTAAATCCCACAAAAACATCATCTGGAATTTTCTGAGTAGGCATAGCCCTATGATATGTTCATGGACAACAAGATTCTGGAAGAACTTCAGAAACTTTATAATCACTAAAAACAATGTCACTACAATCAACACATTTTTCTCAAGGACAAAGAATTTCCAAACCTAACCAATTAGGAATATAACCTAATTTTGTAGCCCCAGCCCATGCTCATCCAAGCACAATAGCAGATCAAGTTCATATCAATGTTCGTTTTAATCGTGATTTCATAAGGTTTCATAAATATAAAAAGCTAATATAAGTATAAACAATACTGACATTTAGTCAAAAAATAAAAAATTTTATAAAAGGCATACAATCAAATCGATTTTTTGCAAAAATTATAACTTTTAAGTATAATTGTTATGAACTTTATAAAAACAAAAAATAATTCATGAGCTGATTAATCAACACAATATTAGAAAATGAAGAAATACAACAGATTAAACCAGATTTTTCTCGTTTAGTTTTTATGCCTAGAGACGTTGCTGAAAAAGCTCAGACACTTGTTTTTGCTGAAGAAAAAAGAAAAGAATTAAGCATTCTTACAACAAATAATTTCCCTGAAGATTTAAAAAAAGTTCTTAATGAATTCGAAAAAAAATGATATTATACAAAAGTATTTTATACTACAACTGAAGGATTTAATACTGCTCTTCAATGGTATGACAAATTAGAAGAAGCAAAAAAAGAAGAAGAAATTAAACAAGAAACAGCAGCTAAAGCTGATGGTAAATCAGCTATTACTATTATGCAAGAAGAATACGAAAAAAGAGAGTCTCAAGATCCTGCAGAATTCATTAATAATATTATTAGATTAAGCTTTCAAGCATGAGCATCAGATCTTCACTTTCAACCTGAAGAAAACGGAATCGTATTAAGATTAAGAATAGATTGAGTTCTTCATCAAATCTTAACATTCACACATCAAGAATTCTGGAAATATATGCAAAAAATCAAGTTCATTTCATGAGTAAAAATGAATATCGATTATGTTCCACAAGATGGTAGATTCTCATTTGAAGCGGTAAATAGACACTGAGAAACAAAAAAAATCGATGCCAGAATTTCATTTATGCCAGGTATTCAAACAGAAAGTATTGTTATCAGATTCTTAGATGCTTCACAAAATGTTGAAGATTTTAAAGATATTTGATTTGCAGATTATCATATGGATCTTCTTGAAAGAAGTCTCCAAAAAACAAGTTGAATTATCTTCATGACATGACCTACAGGTTCATGAAAAACAACAACACTCTATACTATCCTCAGAAAACTTAATGATGGTACAAAAAAGATTATTACACTAGAAGACCCTATCGAATATAAAATAGCAGGAATTCAACAATCACAAATCAACTATGATAAATGATATGATTATGAAAGCTGATTAAAGGCAATCCTTAGACAAGATCCTGATATTATTCTTGTTTGAGAAACCAGAACAAAAGAAACAGCACAAATATCTATTAATGCATCACTTACATGACACCTTGTATTTACAACATTGCATACCAATTCAGTTCTTGATTCAATCTCAAGATTAATGAATATGGGTATTGAACCATATCTTCTAGTTCCAGCACTTCAACTTATTATCTGACAAAGACTTGTTCGTAGAGTCTGTCCTCATTGTTGAGAATGGGTGGATGCTAGTAAAGAAGAAGACATGGAAATAAGAACAATATTATGAGAAATCCAACAATATCATCCAGAATTATGAACAAATTATAAATGAAAAGTATTTAAAGCAAAAGGATGTGATTATTGTAATAATTCAGGTTTCTTATGAAGAATGGCAATTATCGAAGCTCTTGAAATCACAGAAAAAGTAAGAGACAAAATAATGAAAGAAGAACCATGAGAAAATCTTGTTCCATTCGCTAAAAAACAATGATTTATTCCAATGCAACGAGATTGAGTATTGAAAGTAATAAACGGAGAAACAGATCTTATGGAAGTACATAGAGTAGCTTACTAAAAATAACAAAAAATGGGCAATCTTAAACAAGATGCCCATTATTTTTTAATTGAATAGTTTAAGTTAAAGAGAATCGTTTAACATACTTAGTAGGAACAAGTACAGCGACAATCATTACTGCAATAGATGTAATCACAATTGCAAGATGATCTACTGGATAAGTGTTCGAAATAAGAACCTCACCCAAGAGTAACAAAAGGAAAGTAAGTAAATATCCGAACGAAAAAGTCTTTTTCAAGAGTTCTCTCTTAATCGCAGCAACACCAGCAATAACGGTAAACGCTGCAACTAAACAGATACATACAGTATACCATCCCTCTGCCAACATCAATTGAGCACATGTATAAGCAGCTGCAATTCCTAATAACCATGTTACGACACCGAAAAGAATTCCAGATCCCGAGAATACTTCATGATCTTCGTTTAAAAGCCCTAATGATATAACGGTCAACGTCAATCCCATTGAGCCAACGACCACGATAACTGGATACATAAACCCTAAGAAGTAGCTGATAATACAGCCAAGAGTCACAATGAGAATAATGCTTCCGAAAACCTTACCCCCATCATCTTTGTTCGTCTTCTTGAAACTATCAAGAATCCAACTAATTGATACATACAGTCCGACTGCAGCAAACAGAATGAGTAAAATCTTAACCATAACACTTTTATTTTTGTTATTAGTACTACGTTTTATTTACACGAACAGTATAAAGAAAAGAATATACGAAAACAAGTTATTTCTTAGCATGTCAACCATATCAATTAGCACGAGAATACCTGCTATTACTATAATTTGTTGCAAAAGATAAAAACAAATTACTGAAAGTTGGTTTCTCCTTATTTAAATTATGCTTCGTTAATGCATCAAATAATGATCATCAATTCTTACGAGTTTCATTATATAAAGAAATAAATGCAATAGAATTTGCTATTCAATCATGTAATTTAGCTAAATCTTCAGGGTTAGTTCTAAAATGAGAAGTCTGATAATCAAAAATTGTTCATCATAATTCATCATACTGAAGATATTTAAACACTTTATTCAACCATCCATCTCATATTCACATCGCAATAGCATAAGGAAGAATTCTTTCAAAATAAGTTGGATCTTCTTTCAAAATAACTTTTAACTTACTATCCTCTACTGCCAATAAATATTTCTTAAATCATTGAATCTGTTCAACAACTTGAACACCATAATCTGTTAAATAATACTCTTTAACCGATTCTTTAGACTTATAATAAAGAGACACAACTCTAATTAAAGCAGCAATTGAAAGAACAATAAAAAGATTTAATGATAGCAGAAATCAAGCTATTAAACAGCTTATAAAAACAAAAATAAAGATAGATTTCTCCCAAGAAATAGTTGAAGGATTTATTGCTCCCTTCTTATATGCATTCCAATCTAAACACTGTCTTTGTACTTGATAAAAAAAATCATTAGGAATCTTATCTATTCAAGGAATTTTCATCAACATACGAACAGTAACATGGGTTCTATTCACAAAACAAAGATCCCAAAAATCATCTTCTGGATCTCTATTATACGCTGAATGATAAGAATATAAATATTTTTCATCAGACAAAAAAAGTGGATTATCTGTTAACTTTTCAAAACAAACCTCTCAACTAGGCATTCTTGTCATTTTTACATTTTTCCTAGCAACCCAATCATAAAGCATAGCTGGAAAAACTCTTCAAGTTGGTCACCAAGAATCGATAACAGCCACTTCAGCAGCTGTAAAACCTTTTGGTGGGTCATAAAAAACTACATCTCTAATAACTTTTTTCTTCCTTCTTTTAGCAAACAAAACAATAAACAAATACACTAGGACTAATAATCAAGCAATTATACTTAACGAAAAATCATTTTCTTCAAGCCATTCATAACAATAATCAACTTGTTCAGCAAAAAGAGATCAGCACAAAAGGACAACAATCATTCATACAACTTGAGCTCTATACGCATATTTTTCTACTTTAGATTCCTCGCCTCTCCACATACATTAAAAACAATGTAAATAATACAAATCAATTATAACGATAAAAAACATAACTGCAAAATTTCGAATTTTTTCTCAAAAAATATAAATCAAAAAAAGATAACAATAGTATTGCAACAAAATAAAAAAAATACTTGACTTAATCACAAATATCATTATCAGTAAAACTGCTTTGGAAAATAAGCAATAAAAAAACAAAAAACAGTACTAATAAAAAATTTTTCAAGTTATGGACGATCAATTTGTGCCCCAGATCACTGCTGAATTAGCAAAAGAGATCAATGTTGAATGCTCCGTCAAAGTAAAAGGAGTAAGTAAGAGTGGTATCATCAATGAGAATGATGAGTTTACGCTGGAAGCCGATGGCTACACAGATGAGATGCTCAATGGCATCGAACAAGCCGTTATTCTCATCGAAGACGAGAACCCCAACTATCGACTCGCCACAGTGCGATCAGTCAACTCCTGCACAGCACGCGAAAAGCGTACTGTCTGCTTTATCAGGGCATGACAAACGTCTCTTGAAGGAAAAAAATCCCTCGTGTATT